>CAMHIP010000157.1 GCA_946185205.1 uncultured Bacteroidales bacterium | reverse complement strand
TCACCTCGGCCATCAAGCAGCACAAGGGCAAGTTCGAGCAGGCCGACGGCGGCACGCTCTTCCTCGATGAGATCGGCGACATGTCCCTGGCCGCGCAGGCCAAGGTGCTCCGCGTGCTGCAGGAGAAGAAACTCTCCCGCGTGGGGTCCGACAAGGACATCGAAGTGGACGTGCGCGTCATTGCAGCGACCAACAAGGACCTGCAGAAAGAGATCGCCGAGGGCCGTTTCCGCGAGGACCTCTACCATCGTCTCAGCGTGATCGTGATCCGTGTCCCGTCGCTGGACGAGCGCCGCGACGACATCCCGCGCCTGATTGATTTCTTCCTGGCGAAATATACGGACGGCGGCAAGTCCCGCAGCTTCTCTCCGGAGGCGGTGGCGCTGCTTCAGCAGAAACACTGGCCCGGCAATATCCGCGAACTGGACAATGTCGTGGACCGTCTGCTGATCCTGGGCGACGAGCCCGTCAGCGCGGACAACGTCCGCATGTACGTCAATCTGTAGCCGCTACCGTACGACCGTCGCCCCGCGCCGCTCGAAGCGCTTGGCCTCGGCGTCGGTGAAACGGCCGTCCGAGGGTCCTTTGTATTTGCTCTTCTCGAAGTAGAAGAGCTCGTGCGTGTCGGCGGAAATGAGCATCTTGTAGCAGACCGTGTCGAAGCTGATCTGGACCGGGGCGATGGTGACGCCCAGCAGGGCGTCCGGGGTGCCTTCCAGGTAGGCCTTGTCCGCCTGGTCCGGGTCCAGATAGACGGTCTTGTCTTTCAGTTTCAGGCCGTTGCGCTCGGACAGGCCGCCGTAGGCCGTCTTGTCGGAGACCATGGCCTGCTCCACGAAATTCTGGATGATGCCCAGGAAGGCGCCCATGAACACGAGCTCCCTCCCGGAGGGGTCGTCCACGCTGGCGATCGGCATCCGGACCACCTCGAAGGCCTGCTTGAGCTGGTCGGTCTCTCCTTCCTTGCCGCCTTTGGACAGGATCAGGTAGGCCAGGCCCTCTTCCTGGGCCAGGGTGAGGAAATAATAGGACGAGGACGTGCGCAGTCCGGCGTATTCCGCCGGGTCGCAGAATTCGTAGGGTGAAATCCTCCAGTGCACGGAGATCTCTTCGCGCAGGGCCAGTTCCAGGAAGGAATTGCCTTCGAGCACGACCTTGGTGGTCTTGGTCGGGAAGTCGGCCAGACGCATCTTGCGGGTGTAGATCTTCTGGGAGAATGCCGGCAGGGCGGAGAAGAGCAGTACCGCGAGCAGAAAAAGATGGAGCAATCGGGATTTCATAAGCCCAAATATACGCAAAAATCATTACATTTGTAAACTATGTCAGACTACGTCGTATCAGCTCGCAAATACCGTCCGGACTCTTTCGAGTCCCTGATCGGACAGGACAACATCGCGCGGACCCTCAAGAACTCGATCCAGCGCGGACAGCTTGCGCATGCCTATCTGTTCTGCGGCCCGCGCGGCGTGGGCAAGACCAGCGCGGCGCGTATCTTCGCCAAGACCATCAACTGTGCCCATCCCGGCCCGGACCTGGAGCCCTGCGGCGAGTGCGACTCCTGCCGCTCCTTCGCCGAAGGCCGCTCCTATTGCATCCACGAGTTGGATGCCGCGTCCAACAACGGCGTGGAGGACATCAAGACGCTGATGGACCAGGTGCAGATCCCGCCCCAGGTGGGCCGCTATTCGGTGTATATCATCGATGAGGTGCACATGCTCTCGACTTCGGCCTTCAACGCCTTCCTCAAGACGCTGGAGGAGCCGCCGGCACATGCCATCTTCATCCTCGCGACCACGGAGAAGCACAAGATCCTGCCCACGATCCTGAGCCGTTGCCAGACCTACGATTTCAACCGCATCGGCGTGCCGGACATCGTCCGCAACCTGCAGGACATCGCGGGCAAGGAGGGGATCACGATCGACGACGGTTCCCTGCATGTGATCGCCCACAAGGCGGACGGCGCCATGCGCGACGCCCTGACCCTCTTCGACCAGACGGTCGCGTTCTGCGGGACGGACATCCATTACGAGGACGTGATCCGCAACCTGGGCGTGCTGGACTACGACTACAGTTTCCGGCTGGTCGATGCTTCGCTTTCCGGGGACTATGCCGCTTCGCTGCTGCTTTTCGACGAAGTCCTGTCGAAGGGCTTCAATGCGCAGCATTTCATCGCGGCGGTCAGCGCGCACCTGCGCGATCTGCTGGTGAGCCGCACGGGCGGCCTGGAGTCGCTGCTGGATCTGCCGGATTCCTGGCGGGCGCGCTATAAGGAGCAGGGGGAGCGCTGCAGCGTGAAGTGGCTCTACGATGCGCTGGGCGTCACGACGCAGTGTGAGGCGGGGTATCGTCTCGCGACGAATCCGCGGCTGCATATCGAGTTTGCGCTGATGAAGCTGGCGTTCCTGCAGAACGCTCCTGCGCAGAGCGGGCAACAGGCTCCGGAGACGTCCGGCGGTGCCGGACCCCTCCCACAGACTGCGTCTGCGGGCCCCTCCCTCTCACGAAGCCGA
>CAMHIP010000156.1 GCA_946185205.1 uncultured Bacteroidales bacterium | reverse complement strand
AACTGCCGACACAAGGATTTTCAGTCCTTTGCTCTACCATCTGAGCTACAGCACCGTTGTTTGGGATTGCAAATATAGAAACTCTTTGCGAATTCACCAAATCTTTTTTGGGATTTTGCACGAGGGGACGGAAGAGGTCTCATCGCCGCCGCTCAAAGCGCTGGCCGGCCAGGATGACGCCGCCGAGGATCAGGACGGAGCCGACGGCGCCGGCGGGCGTCAGGCGTTCGCCGAGAAAGACCATGGCGGAGATCAGCGTGAAGACCGGGTTGAGATAGACGTAGTTGGTCGAGGTGATGTTGCCGAGCCGCGACATGACGAGGTTCCAGGCCACGAAGCAGGCGAGGGAGGCGCCGAGGCCGAGGAAGAGCAGGTTGCCCCAGACCTCCGGCCGGGCGAAGGTCGCGGCCGGAAGGGGCTCCTCCCGGCCGAAGAGGAAGGGGATGATGGTCAGAAGGCCGTAGGCGAAGACCTTGCGGGTCGCGAAGACACCGCCGTATTCGCTGGTCATCTTGCCCATGAACAGACTGTAGAGCGCCCAGCAGAGGGCGGCGCCCAGGGCCAGCAGGTCGCCGCGCAGCGAGACCTGCACGCGGGCGCCGTCAAAGAGCATCAGCGCCATGCCGCCGAAGGCGAGCAGCGTACCGCCGATGAGCGGGAAGCCCAGGCGGATGTCTTCCATCGCTTCGGAAAAGCGGTCCCGGCGCACCCGCCGGTACAGCAGGATGAGCAGCGCCGTGAGCAGGGGAACGCTGCACACCAGGAAGGCCACGTTGCTGGCCTGGGTGTAGGCGAGGGCCGTATTCTCCGTCAGGAAGTAAAACGAGCCGCCCGTGATCCCCAGGAAGACGAACATCAGTTCATCCTGCCAGGAGCGGGACCAGAGGCGTCGCGCAGGAGATTCCCGATCAGGTCGGGAATGACGGGGAAGCAGCCAGATGCCGATGTAAGCGAGGGCGAAGCGGATGGCAAAAATCTCGGCCGGACGCAGTCCTGAGGCGATGAGCACTTTCGTGCAGACGAAAGTCACGCCCCAGACTGCGACAACGGCGAGGGCCGTCAGGTGCCAGAAAAACTTCGTGCGCCCCACGGTCTAATACTCGTCCCAGCTCTTGATGCTGATCGCATCCTGCGGGACGGCGCAGAAGGCCCGGATGTAAGCGGTCGCCAGACGGCTGTTGGTGATGAGCGGCACATTGAAGTCAATGGCGGCTCGGCGCATCTGATAACCGTTACTCAATTCACTGTGCGTGAAATTCTTGGGTATATTGATCACAAGTTCCACTTCATGCTTCCGGATGAGGTCGAGGGCGGCGGGAGCGCCTTCCTCCTGCTCATTCGGCCACAAGGCCCGCAGGGCCGGCACGCCGTTCTCGTTGAGGTACTTGCAGGTACCGCCCGTGGCGTAGATCGTATAGTGCTTGTCGGCGAGCAGCTGGCAGGCGCGGAGCAGGTCGGCTTTCTGGATCGGATTGCCGGAAGAGATGAGGATGGACTTCTGCGGGATGCGGTGTCCGACGGACAGCATCGACTTGAGCAGGGCCTCGTTCAGGTTGTCGCCGATGCAGCCCACCTCGCCGGTGGAGGCCATATCGACACCCAGCACCGGGTCCGCCTTGCCCAGACGGGCGAAGGAGAACTGCGAACACTTGATGCCCACGTACTCCAGCTCGAAGGGATCGATGTCGATCTTCTCGGGACGCTGGCCGAGCATACAGCGCGTGGCCAGGTCGATAAAGTTGACTTTCAGGACCTTGGAGACGAACGGGAAGCTGCGGGAGGCGCGCAGGTTGCACTCGATGACCTTGATGTAGTTGTCCGTGGCGAGGAACTGGATGTTGAACGGTCCGGTGATGTGCAGCTCCGCGGCGATGGCCGCCGCCGTCTTGCGGATCTTGGCGGCCGTGATGCCGTAGATCTTCTGCGGCGGGAACTGGATGGTCGCATCTCCCGAGTGGACGCCGGCGAACTCGATATGCTCCGAGATGGCGTAGGCGATCACCTTGCCGCCGTCGGCCACGGCGTCGCATTCCAGCTCCTTGCAGCGCTGCATGAAGGAACTGATCACGACCGGATGCTCTTCGGAGACCTCGACGGCCATGTCGAGGAAGATCCGCAGGTCTTCCTTGCTGTAGCAGACATTCATGGCGGCGCCGGAGAGGACGTAGGACGGGCGGACGAGCACCGGGAAGCCGACTTCATCCACGAAACGGTCCACATCTT
Organism: uncultured Bacteroidales bacterium; assembly: GCA_946185205.1. GTDB lineage: Bacteria > Bacteroidota > Bacteroidia > Bacteroidales > UBA932 > Cryptobacteroides. The sequence continues at coordinate 322 of CAMHIP010000156.1, read as the reverse complement.
CCATCGTCGTCAGCTCGCTCCAGCGCGGCTGGTCGATGCCGAGTTTGTCGACGATCTGGGAGAATTTGTTGCGGTCTTCGGCGCGGTCGATGTCGTGCGCCGTGGTGCCGAGGATATGGACGCCGGCCCGCATGAGGGGCACGGCCAGGTTGTTCGGGATCTGGCCGCCCACGCTGACGATGACGCCGTAGGGCTTCTCCATGGAGCAGATCTCCATCACGGTCTCGAAACTCAGCTCGTCGAAATAGAGCCGGTCGCAGACGTCGTAGTCGGTGGAGACGGTCTCCGGGTTGTAGTTGATCATGATGGCCTTGTAGCCGCT
>CAMHIP010000155.1 GCA_946185205.1 uncultured Bacteroidales bacterium | reverse complement strand
AGGGCGTGCCCGTCATCTATTCGCTCGGCAACGCCATCTCCAACATGAGCATCATCAATTCGCGGCTGGGCCTCGCCGCCACCCTGCGCTTCATCCACGACCCGCTGACCGGCGAGAAACGGATGCTGGAGCCCGAACTCCGCTTCCTGTGGTGCACCCTGCCGGAGCGGCTGCTTCCGGACAGCTACGCCAGCCTGTTCGTAAAAGAATGGGCCAGCCGCCGGAGCGACTGGCTCAATCCATCTGATTTCGATAATATGATCTCGACCTGGAACCGTGTCAAGGACACGTGCGGGATCGAAGACTAACTATTTGCCGAAGTTGTTGTACTTGTCGTACTTCGCCTGATACTCGTCGCCCTCGGTGCGGAAGCGGAAGCAGGCGTTCTTGAGATACTCGGCGATGTTGGCCTTGATTTCGTTGTCCTTGGTCAGCTCGAAAGCCTTCTCGAACGGCTCGATGCAGGCCTTGAGGGTCTTCTCGAATTCGCCCATCAGCGCCATGTACTTGGCATCGTTCATCTCCTGGGAAGCCTTGTCCTGGAGATCGACGGCCATGTCGTAGAGCTGGATGCCCTTGCCGATGTAGCCCCACTCGTAGTTCGGGTTGACCTGGGAAGCCTTCTCGTAGGCAGCCAGGGCCTCGTCGTTCTGGCCGAGTTTCTTGCGGGCATTGCCTTCCACATAGTACAGGGAAGCGTTGTTCGGCTCGTTGGCCTGGGCCTTCTTGAAGAGGTTGAAGAGCTCCTCGGTGTTCTCGCCGCTGGAGATGTAGTAGTTGATCAGGCCGATCATCAGGCTCTCGTTCTCCGGGAACTTGGCGGTACCGTCCTCGAGATACTTCTTGGACAGGGCCTTGTCTCCGAGGTGGTCGGCGACGTCCGCCAGCTTGGCGTAGGTCTCACCGTCGTTGAGGTAGCCGTATTTGAAGCTGTCCTCGAAGAAGCCCTTGGCGCGGCTCCAGTCCTGGGACTGCCAGGCGGTGAGGCCGGCGTTATAGATGGAGTTGGTGTCGATCGCGCTCAGCGGAGCGGTGCCGGCGGCCTTGACGGCCTTCTCGAAGAGGACGGAAGCCTTCTTCAGGTCGCCCAGCGTGTAGGCGTTGTAGGCCTCGTCGGTGTACTTGGAGTTGATGCTTTCCAGGGCGGCCTTGATATCCTTGGTCTTCTGGCCCTTCACATCCAGCTCGGCGGCCTTCGCGTAGGCCTCGACGGCCTTGTCCAGGGCATTCTCCACGGCGGGCTGCGTGACCTCGATCACGGCGAGCTGGCCGTTCTGGTTGAAGTAGAGGTTCTTGGCGGCATAGACCTGCTTGGTCATCGTCTGGCCGGCCAGCTGGACCTGGGACTCGGACTGCGGCTTCTCACCGCCGGCCAGCACGGCCAGTTCCTGTGCGGACATACCCACCCAAGCGTTGCCTGCCGGGGCGTCATGGGCCTTCACCAGGGCCTCGCCATACTTGAGCCAAGTGGCGGTCTTGGTGTTCTGCTTGGCATTTTCAGCTGCAGCCTGGGCCTTCTCGACGGCGGACTTGGCGGCCGCAATCTCCTTGGTCTGCGCCTGTGCGTTCACTGCCGTCATGCAGGCAGCGACTGCGAGAATTGCAAAAAACTTTTTCATCGGGTTATTCGTTAATAGTTAAAATTACATTCTTCCATTATGCGGTCTGGACCGCCTCCGGCATCTCTTCCGGGACCTCTTCCGCCTTGGCGACCGGTGACACCGCGGCGATCGCATCTCCTTCCCGGATGTTGATCAGTTTCACGCCCTGGGTGGCGCGCCCTGCGATCTTGATGTCCGACACGGCCATCCGGATCGTCAGTCCGGCCTTGGTGATGATCATCAGATCATTTTCCTCGGTCACACTCTTGATTGCAACAAGCGGGCCAGTCTTGTCGGTGATGTTGATGGTCTTCACGCCCTTGGCCCCGCGGGAGGTCAGGCGGTACTCCTCGGGATCAGAGCGTTTGCCATAGCCGTTCTCGCTGACTACCAGGATGGTATGGGCTGCTGCATCCTCCGCCTGCGGGTTGCAGGAAATGGCGCCGATCACCTCGTCGTCATCGTCGATGCTGATGCCGCGCACACCCGATCCGTTGCGGCCGATGGCGCGCACCTCCGCCTCGTTGAAGCGGCAGCAGCGGCCCTTGCGGGCGGCGATCATCACTTCGTGCGAGCCGTCGGTCAGCAGGGCGTCGAGGAGTTCGTCCCCCTCGCGGATGCTGATGGCGATGATGCCCTTGTTGCGGCTGCGCTTGTTGGAGTATTCGGTCAGGTTCGTCTTCTTGACCACGCCCCGCTTCGTGATGAGGATCACGAAATGGTTGTCCGTGTATTCCGGGTTCTCGATGGAACGCACGTTGAGATAGGTGCGGATGCAGTCGGACGGGTCGATGGAAAGGAGGTTCTGCACGGCGCGGCCCTTGGACGTGCGCGTTCCTTCCGGCAATTCGAAGACCTTGAGGCGGTAGCACATGCCCTGGTCGGTGAAGAAGAGCATCGTGGAATGCATGTTGGCCACGTAGATGTGCTCGATGAAGTCCTCGTCGCGCGTGGCGCTGG
>CAMHIP010000154.1 GCA_946185205.1 uncultured Bacteroidales bacterium | reverse complement strand
GCCGGCGGCGAGGACGGCTTCCTGATCCGCTTCGTCAACGACCAGAAGGTCACCAAGCCGCAGGATGTCATCGACATCGCCAAGAAGAGCAAGCGCTCCATCTTCATCGAGGGCGTCACGGCCAGCGGCCGTCCCGGCTACTTCGGCTTCGGAAAGGACGAATAAAGTCCCTTTGTTGAAAACTAATCGGAAAAAATCCCGCGTGAGTGTGAAACTTACGCGGGATTGTTCCGTATAAGAGGTTGTAAAAGTTAGAGATTATACCTTTCTGAATATGAGACAACTCAAGATCACGAAGTCCATCACCAACCGCGAAAGCGCCTCCCTGGACAAGTATCTCCAGGAGATCGGCCGCGAGGAACTGGTGTCCCCGGAAGAAGAAGTCGAACTCGCCCAGCGTATCCGCAAGGGCGACCAGGAGGCGCTGGAGAAGCTTACGCGCGCCAACCTCCGCTTTGTCGTGTCCGTCGCCAAGCAGTACCAGAACCAGGGCCTGAGCCTGCCGGACCTCATCAACGAAGGCAACCTCGGCCTGATCAAGGCGGCCGAAAAGTTCGACGAGACCCGCGGCTTCAAGTTCATCTCCTACGCCGTGTGGTGGATCCGCCAGAGCATCCTGCAGGCCCTCGCCGAGCAGAGCCGCATCGTGCGCCTGCCGCTCAACCAGGTGGGTTCGCTCAACAAGATCAACAAGGCCCTCGGCAAGTTCGAACAGGAGAATGAGCGCCAGCCCTCCACGGACGAGCTCGCCGACATGATCGATATCCCCAAGGACAAGATCGCCGATACGCTCCGCGTGTCCGGACGCCACGTCAGCGTGGACGCCCCGTTCGTGGAGGGCGAGGACAACAGCCTGCTGGACGTGCTGCCCAACGACGACTCCCCGAGCGCCGACCGCGGCCTGACCAACGAGTCCCTGAGCACCGAGATCGAGCGCGCGCTGCAGATCCTCACCCCGCGCGAGCGCGAAATCATCAAGAGTTTCTTCGGCATCGGCTGCCAGGAGATGACCCTGGAGGAGATCGGCGAGCGGCTCGACCTCACCCGCGAGCGTGTCCGCCAGATCAAGGAGAAGGCCATCCGCAAGCTCAAGAAGCCGTCCGCCAGCAAACTGCTTAAGACCTACCTCGGCTGATGACACCGGAGCAATTCCTCGCCGCGAAGGCCTCAGAGGCCGTCAAAGCACTCTATGGTGCCGAGGTCGATCCCTCCGCCATGCAGGTTTCGGTGACCCGCAAGGAGTTTGAGGGGGATTTCACGCTCGTCGTGTTCCCGCTGCTGCGCACTTCGCGCAAGAGCCCCGACGCCACGGGCACGGAGATCGGCGACTGGCTGGTGGCCAACTGTCCGGAGGTCAGCGCCTACAATTCCGTCAAGGGCTTCCTCAACCTGAGCCTGTCCAACCTCTACTGGCGCGAGTCCCTCGCCGCCATCGTGGAGGACAAGGACTATGGCCGGCTGCCCGCCACGGGCCGCCGCGTGATGGTCGAGTTCTCCTCGCCCAACACCAACAAGCCCCTGCACCTGGGCCATATCCGCAACAACCTCCTCGGCGCATCCGTGTCCGAACTGCTCAAGGCGGCCGGCGACGAGGTGATCAAGGCCACGCTGGTCAACGACCGCGGCGTGCATATCTGCAAGTCGATGTATGCCTGGCAGGAGCGCTTCCACGGCGCTACGCCGGAGAGCACCGGCAAGAAGGGGGACCACCTGGTGGGAGACTGCTACGTGGAGTTCGCCAAGATGGAGAAGGAAGACCCTTCCGTGATGGACAAGGTCCACGAGATGCTGGTCAAATGGGAGGAGGGCGACCCTGCCGTCCGTCAGCTCTGGGAGATGATGAACGGATGGGTGTTCGCCGGCTTCGAGCAGACCTACAAGGCCCTGGGCATCACCTTCGACCGCACCTACTACGAGCATGAGACCTACCTGCTCGGCAAGGAGCTGGTGCAGCGCGGCCTGGACATGGGCGTGTTCGTCAAGGATCCCGACGGCTCCGTGTGGTGCGACCTCACGGCCGACGGACTGGACCGCAAGCTCCTGCTGCGTTCCGACGGCACCTCCGTCTATATTACGCAGGATCTCGGCACGGCCGAGCGCCGCTTCAGCGAATACAAGCTCGACTCCCACATCTACGTGGTGGGTGACGAGCAGAACTACCATTTCCAGGTCCTCAAGCTCATCCTCAAGAAGCTCGGCTTCGACTGGGCCGACCAGATTTTCCACCTGTCCTACGGCATGGTGGAGCTTCCGGAGGGCAAGATGAAGTCCCGCGAGGGCACGGTCGTCGATGCTGACGACCTTATCGAGAAGATGTACGAGGAGGCGAAGGCCACCTCCGAGGAGAGCGGCAAGCTCGAGGGCATCAGCGACGAGGAGAAGGAGCGGCTCTACCGGATGATCGGCCTGGGCGCGCTCAAGTACTTCATCCTCAAGGTGGATCCCAAGAAGAAGATGCTCTTCAATCCCAAGGAGTCCATCGACTTCAACGGCAACACCGGCCCCTTCATCCAGTACACCCACGCCCGCATCCGCTCCATCCTGCGCAAGGCGGCGGAGCAGGACCTGGCGGCCGCGCTGGACCCGAAGGTGGAACTGAGTCCGAAGGAGGTCCGCCTCGTGAAGATCCTC
>CAMHIP010000153.1 GCA_946185205.1 uncultured Bacteroidales bacterium | reverse complement strand
CTAACTGTTCAACTTTCGTTGGCAAAACTGTTCACTTTTCGGTGGCAATTTACAATCGACGTTCCATAGAAGTGGTGGCGGCCGTCCTTCGCCGGGAAGACCGGCTATTTGCGACCGAGCGGGGCTACGGCCCCTGGAAAGACTGGTGGGAATTCCCCGGCGGGAAGATGGAGTCCGGGGAGGCTCCGGAGGAGGCCCTGAAGCGGGAGATCCGCGAAGAACTGGCGGCCGAGATCCGGGTGGAGCGGCTGCTCCGGACCATCGAATGGGATTATCCCGACTTCCACCTCACGATGCACTGCTACCTGTGCACACTGGCTTCGGACGGGCTGCACCTGATCGAGCACGAGGCCGCGAAATGGCTGGACTACACGCAGTTGCGCGAAGTTCACTGGCTGCCCGCCGACGAACAGCTGCTGCCCCTGCTCGCCGCCGAGCTGCTGGGGACGGACGCTGCGCTGTCCGCTTTCCTGGAAGAGGAAATCATCCCCCGCTATGCCGCCTTCGACAAGGCGCACCGCGAAGACCATGCGCGGAGCGTGGTGCAGCGGGCGCTGCAGATGGCGGCCTTCTATCCCGTGGATCGGAATATGCTCTACGCCGCGGCCGCCTGCCACGACCTGGGCCTGGCGGTGGACCGCAAGACGCATCACCTGGAGAGCGGGCGCATCATCCGGGAAGCGTCCCGGCTGCGGGAATGGTTCAGCCCGGAGCAGATCGGGACAATCGCCGAAGCCGCGGAAGACCACCGCGCCTCGTCAGACCACGCGCCCCGCAGTCTCTACGGCCGCCTGGTGGCGGAGGCAGACCGCCTCATCGAGCCGGAGCAGATCATCCGCCGTACCGTCCAGTTCGGCCTCTCCCACTATCCGGAACTGGAAAAAGAGGGCCACTGGCAGCGCACGCTGGAGCACCTGCACGAGAAATACGACTACGGCGGCTACCTGAAACTGTGGATTCCGGAGTCCCCCAACGCCGCCAAATTAGAAGCCCTTCGGCAGATCATCGCCGACCAAAACGCCCTCCGGGCAGTCTTCGAGCGCATCTGGGAAGAGGAACAGTGCGCCCGCGGCTAAAAGATCCGCTCCATCAACTGCCACTTGTCCGCGGAGGTAGCATCCGCAGCACAGCCCTGGAACTGAGACACATACGCCTCCCACTCCGCCTGCCTGGGCAGCGTGGCGAGCCGCGCCATGTCGCGCGCGAAATCGAACGTGTCCACCGTGTCCATGATCATGAACAGCGACCGGCCCCGGCGCCAGATCTCCATCGAGAGGATCCCTACCTCCCGCTGTCCGGCCACCACTTCCGGCCACACGTGCGCGTGCGCTTCCACATATTTCTCCATCATCGCCGGATCATCCACCAGCGTCAAAGTTTGACAGTATCTCTTCATGATGCAAAGATACGAAAAATCCTTTGGACCGTGCGCCGGATCTGCTCCTCCGCCACCTCCTTCTGCATGGCCTCTTCCAGGGAGAGGCCCGGAGGGTTGATACATTCGACGCGGGAGAAACCCGCCCGGAGCAGCTGCGGGCGGTCGCTGACCCGGCCCGCGATCAGGCAGACGGGCACGCCGCCGGCATGCCGCAGGATGCCCATCGGGAGCTTGCCCATCAGCGTCTGGCGGTCGGCGGCACCCTCGCCGGTAATCACGAGGCCCGCGTCCGCCACCAGCGCATCGAAGCCGACAGCATTGAGTATCAGCTCTATGCCCGGCACGCATTCGGCATCCAGGTACTGCAGGAAAGCATAGCCCAACCCGCCCGCGGCGCCAGCGCCTTTCATCCGGGAGCGGTCGTAGCCCATGCGGCGGGCGGATGCTTCCGCAAACTGCCGGGCCCGCCCGTCCAGCAGACGCACCATCTCGGGCGTGGCACCCTTCTGTGGACCGAACACATAGGCCGCGCCGTTTTCGCCGCAGAGCGGATTCTCCACGTCCGTGGCAATCGTGAAACGCACGCCGCGCAGGGCCTCCATCGCGCCCCATTCGCCGGCGTCGAAGGCATCCGCCAGCGCCTGCAGCATCCCCTTTCCCGCATCGCTGGTGGCGCTGCCGCCGAGGCCCACGATGACGTGCCGGGCGCCCCTGCTGACCGCATCGGCCACCAGCTGGCCCGTGCCGTAACTGGTGGCTGTCAGCGGGTTGCGCTCCCCGGGCTCCAGCAGCATCAGGCCGCTGGCCGCAGCCATCTCCACCACGGCCGTCCGCCCCTTCAGCAGATAGCGGGCCGGGATGCTCCGCATCAGCGGATCCCTCACGGGAAGCGTTACCCACGCGCCGCCGATGGCCCCCCGGAAAGCCTCCAGGAACCCCTCGCCCCCGTCGCTGACCGGCACCTCCACCACCTCCGCATCCGGGCACACCCCCCGCACCCCTTCCGCCGCCGCCCGGTTCGCCTCAACGGAACGCAGACAGCCCTTGAAGGAGTCGAGGGCCAGGATGATTTTGCCGGGAACAGGGGTTTTCATGGCTTGCTCACACCTCCCCTTTCAGGTACCGCTGCATAGCTACTGTGCTTAAATCATTCCTTTAAACGCAAGCCAGAGAGAGAAGAACTGGTCATAAACACGGTAGACATTCTTGTCTACGGTAATGAAGTCCTTGTCCAGCAGACCCTTCAAAGCAGAACTCACACTGCTGGCCGAGATAAGTTTATGCTTATTGATGAACTTTCCGCCTGTGACCTCAGAAGCCTTTCCTTCCTTGGCAATGG
>CAMHIP010000152.1 GCA_946185205.1 uncultured Bacteroidales bacterium | reverse complement strand
GCTTCGACACGGGCCACACCCAGTCCCCGATCATCCCGCTCTTCGTGCGCGACACCGTCAAGGCCATGACCGTCGTGCGCAAGGCCTACGAAGTCGGCGTGTTCATCACCCCGGTCATCGCCCCGGCCGTGCCGGAGAAGGACGTGCTCATCCGTTTCGCCCTCATGGCCACCCACAGCATCGAGCAGGTGGACGAGGCCGTGGAGAAACTCACCAAGATCTTCCGCGAACTCGAAATCATCCAGTAATGGTCATCCTCATCACCGGCATCACCTCCGGCTTCGGCCGCGCGATGGCCGAGCGCCTGTCCGCAGACGGCCACAAGGTCTATGGCACGCACCGCCACGCGAAGGAATTCCTGCCCGGCGTCACCTACATCTGGGCGGACGCCCAGCGGCCGGAAGACTGCGAGGCGGCCGTGAAGCAGGTGGTCGATGCCGAAGGGCGCATCGATGTGTTCATCAACAATGCGGGAATGGGCATCGGCGGACCGCTGGAGTTCTGCTCCCTGGAGGATGCGGAGCGCCAGATGGACGTGAACTGGATGGGGATGGTGCGTTTCCTGCACCACGTGCTGCCGGTGATGCGGCGGCAGGGCGGAGGCAAGATCCTGTGTTTCAGCTCCATCGGCGGCCTGATGGGTCTCCCGTTCCAGGGGCTCTACTCCGCTTCCAAATTCGCCATCGAGGGCTATTGCGAGGCCCTGCGCCTGGAGACGAAGGCCTTCGGCATCCAGGTGGTCGTGATCGAGCCGGGCGACTTCGCCACTGCTTTCACGGCGCAGCGCAAGAGCGTCGCGGACCCCGAAGCTTACGAAGTCTATCAGACCTACGCCAAGTCGCTCGCCAGCATCGAGAAGGATGAGACGACGGGCCTCAAGCCGGAGTTCCTGGCGGGCAAGATCGCGAAGATCGTGTGCAAGAAGCGGCCCCGCTATCACTACATCATCTCCACGCTGGAGCAGCGCCTGTCGGTGACGCTCAAGAAGATCCTGCCGCCGAGCTGGTTCGCGGCGATTCTGGGCTCCTACTACAAACTCTAGCTCTTCTCCAGCCAGCGAAGAAATTCATCTTCACGGGAACGGGTGACGGTCAGCGACACGTCGCCGGGCGAGGGGTGCACCTCGACGGTGTAGCGGCCATCGTTCACAACGGCGCTGTCGATGGAGCCGAGTGCGAGAATGCAGCTGCGGTTGATGCGGAAGAAACGCTCCGGATCCAGTTCCCCGGAGATGGTTTCCATCGTGGCATCCACGATGTACCGCTGTCCGTCCAAGGTCATCAGGTAGTTGCTTTTGTCTTCCGAAAAGAAACAGGCAATCTGGTCCGTCATCACCGGAACAATCCGGTTGCCCAGCCGGACCACCCAGCGGACCCGGTAGGTCCTGGGGGAATCCATCTCTTTCACTTTGCTGAAGGACGGATAGTCGGACAAGATGCTGAGGGCAGCCACGAGCAGCCCGCCCAGCACGAGGGTGGTCACCAGGGTCGATACGGCGTGCGTCCACATCGTCTCCCCGAACAACGGATCCAGCAGGGGCGGGAGCGCATTACCGATCAGATAGGCCATCACATTGACGAGGACCAGCGCGACCAGCGTGAAATAGATTCTGAAACCGCCCTGCGTGCAGAGGATGAACACCATGGCCAGGGTCAGCAGGGTCAGCGCCTGCGTGTCCTCGACATTCAACGACCGGCAGGCGATGCAGGTCAAAGCATGGAGCACGGCAAAAGCGAGGACCATCCAGACGGAAGTGCGTGTACGAACTTTATCCATAAAGGAGCAATTCTGTTTTCCAAAGTTAAAAATTCGTCACCAAAAACGCAAAATTCATCCGGTTTTTCATCGTAATCCGTCGTACGCGCGGACAACGGAAAAGAAAAGCGCTTTATCTTAGCCCCGAAATAACACTAACCATGGCCGCAAAATCATCGCTTTCTTTCTGGCAAATGTGGAATCTCAGCTTCGGATTTTTCGGAGTGCAGATCGCCTATGCCCTGCAGAGCGCCAACATCAGCCGCATCTTCGCGACGCTCGGTGCGGATCCGCACCAGCTCAGTTTCTTCTGGATCCTTCCCCCGCTCATGGGCATGATCGTCCAGCCCCTCATCGGCAAATATTCCGACCGCACCTGGTGCCGGATGGGCCGCCGCAAGCCGTATCTGCTCGTCGGCGCCATCGTGGCCGTGCTCGTGATGATCTTCCTGCCCAATGCGGGCAGCCTCAATTTCAGCCAGCGGCTCTTCCTGGGCCTGAACGGCGCCATGTGGTTCGGCCTCTTCTCGCTGATCTTCCTGGACACCTCCATCAACGTGGCCATGCAGCCCTTCAAGATGATGGTGGGCGACATGGTGGGCGAGGAGCAGAAGGCGCAGGCCTATTCCATCCAGTCGCTGCTGTGCAACGCCGGCAGCCTGGTGGGCTACCTCTTCCCGATCTTCTTCACCTGGATCGGCATCGCCAACACTGCGCCCAAGGGCGTGATCCCGCCTTCCGTGGTGTGGAGCTTCTACTGCGGCGCTGCCATCCTGATCCTCTGCGTGCTCTACACCTTCATGAAAGTCAAGGAGATGCCGCCGGCAGAGTATGCCGCGTTCCACGGCATCGACCCGCAGAAGCAGGCGCAGGACGAGAAAGACAAGCCGGGGCTGCTGAAGCTCCTGCTCCATGCCCCGAAGACCTTCTGGACCGTGGGCCTGGTGCAGTTCTTCTGCTGGGCCGCGTTC
>CAMHIP010000151.1 GCA_946185205.1 uncultured Bacteroidales bacterium | reverse complement strand
CGGCCTTCCATGTGGGCGACAACGCCATGCTGGAGGACCTGATCAAGAAGATGCCGGGCATGGAAGTCGGCGACGACGGCACGGTCAAGGTGAACGGCGAGGCCGTGGACAAGATCACCGTGGGCGGCAAGACCTTCTTCTTCAACGACCCCACGGCGGCGCTGAAGAACCTCCCGGCCAAGATCGTGGACAAGATCAAGGTGGTCGATCAGGAGAAGAAGGACGCTGCCTTCTCCGGCATCGCCGCGCAGGACAGCCGCGAGAAGGTGATGGACCTGCAGCTCAAGGAAGAATACAAGCAGGGCTGGTTCGGCAACGCCAAGCTCGCCGGCGGCTACCGCCAGGGGCGCAACCAAGACGGGCTCAGCGACGACCGGCACGCCCTCTGGGGCGGCAACGTGCTGCTGAGCGGCTACAACGAGACCGACCAGCTCACCCTGCTCGCCAACGGACAGAACGCGGCCGAGCCGGGAAGCGGTTCCGTCATCCTGGTCGGACGCAACGCGGACGACCTCGAAGACCTGGGCATTTCCTCGCTGGTCGGCGGCCTGAGCACGTCGGCGATGGCCGGCGCCAACCTCAACTCCGACCGCATCAAGGGGATGGAGACCACCGCCAGCGTCAGCTACAACTTCACCGACCGGGTCTCCGGCCGGCGCACCGCACGCCAGTCGACGCTGGTGGGCGAGGACCCGCTGTTCTCGGACGGTCTCACGGAGGGGACCAGCCGCACCCACCGGGCCGGCGTCAACTTCGAGCTGGAGAAGAAGGACACCCGGAAATACAACTTCGTCTTCACGCCCTCGTTCGCTTTCAGCGGCGGCAGCAGCACCTCGCACAACAGCTCCGCCACCACGGACGCCGCGGGCACGGAAATCAACGGCACCGACGCCGCCACCTCCGCCGATTCGCGCAGCTGGCGGACGAACGGACGCATCTCCGGCGGCATCAAGGACATGGGCAGGGAACGGCGCAACATGACCCTCACCTTCAACTACAACTTCCAGCAGAGCCAGGGCAGCAGCCGCGAAGATTCCCGGACCTGGTACGGGACGGCCGTCACCCCGCGCAAACTGCACTACGACAACGCCGGCGGCGGCCGGATGGTCTCCAGCACGCTGAGCTACATCGAGCCCGTCGGGAAATACTGGGGCGTGTCCGCGCAGTTCTCCCCGATGTGGCAGCAGCGCAGCAGCGGCAAGGCGGCCTTCAACGCCGACGGCTCCGCCAACGACTACTACTCCTCCACTTCGCGGAGCGACTACCTCCTGCTCCGCGAACGGCTCCAGATGCAGTGGCGCAAGGAGAACAACCAGGTCTTCTTCGGCCTGCAGCATGACCAGACGCGCAACGAAGTCCGCTCCCGCTCGCTGGGACGCGACACCGAGAGCGGCATCGGCGAGTGGATGCACGACTGGTCGCCGTATGTGTCCGTCCGCTTCAACGGCAAGAACGGCCACAGCATCTATGCCTCCTACCAGGGCAACTCCAACCAGGTGTCCGGGGCCCGGATCCTGCCGGTGCTGGACATCTCCAACCCCTTGCAGATCTCCACCGGCAACGTATATCTGCGCCCCACCTACAGCCACTCGGCCTACATCGACTGGAGCTACAACAACCGGAAGACCCTCTCCTACATCAGCATCGACCTCGACTGGTCGATGACCCAGCGCGGCATCCAGAGCGCCTCCTGGTTCGATGCGGACGGCATCCGCTATTCCGTACCCGTCAACACCCGGCGGCCGTCCAGCACCTGGCGCGGCTACCTCACCTGGCGCCAGCCGATCGGCGCGAAGAAACGGATCACCCTGGGAGCCACCCTCAACGGGAACTTTGCCACGGGCACCGGCTACCAGGCCACCTTCCGGCGCGCCGGCATGGACCTGCTGACCTTCGACTACAACGCCTTCATGGCCGACTTCTGGGGCGACGCTTCCGGCAGCCGCTTCTACAGCGGGCAGAGCGGATTCGCGGAGAGCCGCACCACGCAGTCCAATCTCAGCGGCTCCCTGCACCTCGGCTATCGGCTGGACCGTTTCTCCGTAGAGCTCAGTTCCCGCGCTGCCAATACGCGCAGCCGCTACAGCCTGGATCCCTCGGCCAACACGGATTACTGGAATTTCTCCCATTATCTGGACCTGCTCTATGAGACCCTGCACGGCTGGGAGTTCAAGTCGTATCTGTCCTACAACCATTTCCTGGGCTATCCGGCCGGATTCAACGATCCCTATTGCCTGTGGAACATCTCCGTCAGCAAGAGCATCAAGGCCTTCACGCTGAGTCTCGGCATTTCCGACCTGCTCAACCAGCAGCGCTCCCAGCAGCGCTCGGTCAGTGCGGAGTATGTCGAAGACAGCATCTACCTCGTGATGGGCCGCTATGCGATGTTCTCCGTGAAGTGGAACTTCGGCAAGATGAACCCCGCCAAGAACGCCCGGGTGCAGAACGCCATGTTCAACATGATGTAATTATTCGTATTTTTGCGGAGGCGGTCCGGGGCGTCCGGCATGGCAAATAATTTGCAGGATTTTTTTCTTTTTCAATAACTTATGACAAAAAGACGTCTTCTCGTACTGTTCTCCCTGCTTCTGGGGATGATCCCGCTCCACGCCCAGGTGGTCGTCATGGACTATGATCTGTTCCAGAACAACCGCAACATCCGCGTCAAGCTGTCCCTGCAGGACGCGAAGAGCGCGGAGCCGCTGTCCTTCGCCACGGTCTATCTCAACCG
>CAMHIP010000150.1 GCA_946185205.1 uncultured Bacteroidales bacterium | reverse complement strand
ACAACACCACGGTCCTCTCGCACAGCGAGACGCCGGGCCTGGGTGCCAAGTGCACGACGGACACGCATTTCATGGAGCAGTTCCGCGGTTTCGACCCGGCTGCGAAGACGCTGGCCGTCAAGAAGGACGGCGGCGACCTCGACGCCATCACGGCTTCGACCATCACCTCGCGCGCCTATGCGCTGGCCGTTTCCAACGCGGTGAATGTGTTCCACAAACTGACAGGAGGACAAGGCAATGAGTAAATGGCATTTCGTGACTGACGGGTTCGTCAAGAACAACCCGACCTTCGTGCTGGTGCTCGGCATGTGTCCGACGCTCGCCACGACGACCTCCGCGATGAACGGCCTCGAGATGGGCCTCGCGACCATGTTCGTGCTGATCCTCAGCAACATCGTCATCTCGCTGATCGCTCCGATGGTCCCGGACAAGGTGCGTATCCCGGTCTATATCACCGTGATCGCCACCTTCGTGACCGTGCTTCAGCTCCTGATGCAGGCCTTCACGCCTGCGGTCTATGAGACGCTCGGCCTGTTCATCCCGCTGATCGTCGTCAACTGTATCGTCCTCGGCCGTGCGGAAGGTTTCGCCAACAAGCACTCCGTGGGCGAGTCCGCCCTCGACGGCCTCGGCGTCGGCCTGGGATTCACCGCCTCGCTGACGGTCATCGGCATCGTGCGCGAAATCCTCGGCAGCGGCGCCGTGTTCGGATGGAAGTTCATCTCGGGCGACGGTATCCTGGCCTTCGTGATGGCTCCGGGCGCCTTCCTGGTGCTGGGCTTCCTGATGGTCCTGTTCAACAAGTATCTGGCTAAAAAGTAGTGCGCTATGGAGTATTTCCTCATCATCGTCTCGGCGATTTTCGTCAATAATATCCTGCTGGCGCAGTTCCTGGGCATCTGCCCCTTCCTGGGCGTGTCCAACAAGCTTTCCACGGCCACGGGCATGTCCGGAGCGGTCTGCTTCGTGATCACGCTCGCCACCGTGGTGACCTACCTGCTGAACCAGTACCTGCTGGTGCCTTTCGGTCTGGAGTTCCTGCAGACCATCTCCTTCATCCTCGTGATCGCCGCCCTCGTGCAGATGGTGGAGATCGTGCTGAAGAAGATCAGTCCCTCGCTCTATCAGGCCCTCGGCATCTTCCTTCCCCTGATCACCACCAACTGCGCCGTCCTCGGCGTGGCCATCACCGTGGTGACCAAAGACTTCGCCTTCGGCGGGGCCGCTCCCCATATGCTGAATCTCGGTCAGGCCACGGTCTATGCCTTCGCCACTTCGCTCGGCTACGGCCTCGCGATGTGCCTGTTCGCCGGCCTGCGCGAGCATCTGGCAGGCAACGACGTGCCCAAGGCCTTCAAGGGCCTCCCGATCGCCCTCATCACCGTGGGCATCATGGCGATGGCCTTCCTCGGTTTCTCTGGAATTGTTTAACCCAATTATTATTAATCAATTATGAAAAAGATTATCGCTATCCTCCTCGGCGTGCTCGCTTTTGCAGCCGTCGCTTCCGCGCAGCCGCGCGCCCTGGGTCTCCGTGGTGGCCCCGGTGGTGTCGAACTCTCCTACCAGCATGGTTTCGGGAGCAACTTCGCCGAGTTTGATCTCGGTGCTTCCTTCGCCCGTTATGGCACCGGCATCGCCCTGCAGGGTTTCTATGATTTCGTGGTCGCCAACGCGGGTGTCGTCAATTTCTATGTCGGTCCCGGCGCCATGCTCGGTTTCTACGGCTACAATGATGGTACCACCTCCACCAGCGTCTTTACCGGTGGTGTCGGCGCCCAGTTCGGTATCGAATTCGAGCTGCCTTCCATTCCGCTCAACATTTCCCTCGACTGGGCTCCGCTCTACATCTTCAACGGCGGCATGGCCTGGGGTAACGCTGCTGTCGGTCTGCGCTACCGCTTCTAGGAGAATCCTCCTCTTAAAAAATCCCCGGCTTGTGAACAAGTCGGGGATTTTTTGCGTAACTTTGGATGTTATGTATCAGATCCTGTCCAAAGATATGCTGACTCCGACCATCTGTCGGATGGAAGTGAAGGCCCCGCGGCTCGCAGCAGCCGCCCAGCCGGGCCAGTTCCTGATCGTCCGCGCGGACGAGAAGGGTGAGAGAATACCGTTGACTATCAGCGATTTCGATGCTGAGCGGGGGACGGTGACCATTGTCACCCAGAAGATCGGCGCCTCCAGTGCCGACATCATCGCCTATGAGCCCGGAGAGTCCTTTGCCGACGTGGTCGGCCCGTTGGGCCTGCCCTCCGAATTCGTAAATATGACCCCGGAGCAGCTTTCTCAGCAGCGTTATATCCTCATCGCCGGCGGCGTGGGGACGGCCCCCGTCTATCCCCAGGCCAAGTGGCTCAAGGAGCACGGCGTCCCCGTGGACGTGATCATCGGAGCCAAGACGAAGGACCTGCTGATCTACACGGAGGAAATGGCCTCCGTCTGCGACAATCTCTTCATCTGCACGGACGACGGCTCCGCCGGATTCAAGGGGATGGGTACCAACATGCTGGAGAAGGTGGTCGCCGACGGCCACAGCTACACGCAGGCCGTGATCATCGGCCCGATGATCATGATGAAGTTCACCACGCTGACCTGCAAGAAGCTGGGCATCCCGGCCACGGTTTCGCTCAATACGCTGATGGTCGACGGCACCGGCATGTGCGGCGCCTGCCGCGTGAGCGTGGGCGGCAAGACGCGCTTTGCCTGCGTCGAGGGTCCGGAGTTCGACGGTTACGAGGTCGATTTCGACGAGGCGATGCGCCGTCAGGGCCAGTACAAGGCCGAGGAGGCCGAAACGAACGAGAAACATGTCTGTAAAATAGGGAGGGGCAAGTAATATGGCAAACAGAATTCCCCGTGTGCCGGTGCGCGAGCAGGACCCGAAGGTCCGCGCCACCAATTTCGATGAAGTGTGCT
>CAMHIP010000149.1 GCA_946185205.1 uncultured Bacteroidales bacterium | reverse complement strand
TCGTGCGCGACAAGATCGGCCGCAAGATGAGCAAGACCCTGGGCAACAGCCCCAACCCGCTCGACCTGATTGAAAAATACGGCGCCGACGCCGTCCGGCTCGGCATGCTGCTGTGCGCCTCCGCCGGCAACGATATCCTCTACGACGAGTCGCAGGTGGAGCAGGGCCGGAATTTCTGCGCCAAGATCTGGAATGCCTGGCGGCTCGTAAGCAGCTGGAACGTCGATTCTGCCGCCGAGCAGCCGGAAGCGGCCCGCGTGGCCGTCAAATGGTTCGACAACCTGCTCTCCCGCACGATCGAGACGGTGGAGGACCACTACGCCAAGTTCCGCATCAACGATGCGCTGATGGCCATTTACAAGCTGTTCTGGGACGACTACTGCAGCTGGTTCCTCGAGCTGGTCAAGCCGGAATACGGCAAAGCCGTGGACGGCAGGACCTACGAGGCGGCCGTGCTCTTCTTCGAGAAACTGCTCAAGCTCATCCACCCGGTGATGCCGTTCATCACCGAAGAACTCTGGCAGGCCATGGAGCCGCGTCGGGAAGGGGAGACCATCATGTACCAGCGCACCCCGGCCGCGGGCCCGTACGATGCCGCGTTCCTGACCCGTTTCGCGCAGGCCCAGGAGGCCATCGTCGCCATCCGTGCCGTCCGTGCACAGAAGCAGATCGCGCCGAAGGAAGAGCTGAACCTCTTCATCGACGGAGCGTTCTCCGAAGAGCTGCTCCCGGTGCTCAAGAAGGCCGCCAACCTCGGGCTCATCCAGCCCGGAGCCGCGGAAGGCGCATCCGTGTCCTTCCTCGTGGGGACCATCAAGATGAGCATTCCGATGGCCGGCTTCGTCAATGCCGACGAAGAGAAGGCCAAGCTGATCGCGGAACTCGAGCACCAGCGCAAGTTCCTCGCCGGCGTCCGCGCCAAGCTCTCCAACGAGAAGTTCGTCTCCCACGCCCCGGAGGCCGTGATTGCGAACGAACGTAAGAAAGAGGCCGACAGCCTGGCCCGCATCGAGGCGCTGGAGGCTTCCCTGAATGCATTGAAATAGTTTAAAATCATAGAATTATGCTGATCTATCCATTGGGGGTCATCGGTCCCTGGCAAGTCGTCATCATCGCCCTGGTCATTCTCCTTCTGTTCGGTGGCAAGAAGATTCCCGAACTCATGAAGGGCCTCGGCAAGGGTGTCAAGAGCTTCAAAGAGGGCATGAACGAAATCGAGGACCAGATCAACCAGGCTGACGAGAGTCTGAAGAAAGACGCCAAGGACGACACGGCGCCCAAGCAGTAGAGCGTGGCGGAGTCAGGCAAAGAGCGGGAGATGTCCTTCTGGGACCATCTCGAAGAATTGAGGGGAACGATTTTCCGCTCCCTTCTTGCCATATGCCTGTTCGCCGTGCTGGGCTTCATTTTCAAGAAGCCGCTCTTCCGGCTTGTGTTCCTGCCGGCGTCGGATGATTTCTTCATCTACCGCCTGCTGGGCTGGCATTTTGACCTGGAACTGATCAACGTGGAGCTGTCCGCCCAGTTCTTCGTCCACCTGCAGGCCGCCTTCGGGGCCGCCCTGATCCTGGCTTTCCCGTATGTCGTCTGGGAACTGTGGCGTTTCATCGCCCCTGCCCTTTACAAAGGGGAGCGCCGGGCCGTGGGAACGGCGTTCGCCCTGTCCACGGGCCTCTTCTACCTGGGCGTGGCCGTCGGCTACGTGCTGGTCCTGCCGGCCTGTGTGCAGTTTTTCCTGAACTATTCCGTCAGCGACATGATCACCAACACGATCACGATCGGCTCCTACATGTCGATGTTCACCTCGACCGTGCTGATGATCGGCATCGCCTTCGAGTTCCCGACCGTCATCTGGATGCTCTCCCGGCTGGGCGTGCTGACGCGCGAACAGCTGCGCAAGGGACGGCGCTATGCCCTGGTGATCGTCCTGGTCATCGCCGCCGTCGTGACGCCGGCGGATCCGCTGTCGATGGTGATCGTGGCCGCGCCGCTGTATTTGTTGTATGAAATAGCCATCCTGCTATGCTCCAAGTCTCCAGCGAACCCCGAATCGAGCGGATCGGCTGCCTGAACTGGCCGGAAGCGTTCCCGTATGCGCCTGAAGCGTCCGTAGAGATCTCCCATACCGGAGCGCTCCTGCAGCTGCATTTCCGCGTCCGGGAGGCGGCCGTACGGGCCGTGTGCGAGGCGGACGGGGGCCGGGCCTGGGAGGACTCCTGCGTGGAATTCTTCTTCGCGCCGCGCGAAGATGGTCTCTACTACAATCTGGAATGCACCTGCACGGGACGGATTCTGCTCTGCCGGGGCGCGGGGCGGCACGGACGCGAACCGCTGCCTGCGGAGGTCCTCGGGGCCATCCGGCGCCGCTGTACGCTGGGGGACGCCCCTTTCGGCCTGCGGCAGCAAGCGACGGCCTGGGAGGTCCGGCTGGATATTCCGGCGGCCACTTTCGGGCTGGCGTCCTTTGCCGGCGTGAAAGGGCGGGGCAATTTCTACAAATGCGGGGACCTTCTGCCCGTGCCGCACTACCTGAGCTGGGCGCCCATCGCCACGCCCCGTCCGGACTTCCACCGGCCCGAGTTTTTTGAACGCATGGAGTTTGTATGATTTCGATTGAAGATGTGACAGTTGCGTATGGAGGTTTCGTCTTGCTGGACAAGATCAACTTCCACGTGAGCGAGGCCGACAAGATCGGACTCGTGGGCAAGAACGGAGCGGGGAAGTCCACGATCCTGAAACTCATCTGCGGGCTTCAGAACCCGACTTCCGGCCGGATCGACAAGCCGCGTGACCTCACGGTCGGCTATCTGCCCCAGATCATGGAGCACCACCGCGGCCGCACCGTGCTCGAAGAGGCGATGACGGCTTTTGCGAACACGGCGGAGATTGAACGGGAGATCGCTTCCGTGACCCAGGAGCTGGAGACGCGTACCGACTATGAATCAGATAATTATGCGGCCCTTATCGAGCATTTGACCACTTTGAACGACCGGCTGG
>CAMHIP010000148.1 GCA_946185205.1 uncultured Bacteroidales bacterium | reverse complement strand
ACATGGCCCGCCCGCACCAGCAGTGGACGATCGAGGCCGTGCCCGAGGCCGGCGGCTATCTCGGCGGCCCGTGGTACAAGATCGTGATCCAGGGCACCAACCGCGCCCTGGCCGCCGCTGAAGGCGCAGAGGTCGTGACCGTGCCGGAGTTCACCGGTGCCGACGAGCAGCTCTGGGCCATCGAGCAGCTCACCGACGGCACCTGGCGCATCAAGCCGAAGGCCATCCCCGGCTGCGACGCCAAGGACTTCTGCCTCTACTCCGTCGCCGACAGCACCCCCACCCTGGCGAAGTTCGACTTCAGCAACGACAACGCCAAGTGGGACATCAAGGCCCGCTAGCCCCCTGTCTGTCATTCCCGACCTGACCTTCCCGTCATTCCCGGCTTGACCGGGAATCTCAAAGCCGCCCGTATGAAAAACGGGCGGTTTTTATTATTTTCGGCGGCATCCAGTACAGAATCGGCTCTCTCGCGCAGCTCTACTTCCAGCCGGAACTGTCCTGCTATTTCACCCGGACCGACCTTGTCACCTACCGCACGGAGCATCCGCTGGGAGTCTCCCTCCACGTCGGACTGCGTTTTGACCTGTAACGAAAAATGATTATCTTTGGGCGCAGTGTTTTGTGCAGGAGTGAGTTATATAGACAGAAAACACAAAGGACATGAGACACACAATTACACAATTCATCATGGTGGCCGCTGCTTTGCTGGCCGCCTCCTGCAGCAAGGACGCCATCTCGCCTGAAGAACTGTTCGGGAATGAAGCCCAGGCCGCCAAGACTACGATTCACACAAAAAGCAGTGAGTTCGAAGACACCGTCACCACGTTCAGCCGCACGAAGGTCTGCGAGCGGAGCGATATGGACGGTCAGTCCTGGCTCTGTGCCTGGAGCGGAGGCAAAATGGTCTATGACACATTCATGTTGAGCATCTATTTCGACGGCATAGAAAAGATGAAGGTCGGGGATGAACTGAAGATCAGCCGGTTCATGTTTTCTTTTGTCGCCTCGAATGACAGCCATGCCACGACTTTTGAGTATGGCGGGAAGATCACCCTTGCCGACAAGGGAGACGATCATGTCATCCTCCATTTCCGGAATGTCAGTTTCAGCTGCTCGTTCGGGGACTACCTGACTGACGGATACCTTTATTGCCCGCTGTACGACACGCCAACTGCAGAATAGGCGGCAATTGATTATCAACGATTTACAGAATAACCTTCGGAGATTTCTCCGAAGGCTATTTCGTAAAACACTGATACTCAGCAACGGCTGCGGCAGCGCAGGCCCGGACCATGCCCAGACCATGCCCGGACGGGCCGGGGGCGGGCAGCATATTATATTAGAGGATTTTTTGCTACATTTGTAGTTTGGAACAAAAGATTCTCAAGATATGTACAGAACCCACACTTGCGGCGAGCTGCGCCTCGCCGACCAAGGCAAGACAGTGACCCTCGCGGGATGGGTGCAGAAATCCCGCAAACTCGGCGGTATGACCTTCATCGACCTGCGCGACCGCTACGGCATCACCCAGCTGGTCGTGGAGGCGGACGCCGCCCCGGAGTTGGTGGAGACCGCCTCCGGCCTGGGCCGTGAATTCGTGATCCAGGCCACCGGAGAGGTGGTCGAGCGCCAGAGCAAGAACCCCAAGATGCCGACCGGCGAAGTGGAGATCAAGCTCTCCGCCATCCGCATCCTCAACAAATCCGTCACCCCGCCCTTCACCATCGAAGAGAATTCAGACGGCGGTGAGGACCTGCGCGCCAAGTACCGCTACCTCGACCTGCGCCGTCCGCCCCTCCAGCGGGCCCTCGCGCTGCGCCACCGCCTGGCGCAGGAGATCCGCTCCTACCTGGACGGAGAGGGCTTCATGGAGATCGAGACCCCGTACCTGATCAAATCCACGCCGGAGGGCGCCCGCGACTTCGTGGTGCCTTCCCGCATGAACCCGGGCACCTTCTACGCCCTGCCGCAGAGTCCCCAGACCTTCAAGCAGCTGCTGATGGTCGCGGGCTATGACCGCTACTTCCAGATCGTGCGCTGCTTCCGCGACGAAGACCTGCGCGCCGACCGCCAGCCGGAGTTCACCCAGATCGACTGCGAGATGAGCTTTGTGGAGCAGGAGGACGTGCTGAACACCTTCGAAGGCATGATGCGGCAGATGTTCAAGAACGCCCTGGGCGTCGATATCCCCAACCCGCTGCCGCGCATGAGCTGGTACGACGCGATGGACGACTACGGCTCCGACAAGCCGGATATCCGCTTCGGGATGAAAATCCATGAGATCAGCCCGCTCGTGAAGGGCTGCGGCTTCAGCGTCTTTGACGGTGCGGACTACATCGGCGGCATCGCCGTCCCGGGCTGCGCCGAATACACCCGCAAGCAGCTCGACGAGCTGACCGAGTGGGTGAAACGCCCGCAGGTGGGCGCCAAGGGCCTGGTTTACATCAAATGCAACCCCGACAGCAGCATCAAGTCCAGCGTCGATAAATTCTACACGCCGGAGCAGCTGAAAGCCGTCGCCGAGGCCTGTGAGGCCCGGCCCGGCGACCTGGTGCTGATCCTCTGCGGTCCCAAGCGCAAGACGCAGACGCAGCTGGGCGTGCTCCGCATCGAAATGGGGAATCGCCTGGGCCTGCGCGACCCGAAGGTCTTCGCCCCGCTGTGGATCGTCGATTTCCCGCTCCTGGAATGGAGCGAGGAGGACGGCCGCTTCTACGCCATGCACCACCCCTTCACGGCCCCCAAGCCGGAGCACGAGAAATGGTTCTACTCCGACAAGAAGGAGGACCTGGAGCGCGTGTGCGCCAATGCCTACGACTTCGTGCTCAACGGCACCGAACTCGGCGGCGGCTCCATCCGGATCCACGAGGCCGCGATGCAGGAGCGCATGTTCGAAGTGCTGGGCATCAGCAAGGAGGACGCCGAATACAAGTTCGGCTTCATCATCAACGCCTTCAAGTTCGGCGCCCCGCCCCACGGCGGCCTGGCGTTCGGATTCGACCGCGTCTGCGCCCTCTTCGGCGGGCAGGAGACGATCCGCGACTACATCGCGTTCCCGAAGAACAACCAGGGCCGCGACGTGATGATCG
>CAMHIP010000147.1 GCA_946185205.1 uncultured Bacteroidales bacterium | reverse complement strand
AACGGCCTTTGTCAAAAAGCAGGGAGATGGCATCCTGGGTAAGCCAGAGCGTTTCGTCGGAGTAAAGCAGTTGTACGCCGTCTTCGCGATTCTCCAGCTGAAAGATGAGGAATTCGGCGGTGCTATTGCGTATGGTGAGGTTCTTTTCCATAGTCGGTTACTTTTTGGTGAATTCGACACCGTCGCTTTGCCGGGCCTTGGCCGACATGTCCATATCGTAGCCCTTGCCGGACCATTCCTGGACAAAGGCTTTTGCTGCTTGCTTTTGGGTATTGGTTGATGCCATAGTGGTCAGCGTGCAGGTTTTGTTTGTGTCTTCCTACAAATGTAGTGCTTTTCAGTATAAAATAACCGGGGTCTCCCGGGGAGAATAGCCATATTCGCGTTTATAGGCCCGGCTGAAGAAAGCCGGGTCTTTGAATCCTGACTCCAGCATGGCGTCGGCCACCTTGCGTCCGCCGCCGGCGAGCAGCCGGTGGGCCTCCTGCAGCCGCCGGCGCAGGATCCATTTTTCCGGCGTCAGGTCGCTCACTTTCTTGAAATCCCGCTTGAAAGCGGACAGGCTCCGGCCGGTGTAGCGGGCCAGTTCCGGCACCGGCAGGTCGTAGGTGTAGTTCTCTTCCATGAAACCCAGCAGGTCGATCTTGTAGGGCTGGGCGAAGTCGAACAGGGACGCATACACGTTGCGGTCGGCGGCCAGCACGCAACGGGCGCCTTCCAGGCGTTTGAGCCAGGCCGTTTCTTCAGACAGGGAATCCGCGGCATCGAGGTAGGGTATCAGCGACAGGAAGAGACTCTCCAGCTCCGGGCCGGCCGGGATCTTGAGCACGGGTTCGCTGTCTCGCCGGGCATCGCCCGGCAGGTCTGAGGGCCGCAGCATCCGGTAGTAGCTGTGCAGGAAATGCCGGCAGAAAAACAGGGCGACCGACTGGAAGGGCTGCCCGTCTTCGGGCGCCCAGGCATCCAGCACCAGGCGGTGATCCTTGCGCAGGAATACGCAGTCGCCCGCCGAAAGGGGCGTCCGGCGCCCGTCGCAGATCACCTCCGCCCGGCCCGACCGGATGTACAGCAGGGTGTGCTCCTTGAGATGCTGGGGGCCGCGGACATCCTCCCGGTCCACCCGGGAGAATACCACGCCGGAGCGGTTGATGCGGCTGAATCCTTCCATACGGCAAAGATAAGAAAAAATGGACTTTTCAGTCAATTAATCTGGACTTTTCAGTCAAATTTTTCAGCCGGGAATGTTGTTACTTTGCAGCCGCTGACAATAGAGAAATGAAAAGATTCCTGATGATTCCGCTGGCGGCGTTCCTGACCGTCTTTTCCGCACAGGCAGCGGCTTCGCGGCCTGACGGTGAAATCGTTGATACCCTGCACAGCGCCGTCGTGACGGGCACGCGCGTGGCCATGGAGCGCGACCGCCTGCCCGCGCCGGTCTCCGTCATCGGACGCGAGACCATCGCGACCAGCGACGAGAGCGCCCTGATGCCTTCGCTGATGGAGCAGGTCCCCGGCCTGTTCGTGACTTCGCGCGGCGTGACCGGCTACGGCGTGTCGGCCGGAGCCGCAGGCGGCATCTCCCTGCGCGGCTTCAGCGCCGCCAGCGGCCGCACCCTCGTGCTCATCGACGGCCATCCGCAATACCAGTCCATCTACGGCCACGCCGTGGCGGACGAATACCTCTCCGACCTGGCTGAACGCGTGGAAGTGACGCGCGGCGCGGCTTCCGTGCTCTACGGCTCCAACGCCATGGGCGGCGCCATCAACATCATCACCCGCCGGCCCGATTTCCTGGGCAACAAGGTCGCCGTCAAGTTGATGGGCGGCTCCTACGGGACCTGGCGCGGCTCCGCCACCGAGCAGTATTCCAACGGCCGCTTCGGCCTGACGGCCAACGTGGCGCACGACCGCACGGCCGGCCACCGCGAAAATGCCGCTTTCCGCTCCACGAGCGCGATGCTGAAGGCCTCCTACGACTTCTCGGCCGCCTGGCGCCTGAGCGGCGACGTCAACGTGGTCCGCGCGTATTCCGAGAATCCCGGCACGGTGGAAAAACCGATGTTCGACGGCACGGCCGACATCACCCGCATGATGTCCTGGCTCTCCCTGGAGAACCATTATGACAAGCTGAGCGGCGGCATCAACCTCTATTTCAACTACGGCAAGCACGACATCAACGACGGCTATGCCGCCGGTGGGAAACCGCAGGAATACCACTTCTTCTGCACCGACTACCAGGGCGGCTTCAATCTCTTCCAGGCCTACCGGCCCTGGACGGGCGGCACGCTGACCGCCGGCGTCGATCTCAAGCTCTATGGCGGCAACGCCTACCGCAACCCGGTGACCGAGATCTATGCCGACCACAAGCACCTCCACGAGGAGGCCGTCTATCTGCTTGCCCAGCAGCTGCTCGGCGCATTCACCTTCGACGCCGGCATCCGGATGGAGCATCACAGTCTCTATGGCGTGGAATGGATCCCGCAGGCCGGCATCAGCTGGCTGGCCGGTCCCAATACCGCGCTCAAGCTCTCCGCTTCCAAGGGGTTCCGCACCCCCAACCTGCGCGAACTCTACATGTACGCCGTGGCCAATGAGGAACTGCTGCCCGAGCGGGCCTGGAGCTATGATTTCACCCTCTCCCAGCACTGGCTGGACGGAAAGCTGAACGCCGAGCTGAGCGTCTTCTACACCAAGGGGTCCAACATCATCGAGGTGACGGTGGTGGACGGCAAGCGCGCCAACCGCAATGTCGGTTCCTTCGAGAACAGCGGCGTGGAACTGAGCGCCGACTGGCAGGCCCTGCCGACGCTGAAGTTCAACGCCAACTACAGCTACCTCCACATGGGCACGGTCTATACCGGCGCCCCGGTCCACAAGGCCTACCTGTCCGGGACCTGGACGCCCGGCCGCTTCTCGGCCCAACTGGGCCTGATGGGGGTGAACGACCTCTACCTCTCGACCGGCGAGAATGCCGTGAAGAGCAGCTACCTGGACCTCAAATGCCGCCTGTCCTACCGCATCGCCGACTGGATCAGCGTCTTCGCCCGCGGGGAGAATCTGCTGAACCGCTCCTACCAGACCCTGCTCGGCTTCCCCGAGCCCGGCATCACGGTCCTGGGCGGTGTAGCCATCAACTTGTAGTTGGAAATCCGCCAATTATCCGTATATTTGCACTCCGTTCCGCATTGCGCGGGACGGAGTGCAGGTAT
>CAMHIP010000146.1 GCA_946185205.1 uncultured Bacteroidales bacterium | reverse complement strand
CCCAGATCATATCTTTCTTGTCCTTGGAAGGATAGACATTCCACCAGGCGGTCATTGGGAGGTAAATGAGAAATGATTGCATCAGTTGAGACTGATGTTTTGCATTGGATCTTGCTCCGGCTGCAAAGCTAGGGCGGGATTCTTTGTTTTTGTCCCCCGACCGGATGACGGCACGACAAAAAAAACGAGTTAACGGAAAAGTCTTTCCGTGTCTACTTCCAGCGAGCAGACTTCAAAGCGTTGCACTTCAGAGTAGAATCCAGCCTCCGCAGCCCTGATCCCTTTCGTCTGCGGCTCAAAAGAGTGCAACTTTCGCCCATCCGCACGGACGCGGCATCCATTTCCGAACGAATTGCCTATCTTTGAATCCATGATACCAAATTATTGCCATATGCGCAAATCAATCCTTTTCTGTTGTGCGCTGGCTGCCGGACTTGCCGTCGGCTGCACGCACTACGAGCACCCCTACCTGAACCCGAAGCTCTCCGTGGACAAGCGGGTGGACGACCTGATCTCCCTGCTCACCCCGCAGGAGAAGATCGGTCTGATGATGAACGGCTCCATCTCCATCGACAGGCTGGACATCCCGGCCTACAACTGGTGGAACGAAGCCTGCCACGGCATCTGCTACGATGACGTGACCGTCTTCCCGCAGGTCATCGCCCTGGGCGCCACCTTCGACGCCGACCAGCAGTATGAGATCTACACCGCCGTGTCCGACGAAGCCCGCGCCGTCTGGAACACCACGGACCACCACGTCCTCGGCGTGAACGAGCCCAACGGCGGCATCTGGCACCAGGGGCTCTCCTTCTGGTGTCCGAACGTCAACATCTTCCGTGACCCGCGTTGGGGGCGCGGCCAGGAGACGCCCGGTGAGGATCCCTATCTCAACGCCGTGATGGGCACCCAGACGGTGAAGGCCATGCAGGGAACCGACAAGAAATACTTCAAGCTCCACTCCTGCGCCAAGCATTTCGCCGTGCACAGCGGACCGGAGCCGCTGAGGCACCGCTTCAACGCTTCCGTGTCGATGCGCGACCTGTGGGAGACCTATCTCCCGGCCTTCAAGAACATCGTGACCGAGGGCAACGTGCAGGAAGTGATGTGCGCCTACCAGCGCTATGAGGGCGAGCCCTGCTGCGCCAGCGACCGCCTGCTGCAGGACATCCTGCGCAACAAATGGGGCTTCAGCGGCATCGTGGTCTCCGACTGCGGCGCCATCGGCGACTTCTACAACAAGAACCAGCACGGCACGCACGAAGACGCCGCCAGCGCCTCGGCTGACGCCGTCCTGTCCGGCACCGACGTCGAATGCGGCACCAGCTACAAGTCCCTGACCGACGCCATCTCCCGGGGACTCATCTCCGAGGCAGACATCGACGTCAACGTCCGCCGCATCCTCAAGGCCCGCTTCGAACTCGGCATGTTCGACCCGGCGGAGAATCTCCCCTGGGCCTCCCTCGGAGCGGATGTGCTCAGCAGCCCTGCGCACACGGCGCTGGCCGCCAAGGCCGCCCGTGAGGCCATCGTCCTGCTCAAGAACGAAGGCGGCATCCTCCCGCTGCGCAAGGACGGCATCACCATCGCCGTGGTCGGTCCCAACGCCGACGACGCCCGCGTGATTCTCGGCAACTACAACGGCTACCCGACGGCCGCCAACACCCAGACCGTCCTGGGGGCCATCCGCGCTGCCGCTCCCGACGCCACCATCCTCTACGAGCGCGCCTGCGACCTGAACGAGTCTGCCATCACCACGCACTACATCGGCCGGATCAACGGCGGCAAGGGCCTGCACGCCGAGTATTTCGGCAACACCGGCTTCGAGGGTGCGGCTGCGGCCAGCACGGACTACGACAGCGCCCTGGTCCTGAACACCACCTCCCCCGCCCTCGCCCACGAGGACTGCGCCTGGATCGAGGGACTCCCGCTCAGCGGTTTCTCCGCCCGCTACACCGGCAGCTTCACCGCCGACTACACCGGCGAGATGGTCTATACGGTCCGCGGCAGCGGCACCTACAAGTTCAGCGTCAACGGCAAGACCGTCGCCGAACAGGCGGAGGTGCCCGCCGGCCGCTTCTTCTTCCGCCGCGGCGCCGCCCCCACCACCTTCCCGGTGGTCAAGGGCAAGACCTATGAGATCGACATCGAGCTCACGCAGCCCGAGGCGCGCTCCTCTTCCTTCTCCTTCGACCTGTTCAGCCGCCGTCCCGTGGATTTCGCCGGGGTCGTGGAGCGCATCCGCCCGGCCGACGTGATCGTGATGGTCAGCGGCATCTCCTCCGACATCGAAGGCGAGGGCCATGACCGCGCGTCCATCGAGCTTCCGGAGGTCCAGCAGCAGCTGCTCGCCGCCCTGGACGCCACCGGAAAGCCGGTCGTGCTTGTGAACGTGTCCGGCAGCGCCATCGGCTTCGGCAACGTGGAGAGCCGCTATGACGCCCTCGTGCAGGCGTGGTACGGCGGACAGGCCTGCGGCAGTGCCGTGGCCGACGTCCTCTTCGGCGACTACAACCCCGCCGGACGCCTCCCCGTCACCTTCTACGCCTCCACGGAGCAGCTCCCCGACTTCGAGGACTACAACATGGACGGCCGCACCTACCGCTATTTCAAGGGCGAACCGCTTTACGCCTTCGGCTACGGCCTCAGCTATACGACTTTCGCCTATGGCGACGCCAAGGTGCAGGGCAAGCCGGCCGCGATGACACTCACCGTGCCGGTGACCAATACGGGCAGCCGCGACGGAGAAGAGGTCGTCCAGGTATATGTCCGCTCCCTGGACAATCCGGACGCTCCCATCAAGTCCCTCAAGGGCTTCAAACGCGTCCGCATCGCCGCCGGCGCCACCGAGGACGTGACGGTCGCCCTCAGCCCGGATGCCTTCGAGTTCTACAGCGAAGCCGTGGACGGGCTCGCCCTCCGGCCGGGCCGCTACGAACTCCTCTACGGCGCCTCCTCCCGCGAGGCCGACCTGAAGGCCGTCCCGGTGCAGATCTGACCCGGAACGCTTTCAAAGGAAAAGCCGCAGGCGGAACGGATCCGTCTGCGGCTTTTCGGTTAAGGAATACCGGTGCGCTAGCTGAGGTCCGCGCGGGCCATGGCGTCCTTGTAGTACTTCTGATCCACGAACACATCTTCCTTGTACGGGTTGATGTGGCGCTTCTTGCTCTGGGCGATGATGTAGCAGATGGCGATGATGTTGGTCACCAGGGCCAGGGCGC
>CAMHIP010000145.1 GCA_946185205.1 uncultured Bacteroidales bacterium | reverse complement strand
TCTTGTCCTTGGAAGGATAGACATTCCACCAGGCGGTCATACACATGATGTTGATCAGACCGGCGACACCGTTCATCACGTTGTGCCAGCCGCCGTACTGCCAGACGCCCTCGGAGGTGAGCCACCACTTGTTCCAGCCGCAGACCGCGGACTCGAAGTCGGAGACGCAGGCGATGAGGATGTTGATGCCCACGATGACGAAGGGGAACGGCTTGAACCAGTGCTTGGCACCGACGCCCCACTTGTACTTGATCATCATGAAGCCGATGCACCCGGCCGTGGCCGCGTACAGCTTGGCATAGTGGAACCAGCCCTGCATATAGACATGGGTCTGGTTCTCCAGGGCCCACTGGGCACCGGAACGCACGCCGATGGCGATGGCCACGAAATAGACGGTCAGGGCCGCCGGGACGGCAAGGAAAGTGATAATACCGCCGAGCTTGGTCCGGCGGGCGAACTCATTGAGGAGAATCAGGCCGGCCAGCACGACCAGCAGCATTCCCCACTGAGCCAGGGCATTTGCCCCATACACTTGAAAGAACATAAGAATTGGTTTTAGTAATTATAAATGGGATTGAATTCATTCAGGCAGCCTTGAGGGCACGGCGGTCTTTCCAGACCGCCCACAGGACCCACGCAGCCGTGAGCACGAGCGACATGGGCACGCCGACCGTGAGCATCTCACGCAGCATGACTCCGAAACCGCCCTCCACGCCGAGCGCGGTGAAGAACGGGAAACGCCAGGTGAGCTCACCATTGATGATGTGGTCCACGATCAACATCAGGGTGCCGCCCCAGAGCATCTTCTCCAAGGCGGGAAGCTGCCTGAGGAGCACATGGGATCCGGGATTGGACACCGAAGCGGCTTTTGCGTGGCGGACAGCGGTGGTGGCGATGGCCTGGGCCAGCGGAACGATAAAACAACACATGGTTATACTTACAATTATACGATGATTTCCTTGATTTCCACTTCATTGCCCCGAAGCAGCCAAGTATTGCCCCCCTGGCAGTACGGGCAGGTCTTGCCGTAGCGGACGGTTTCGTATTCGCGATGGCAGTCGTCGCACCGGGTCACTGCAGGGATGGTGTTGACCCGCAGTTCGCAGCCGGTCAGCATCTCTTCCTTGTCGGCGGCCCAGCGCCAGCAGTCCTGCAGGTAGTGCGGCACCACCGTGGACACCTCGCCGATGTCCATGACGACAGCCGAGACATGGCTGACACCATGCTCTTCGGCTGCCTTCTTGACATCCTTGATGATGTAGAATACGATCCCCAGTTCGTGCACGGCTAATGCTTCTTGAACAGGATCTTGCCGGTACGCTTGATCATATACGGGAGGATGCCGCTGAACTTGTCTTCAGACGTGTACATGTGACTGGCCTCCGGATGGACGCGGTGCAGGTGGATGGCGTCGAAGCCGCACTTGGTGGTGCAGATGCCGCAGCCGATGCACTTGTTCTCATCCACGACGGAAGCGCCGCAGCCCAGGCAGCGGGCGGTCTCCTTGCGGACCTGCTCCTCCGACAGCGTGCCGTGGTACTCGGCGAAACGGTTCTGCGGTTTGTAGTCCTCCGGGGCCTGGCGGGAGCTGTTGTCATAGCTTTCCACCACGATATCCTGCTTGTTCAGCTCGATGAAGTCGCGGCGGTTGCGGCCGATGGTCAGGTGTCCGTGCTGGACGAAGCGGTGCAGGGACTCCGCGGCCTCCTTGCCAGCGGCAATGGCGTCGATGGCGAACTTCGGACCGGTGAACACGTCGCCGCCCACGAAGATGTCGGGCTCGGCGGTCTGGTAGGTCAGCTTGTCGGCGACGGGATAGACCCCGCGGAAGAACTCGACCCTCGTATCTTTCAGCAGGTCCTTCAGCACGACCGTCTGGCCGATGGCGAAAATCACCAGGTCGGCGTCCAGCGTGATGAGCTGCTGCTCGTCGTACGTCGGGGCGAACTTGTGCTCCGCATTGAACACGGAGGTGCATTTCTTGAATACGATGCCGCTCACCTTGTCCGTGCCCAGGACCTCCTTGGGGCCCCAGCCCGGATTCAGGACGACGCCGTCCTCCCGGGCCTCGGTGCGCTCCTCCAGGGAAGCGGGCATGATGTCTTCCGTCTCCAGGGAGAGCATGGTGACCGAGGAGGCGCCGCTGCGCATCGCGACGCGGGCGGCGTCGATCGCGACGTTGCCGCCGCCGACCACCACCACCTTGCCGGCGACCGGGACCCGGCCGCAGTTGGCGTCGCGGAGGAAATCAATGGCGGTCGTAGTGCCGGGCAGCGTCTCGCCGGGGATGCCGGGCAGACGGCCGCCCTGGCAGCCGATGGCCACGTAGAAGCCCTTGTAGCCCTGCTCGCGGAGCTGCTGGATGGTCACATCCTTGCCCACTTCCACGCCGGTGCGGATCTCCACGCCGATCTCCTTCATGATGTCGATTTCGGCCTTGACGACCTCCTTGTCCAGCTTGTAGGAAGGGATGCCGTAGCGGAGCATGCCGCCGGGCTCCTCATTCTTCTCGAAAACCGTGGGGCGGTAGCCCATCGTAGCGAGATAGTTGGCGCAGCTCAGGCCGGCGGGACCGCCGCCGATGATGGCGATCTTCTCCTCCCAGTGGTCTTGGACGCTGGAGGCGATGCTGACCTTCGGCACGAAGCGGGTCTCCGCCTTGAGGTCCTGCTCCGCGATAAATTTCTTGACGGCGTCGATGGCGACCGGCCGGTCGATGGTCCCGCGGGTGCAGGCATCCTCGCAGCGGCGGTTGCAGACGCGGCCGCACACGGCCGGGAACGGATTCTCGCGCTTGATCAGTTCAAGCGCCTCGGTGTATTTGCCTTCCGCGGCCTTCTTCAGATAGCCCTGGACGGCGATGTGCGCGGGACAGGCGGTCTTGCAGGGGGATGTGCCCGTCTCGTAGCAGTTGATGCGGTTCTTGTCGCGGTAGTCCTCCGTCCATTTCTCCGGGCCCCACTTCGTGGCATCAGGCAGCTCGTGCTTGGGATACTGGACGGGGCCGCTCTTGGTGCAGAGCTTCTGGCCCAGTTTCACGGCGCCTGCGGGGCAATACTCCACGCAGCGGCCGCAGGCCACGCAGTTCTTCGGGTCCACCTCGGCCACATAGGCACTGCGGGACATATTGGGCGTATTGAACAGCTGCGAGGTGCGCAGGGCGTTGCAGATCTTGACGTTGCAGTTGCAGATGGCGAAAATCTTGCCTTCGCCGTCGATGTT
>CAMHIP010000144.1 GCA_946185205.1 uncultured Bacteroidales bacterium | reverse complement strand
ACGGAGGCACGACGGCCTCGGAACCGGTGCAGATCAGGAGGTTGCGGGCCACGTAATCGTTGCCGGCAGCGCTGATCGTGATGCCTTCGGCGCCACGGCCCTGAATCGTCGCGGCCTCATTCACGACCTCGACCTTGAAGCCCTTCATCGCGGCCTTGATGCCGCCGACGAGCTTGCGCACGACCTTGTCCTTGCGGGACACGAATTCTTCATATTTGTAGGCGGGGTCCTTCGCATAGACGCCGTAGTGGTCACCTGTGACGGCGTAGTTATACACCTTGGCGCTGTAGAGAAGGGTCTTGGTGGGGATGCAGCCCTCGTTGAGGCACACGCCGCCGAGCGACTTCTTCTCGAAAAGGACGACCTTGAGTCCGGCTGCGCCGGCCCGTTCTGCGGCCACATAACCTCCGGGACCGCCGCCGATGATGGCTAAATCAAACATAGTATCGATTTGCGTTTAAAGACTTATTCAAAACTCACTTCGAGATTCTCGATCTCGGTGGCCACCTGCTTGAGGAAGCGCGTCGCCTCGCCGCCGTCCACGGCCCGGTGGTCGTAGGTCAGACTGAGGCCCATGTAAGGCACGAAAGCATAGACTCCGCCGCCCAGGTCCTTGGGACGCGGGACGATGGTGCCGACACCCAGGATGGCGCTCTGCGGCACGTTGATGATCGGGGTGAACCACTCCACGCCGAAGCCGCCCAGGTTGGACACCGTGAAGGATGCGGCCTCCGGGGAAAGCAGGTCGGGATTGATGCTGCCCTTCTTGCTGTCGTCCGCCACTTTCTTGAGCTGCTTGGACAGGCCCACGATGCTGAGTTCGTCGGCGTGCGGGATGGCCGGGACCATCAGGCCGCGCTCGGTATCGACCGCGCAGCCGAGGTTGACGCTCTTGAACAGGCGCATCGCGTCGCCCAGGCAGTGGGAATTCAGGTTCGGGAACTTCTTCAGGGCCTTGATGACGGCGTAGCAGACGAAGTCGTTGATCGTGATGTTGACATCCAGCTTGCCTTCCTCGAGGGCCTTCTTGGCCTTCTTGCGCAGGGCCTGCACCTTGCGGGCGTCGGCGCCCAGCATGTGGGTGAGCTGCGCGGAGTTCTGCAGGGAGTTGTACATCGACTTGGCGATGAGCTTGCGCATGTTGGACATCTTGACGACTTCGAATTCCTCTCCCTCGCCGGCGATGTCGGTGTGGTTGGCCTTCCAGACCTTGAGGTCGGAGCCCTTGACGGAACCGGCCAGACCGCTGCCCGTGCCCGGGGAAGCCAGGCCGCCGTCGGCCATCTTCGCCTTGGCGAGGCCCGTCAGCGTGCCCTGTGCGGCAGCGGCGGCCTCGACGTCACGTGCGATCACGCGGCCGTGAGGGCCCGTGCCCGCCACGCGGGCGGGATCGACACCTTTCTCTTCCGCGAGCGTGCGTGCGCGCGGGGAGACCGGTGCACCCGCAACCACGGCGGCAGCGGGAACTTCCGGTGCCGCCGCCTGCGGGGTTTCGGCAGCCGGCGCAGCAGCGGCGGCCGCGGGGGCCTCCGCTGCCGGCTGACCGGCATTCGGATCAAACTCAGCGAAGGACTCGCCCGGCTGCCCGATCACCATGACGTTGGTCAGGCAGGGGATCTCGTCCCCGTCCTTGAAGAAACAGGCCAGGACGACACCCTCGAACTTGGAATCTTCTTCGAAGGTCGCCTTGTCGGTTTCATATCCAAAGAGGATATCACCGACCTTGACGGTATCCCCCACTTTCTTCTTGAATTCGGAGACGATGCAGCTCTCCACGGACTGGCCCTGCTTGGGCATGATCACGACATTTGCCATGTTATTGTAAAATTGTATTGTGTTTGTTTTTCAGTTTATGAAATCAATTGCGGAAGGAAGATGCTGAAGATGAGCACCGCCAGGCCGCAGAGCAGCACGGCGACGGTCTTCTTGGAACAGCCCTTCCACTCCTTGAGGATGATACCCCAGACATTGGAGAAGATGACGTTGAGGGACATCAGGATGCACCAGCTGAAGGTCAGCAGCACCGGGAAGTCCGTCAGGAATCCCTTGCCCAGGCTCAGGCCGAAGAACTGGCTGTACCAGAGCAGGCCGGCCAGGCAGCAGAACAGGGCGTTGTTGACCCAGAGGGAGCCCTGCTTGTAGTCGCCGAAGGTCTTGTTCCTGCTGTTCTGGAACAGGCAGTAGCAGGCGTTGGTCAGGAAGCCGCCGAAGGTCACGAGCATCGTGGCCGGGAGCGACTCGAAGATGGGCTTGGTGCCCGCCAGGTGCAGGTCGGCGCCGAAATTGAGGCCGATGTTGAAGCAGGCGCTCATGAAGCCGCACAGGATGGCGATGAGGATTCCCTTGCCGAAGTTGAAGTCCTTGACGGCCTTCTTCTTCTCCTCCTCGGGCAGCGCGGCGGCCTTCATCGCACCGGCGATGCCGATGATGGCGATGCCGATGATCGTCACGACCACGCCGATCCAGATGGCGGCGGTGAGCGTGTGGGCCTGACCGGTGAACACGGGACCGAGGATGGCGCCGAGACCGGAGCAGAGCCCGAGGGCGATGCTCTGGCCGAGGGCGACGCCGAGGTAACGCATCGACAGGCCGAAGGTCAGACCGCCGACACCCCACAGGGCGCCGAACAGGATGGTGAGCCAGGTGGCCTTGGGATCGGCATTCATCATGCCGAGCAAATCACCGAAGGAGCCCCCCGTCCCCGAAAGGGACAGGAGGGCGCCAAGGAAGGGGAACACGAGCCAGGCGAAAACGCCTTGGATAAGCCAGTAGCTTTCCCAGCTCCACTGCTTGATCTTGTTGATCGGAACGTAACAGCTCGACTGGCAGAACGAACCGACCGCGATGATCAGCAGGCCCAGAAATATGGAAGATCCCATGACAGACTAGCAGCGCTTGGAGGTGACGTCCTTCTCATACTGCTCGATGCAGCCGATGAACTCCTCGCCCACGGGCACACCGTTCTTGTAGTTGAAGTAATCGAACACGGCGCCGAACGGCAGGGTCTTGGCCTCCTCGAGGAGGGCGAGACGCTGGAAGCCCTTGCCGGCGTCCTCGTACTCGCGCAGCTTGGCAAGCGGCTCGAGCAGGGCGCTGAGCAGGCACTTCTGCGTGGCACGGGTACCGATCACGTAGGCACCGATGCGGTTGATGGCGGCGTCGAAGTAGTCGAGGCCGATGTGGCTGCGGTTCAGGGCGTCGGCGCGGACGATCTCCTTGAACAGGTCGAGGATCTGGTCGTTCATGATGGTCACGTGGTCGGAGTCCCAGCGGATCGGGCGGGAGAC
>CAMHIP010000143.1 GCA_946185205.1 uncultured Bacteroidales bacterium | reverse complement strand
TGCCGGTCCTTGTTCCGGGAGAAGAGCCCCGGGCAGCTGAATCCGGACCAGATGAAGACACTTGCCGGACAACTGCGCCGCCGCTTCAGTGCAGATCCGCATCAGATTTCCCGCGTGACGGGGATTTCCTACGCGGAGTTGACGAAAATGCTTCAGGATTTCTGACGAAAGGGGAGAGCCTGCCGGTTTTTGTGTATCTTTGTCCGGACCAATGATCTATCCGAATGAGATTCACTTTCTTCTCCCTGCTTCTGCTGCTCTCCGGCCTGGGCGCCGCGGCGCAGCCCCTTGCCTTTCCCGGTGCCGAAGGTTTCGGCAAATACACCACCGGCGGACGCGGCGGCAGGGTGATGATCGTCACCAACCTGAATGACCACGGCCCGGGCAGCCTCCGGGAGGCGGTCGAGGCCAGCGGCCCGCGCATCGTGGTGTTCGAGGTCGATGGCGACATCCACCTGGAGACGCCGCTCCGCATCGAGAACGACGACATCACCATCGCCGGACAGAGCGCGCCGGGCGACGGCATCTGCCTGTGCGACTGCCAGTTCACGATCGACGCCAGCAACGTGATCGTGCGCTACATCCGCTGCCGGCTGGGCGACAAGTACACCCACGACTCCGACGCCGTGGGCGGTGGCCGTTACGGCCAGAAGAATGTCATCCTCGACCACATCAGCGCGTCCTGGTCCATCGACGAATGCTTCTCCATCTACAAGACGGAGAACCTGACGGTCCAGTGGTGCCTGATCGCCTGCAGCCTGCGCGCGTCCAAGCACACCAAGGGGCAGCACGGCTTCGGCGGCATCTGGGGCGGCAAGAACGCCACCTTCCACCACAACATGCTCGCGCACCATTCCAGCCGCAATCCGCGCTTCTCCTCCGTCGAGGGGACGGAGAACGTCGATTACCGCGGCAACGTCGTCTATAACTGGGGCTTCATGCCGGCCTACGGCGGCGGCCGCGGCGGCAGGATCAATTTCTGCTATAATTACTACAAAGCCGGTCCCGGCACGGAGCATCCCGACCACATCCTCAACGTCTCCGACGACGGGACCAGCCGCTACTTCGTGCAGGGCAATTTCGTCGAGGGGCAACCGGCCGTGACGGCGGACAACCGCCTGGCCGTCAAGGGGAAGAATCCGGAAGAGGCCGTCGTCGATACGGAATTCCCGCGGATGGAGTTCCCGCTGGAAGAGACGCCGCAGGCCCTGCTGAAATCTGTCCTGAAAGGGGTGGGCTGCAGCCACCGCCGCGACGCCTTCGACCGCGCGGTCGTGAAGCAGGTGCGCAAGGGGACGGCTCCCTGGGGCGACCGGGGCTTTGTCAACACGCCGGAAGAATGCGGCGGCTGGCCGGTCCTGCGGCACCGGACGCCCCGCGCCGATCTCAACCGCAACGGCATCCCGGATGCCCTGGAGGAGCGCTATGCCGACATCGAAGATTACCTCAATGCCCTGGTGAAATAGCCCCGGGTGCTCGCTGCGTCCCTGATATACGGACGCGGCGGTCAAAAACCCGGGAATAATGCGCGCTGCGTCCCCGTTTTCCGGACGCAGCGCGCATTGGGTGATTCAGAAGGAGTAGTTGGTGATGAGGTTGAGCCAGAAGGGCCCGCCCAGGCCGTTCTGGTTGAGGTTGCGTCCGACTTCTGCCGAGAGGATGAAATTCTCGTTCCAGGCGAGTTTGAGGCCGAGTCCGGCGCTCATCACGAACGTGCCGGCCTGGCGGTGCCGGTCATCGAGCGCCTTCCGGATGGTGGCGATGTCGGTCATGCCGGAATAGGGAGGGAACAGCGCATCCATCCGGTCCAGCCGGTAGGGCTTGGTGATCACGCCGCAGTCGAAGAACGGGTTGGTCGCGAGGTAGAAGTCCTGATTGAAGAGCTGGAACTTGAAGAGCTTGATGCGCAGCTCGGTGTTGGCCCAGGCGAAGCCGTCCGCGATGATGCGGTTCTCATAGAGGCCGCGGATGGTGCCGCTGCCGCCCAATCCTTCGGACATGATGCGGCGGGGGACCAGCTGCGGGATGTTCTGCTGGATGTAGAAGGGGGCGTCGCCCCAGGTGTGCTGGTAGCCGATGTGGTAGGCGAAGACCGGGTCTCCCGCCGCGATGAATCCCACCGGGATGCGGACGAAATGGGAGAAATTGGCGCACAGGCGCAGGTAGGCGTGGCCGGAACCGTTCAGGTCGGGCGCGCCGTTGAGGAAGAGGTCGGCGTTGATGCCCCGGTTGGGCGCCGCCTCGATGTCGCGGCTGTTGTAGGCCAGTCCGGCGCGCAGTTCGAGCACGTGGCCGCCGTCTTTCTCTTCCTGGCCGATGAGGCCGGCGTTGACATAACGCTGGTACAGGGAGAAAGCGGGATCCGCCTCGAACTTCTTGCCGTCGAACGCCCCCGTCTTGTAGTACCAGTAGGTGACGCCGGCGGCCCAGTTGAGCGGTCCGGCGATCGCGCCCTGCACGTTGGCGAAGCCCTGGAAGTAGGTGCGGTCCATGCTGTTGAAGCGGAGGATCCGGCCGTCGTCCTGCAGTCCGTTCAGTTCCTGGTGGTAGGGGCTCGCGGCCCCGTTGAAACCGTAGAACCGGTAGAGCGGGTCGTGGACATAGATGGCCGACAGGGTCAGGCGCATGCCGGGAATCAGGTGCTTGCTGTCATAAGAAGCGCGCAGGCGGGTGCGGCCCTTGGTGAAGTGTGACACCTCAAAGGAGAACATCTGCAGGGGCTCGGGATAGGTGGTGCCGTCGCCATAATAATAGATGTCGCCGAAGGCACCGTATTGGAGCCCGTTGTCGGTGTTGTACGCGAGAGCGGGGAAAGGACTGAATTTCCAACCGGTCCGGCGGGTGCCCTCCTGGGCGAAAACGGCCCCGCTGCAGAGCAGCAGAGCCGTAAACGTTGCAAGGATGTTGCGCATTATTGTACGAAGGCGATGATCTCTCCTTTCTCCACTTTCTTGCCCTGCGGGGCGGTCACGGCGACGACCTGGCCGTCCGTGGCCGGGAAGACCTCCTCCATGCCGTACCAGGTCTGGACGTAGCCGCACGGCTTGCCCGCGGCGACCTTCGTGCCGACGGCGGGCGCCGTGGACTTGCCGTCCACATCGACCTGCCAGAGCATCTGGCCTTTGACGGGGGCCTGTACGGGCGTGGCCTTGGGGTACTTGGCCACGAGGGCGTCGATGTCGAATTCGGGCATCTCCACGACCGGGCGCTTGACCACGATCGGGGCGCCGGCCTTCTCGCGGAAGGCCTCGAGGTCCTTGTTGAAACGCTCCTTGGCGATGCCGCTGCGGTAGTCGCGGTACTGGCGCTCATGCATGGCCAGTTCGAAGAGCTCTTCGTCGTCCTCGCCGCAGTCCCAGCCCTCGTCCTTCATCATCTGGCGGAACTTCGGAAGCTCGTTGGGATACATGTCCTGCGGGT
>CAMHIP010000142.1 GCA_946185205.1 uncultured Bacteroidales bacterium | reverse complement strand
CCAGGACGGCGGCCGTCTTGCCTTCCGCGGCGGTCCGGATGATGGCGCCGTAGTTTTTGGGGAGGATGCTCCGGACGAGGGTCTCAAGTCTCTTTTTCTCCTCCTTGGAGGAGATTTTCTGGGAAACGCTCACCTTCTCGGCGAAGGGGAGCAGTACAATGTTGCGTCCTGCCAATGAAATCTCCGCAGTCAACCGGGATCCTTTGGTCGATATCGGCTCTTTGGTGATCTGGGCGATGATCATCTGCCCGGGCTTGAGGTAGTCTTCGATCCGGCCTTCCTTTGCGAGGGCCGGGCCGATCTTCATCCCGGAATACAGCTTGGCCAGGTCCCTGTTCGGGTTGCTCTCGCGCACAAACGTGTCGAAAGCCGTGAAATACAGGCCCAGGTCCAGGTAATGGATGAACGCCTCCTTGCTGTCGCCGATATCCACGAAAGCGGCATTCAGCGCGGGGAGGATCTTCTTGACCTTGCCAAGGAAGACATCCCCGACCGAATAGCTCTGACCCTGGTTCGATTCCCGGTTCAGCTCGATCAGCCGGTGGTTTTCCAGCAGAGCGATCCGGACCTCGGAGGACGATACGTCCACCACCAGGTCTTTGTCTGTCTTCGCGGTGTCCATTGTACAGGGTTGGAATCAAGAAAAAGCCCGCCGGATCTCCCGTCAGGCTTTCCTCGACTCTTACTTCTTCTTGTGCCGGTTCAGACGCAAGCGCTTCTTGCGCTTGTGCGTGGCCATCTTGTGTCTCTTATGCTTCTTTCCGTTAGGCATAATTATTTGGATTTGGGTTTGACGCTATCCTTGACCGCAGCGGCGAAAGACTTGGACGGCTTGAATGCGGGAATGCAGTGGGCCGGAATGGTCATCGTGGTCTGACGGGTAATGTTGCGGGCGGCCTTCTGGGCGCGCTCCTTGTTGATGAAGGAACCGAAGCCACGCAGGTACACATTGTTGTCCCTGATCAGGGAAGCCTTGATGCTCTCCATGGTGGCCTCGACCACAGTCTGGACAGTCACTTTCTCGATACCGGTGGCTTTCGACACTTCGTTAACGATTTCTGCTTTAGTCATGGTTTTATTATTTATAGTTATATTGTAGTCAACGATTTTGGGAGTGCAAAAATAGAGTTATTTTTTTATTATTCAAAATGATATTTGCAGTTTTTGGCCGTGGCACGGAGATTGACTATATTCGCAGGCGGTCTGACAGGACCGACAATACTGACATTTTGACATTATTATGAGACAAGATAAAGAATTCACCCTCCCCGCTGGCGCAGAAGTCAGCATCATTCCCGTTATGCAGGGAGAAGGCCTGCTGAAATTTGACGAGTCGGAACTCCCCGACATCCTCCCCGTGCTGGCGCTCCGCAACGCGGTGCTCTTTCCGGGGGCCGTCTATCCGATTACGATCGGCCGCGAGAAATCCGTCCGCCTGATCCAGGAAGCCGAGAAGGAAGGCTTCTTCATCGGCGCCGTGCCGCAGAACGACGTTATGGTCGAGGAGCCCCAGGAAGAGGACCTGAGCCGCTACGGCTCCGTGTGCAAGGTCCTCAAGACCCTCGAGATGCCGGACGGCACGATCACGGCCATCCTCCAGGCGTTCAAGCGCCTGTCGCTGGACGCCGTGCTCGGCTACGAGCCGTACATCACGGCGCGCGTGCACTATCTTCCGGACATCCTGCTGGAAGACAGCCACAACACGGACATCAAGGCCATCTCGGAGTCGCTCAAGGACAAGGCCATCCATATCCTGCGTGCCAGCAACATGGGCACGCGCGAGACGGTCGGCGCCCTCAAGGCGATCGACGATTTCCGCTTCCTCGTGAACTTCATCGCCACCACGATCGAGGTCGAGAATTTCGAGTCCAAGATCCAGCTGCTGGAGTACGACGACGTCAAGGTGCGCGCCCTCAAGCTGCTCTCCATCCTGGACGTGCAGATCGAGCTGATGAAGATCAAGCAGGAAATCAACCAGAAGGTGAAGAGCGAGATCGACCAGCAGCAGCGCGAATACTACCTCAACAACCAGCTCCGCACCATCCAGGAGGAGCTCGGCATGGACGACGCCGAAGAATTCGACAAGTTCCGCGAGCGCGCCGCGAAGAAGAAGTGGCCCAAAGAGATCGGCGAGGCGTTCAACAAGGAGCTCGCCAAACTCGAGAAGCACAATCCCAACTCCCCGGACTACAGCGTCCAGTACAACTACCTGGAGTTCATGCTCGACCTCCCCTGGGACGAGGTGAGCAAGGACAACCTGGACCTGCACCACGCCCAGAAGGTGCTGGACGGCGACCACTACGGCCTCGACACGGTCAAGGACCGCATCATCGAGTACCTCGCCGTGCTCAAGCTCAAGGGCAACATGAAGTCCCCGATCCTGTGCCTGTACGGCCCTCCGGGCGTGGGCAAGACCTCGCTCGGCAAGTCCATCGCCAAGGCCCTCGGCCGCAAGTACGTGCGCATCGCCCTCGGCGGCATGCACGACGAGGCCGAACTGCGCGGCCACCGCAAGACCTATGTCGGCGCCCTGCCGGGCCGCATCCTCAACGGCATCGCCCGGGCCGGCACCTCCAACCCGGTGATCGTGCTGGACGAGGTGGACAAGCTCGCCGCGGACTTCAAGGGCGACCCGTCCGCCGCCCTGCTGGAAGCCCTCGACCCGGAGCAGAACTCCACCTTCCACGACAACTACCTCGACCTGGACTACGACCTGAGCAAGGTCCTGTTCATCACCACGGCCAACAGCACCGCGCCCATCCAGCCGGCCCTGCTGGACCGCATGGAGCTGATCAACGTCTCGGGCTATCTCGCGGAAGAGAAGATGGAGATCGCCAAGAAGTTCCTCGTGCCCAAGCAGCTGGAGGAGCACGGCATCGCCAGGAACGCCCTCAAGATCGACAAGGCGGCCCTGGCGGCCATCATCGACGAGTACACCCACGAGTCGGGCGTGCGCGGCCTGGAGAAGCAGATTGCCAAACTGGCACGTGTCACTGCCAAGAAGATCGCCCTCGGGGAAGAGTATCCCACCACCATCAAGAAGGAGCACCTGAAGGAGTATCTCGGCCTGCCGACCAACTTCCACGACCTGCAGAAAGGCAATGAAGCCCCCGGCGTGGTCACGGGACTCGCCTGGACCCAGATGGGCGGCGAAATCCTCTTCGTGGAGAGTTCCGTCTCCACGGGCAAGGGCGTGATGAGCATGACCGGCAACCTGGGCGACGTGATGAAGGAATCAGCGACCATCGCCTACCAGTACATCAAGGCCCATCCGGAGATGGCGAACATGGACGCCAAGACCTTCTCGGAGAAGGACCTGCATGTGCACGTACCCGAAGGGGCCACGCCCAAGGACGGTCCGTCCGCGGGCATCACGATGGTGACGTCCATGGTCTCCGCGCTGCGCGGTCAGGCCATCCGGCACGGCATCGCCATGACCGGAGAGATGACCCTGCGCGGCCGCGTCCTGCCGGTCGGCGGCATCAAGGAGAAGATCCTCGCCGCCA
>CAMHIP010000141.1 GCA_946185205.1 uncultured Bacteroidales bacterium | reverse complement strand
TGACCAGGTCGAAGCGGCCGATCTGGTCGGTGCCGACGGCTGCCTGGACGATGGGGATGCCCGCCACCACGGCCGGCTTGTCGATCAGCGTATGCGAATGGCCTCCGATGATCAGGTCCACGCCCCAGTCCGGGTCCAGCGCGGCGGCCAGTTTCTGGTCGTTTTCGAATCCGATATGCGTCAGCAGGACGGTCAGGTCGATGTCCTCGGTCTGGTAGGCCATGCAGATTCGGCCCACTTCCTCGGCGGCGTCCTTGATGCCGACCAGGGTGCTGATCAGTTTGTCGTTGCGCGTCGAGTTCAGCACGTCCTCGGTCAGGATGCCGATGAACATGATCTTCATGCCGTCGATCCTGATGATCTTATGGGAGTTGAACAGCCGGGTATTGTTGCTGGTCAGGAACATGTTGGCGTTGATGATCGGGAACTTGGCGCACTTCTCCAGGAACAGGAGGTGGGCGAGGCCGTAATCCACCTCGTGGTTGCCCAGGGTGACCACGTCGGGGGCCAGCAGGTTCATGATCTCGATGGTGGAGATGCCCCTGTACTCCTGATCGATCAGGGAGCCTTTGAACATGTCGCCGGAGATGGCGTACAGGACATTCTTTTCTTCCCTGCGGGTCTTGGCGATGTAGCCGGAGAGCATCGAGACGCCCCCGGTCAGCTTGTCATCCACGTTCTCGGCGAGGAAATCGCCGTGCAGGTCGTTGGAATGGAGGAGGGTGAGTGTCTTTTTCATTGGGTTCAATCGTGTTTATGTGTTATTGTTTCCGTTCATGCCGAGGATGGCTTCCTGCAGGGAGGTCAGGGCCTTCCGGAGCAGGGAGCGCGGGCAGCCGACATTCAGGCGCATGAAGCCCTTGCCTTCCGCCCCGAACATGGTCCCGTCGTTGAGCGCGAGCCGGGCCTTGTTCACGAAAAGATCGACCAGCTCGGACTGGGGGAGCAGCAGCCGGCGGCAGTCCAGCCAGACCAGGAAGGAGGCCTGCGGCCGGACGGCGCGGATCTGTGGAAGATGCTCCCGCAGCCAGCCGTCGACGAAATCCACGTTGCCCTGCACGTAGTCCAGCATCTCGGCCCGCCACGTACGGCCCGCGTCCGTGTAGGCGGCACGCGTGGCTTCAGCGGAGAAGATGGGCGGGTAGTCGGTCTCGTTCGATTCCAGGTACTTGAAGAATTTGGCGGAGAGGGCGGGGTTCTGCACAATGGCGTAGGAACTCACCACGCCGGCGATGTTGAAGGTCTTGGAAGGCGCCATGAAGGTGATGCTGCAGCGGGCGGCGGCTTCGCTCACGGAAGCGAAAGGACGGTGCCGCCTGCAGCCGAGGAGCATCTCGCAGTGGATTTCGTCCGAGAGGACGAGGATGCCGTGGCGCTCGCACAGCTCCGCCAGGCGGCGGAGCGTCTCCTCCGGGAAGACCACGCCGCCCGGATTGTGGGGATTGCACAGGATCAGCGCCTTAGTGCGCGCGTCGATCTTGCGCTCGAAGTCCTCCAGGTCCATCTCGTAGCTCCGCAGGAAACCATCCTCGTCATAGACCGGCTTCAGCGGATTGGTGACGACCTCGAAGCCGCTCTCTTCCGGCACGATCCGGAACGGATGATAGACCGGCGTCTGGATGATGACCTTGTCGCCGGGATGCAGGAAGCAGCGGAGGGCGAAGCCGAAACCCTTGACGATGCCGGGCACGTAGCGGAAATTCTCCGCCGGGACCTCCCAGCCGTGCAGGTCCCGGACCCAGTCCGAGACGATGCGGAAATAATCCGAACCGGTGGTGGG
Organism: uncultured Bacteroidales bacterium; assembly: GCA_946185205.1. Classification (GTDB taxonomy): domain Bacteria; phylum Bacteroidota; class Bacteroidia; order Bacteroidales; family UBA932; genus Cryptobacteroides. Next base: position 1,739 of record CAMHIP010000141.1, on the reverse strand, counting down.
GTAGCCCAGGACGGGATGCTCCAGCCGGCGCTTCAGGGCGTCGATGATGAAAGGCGGCGTGCGGAAATCCATGTCCGCCACCCAGAGCGGGAGGAGGTCGTCGCGGCCGAACTCGGCCTGCAGGGTGTCATATTTGATACAGCGCGTTCCGTGCCGCTCGATCATTTCGTCGAAGTCGTAGATCATCTCTCAATTTCTTTTCGTCAGGTACAAATTTACTGATTTATTTTATATCTTTGCGCCAAAGTTTCACCAAACCCCTTTTTATGGTTGGAAATGAAGAAATACCTTTTATCGATCGCAGCTCTGCTGCTCGGCTTGCTTGCGCACTCGCAAGAGGCTGACGATCTCGGTAACTACGCCGAGATCAGTGTGATTCCCCGCCTGGACCTGAACCCGGTATTCGGCAGCGAACCGGATTTCACCCTCGGCAATTCTTCTCTCTATCTTTATTTTGAAGGCGCCGCCTCGGAGCATTTCTCCTGGACGGTCTCGAGCCATCTGCTGGGCGGCTCCCATTTCAACACCTTCTTCGAGGAAAGCGGCGACCTCTACCGGGGTCTCGGCTATTCCGACACCAACAACGTCTTCGACCTCGCCTATGTCGACCTGAGTTTCGGCAACTGGACCTTCACGCTGGGCAAGGACTGCATCACGACCGGCGGCCACGAGTACGACGACGACGACTGGCTGGTGCACCCGCAGCTGGCTTCTCCGCTGTGGAACGACCTCGCCTGCTACCAGTGGGGCGGCAAGGTGGCCTGGACGACCCCGTCCGAGATGAGTACCTTCAGCCTGCAGATGACCGCCTCCCCGTTCGGCGAGCATCCCTTCAGCAGCGGCCTCTGGACCTATTCCGCGCAGTGGAGCGGCGAGTACGGCTGGTACAGCCCCCTCTGGAGCGTGTCCGCCTTCGGCACGGAGCCCGGCCGCTACACCTGGCTGTTCAGCCTGGGCAACCAGTTCTCCTTCGACGACTGGACCGTCACCCTCGACTGGTCCAACACCTCCGGCATGACCCCGGAATATGACGATTTCATGAAGGGCAGCACCCTGCACGGCCGTATCGGCTACACGCCTACGGAGAAGTGGGACCTGTCCCTGCGCGGCAACTACGTCTTCACCCCCAAGGATTCCCTCCTGGAGAACTGGTGGAACCTCGGCGCCGTGGCGGAATTCTATCCGCTGCGCGACTCGCAGGACCTCCGTCTCCACGCATTTATAGAATATGACAGCCTGCTCGGCGGCCTCGAACTGTGCGCCGGCGTCCTCTACAACCTCAATTTCAAGCTCTGGTAGGAGATGGCAGGCGAACATATCATCGACCTCAAGCACGTCAGCAAGCGCTATGGGGACAAGGTCGTCCTCGAAGACATCAACCTCTACATCCGCAAGGGAGAATTCGTGACCCTGCTGGGCCCCTCGGGCTGCGGCAAGACCACGACCCTGCGCCTGATCTCCGGTTTCCTCGCGCCGGACGAAGGGGAAATCCTCCTCGACGGCAAGGACATTTCCGGCATTCCGCCCTACAAGCGGCCGTTCAACACGGTTTTCCAGCGCTATGCGCTCTTCCCGCACCTGGACGTCTATGACAACATCGCCTTCGGGCTCAAGCTCCAGAAGGTGCCCCAGGAGGAGATCGAGAGCCGCGTCAAGCGCGTCCTCAAGCTCGTGAGCATGTCGGACTACGAAGACCGCGACGTGGAGTCGCTCTCCGGCGGCCAGCAGCAGCGCGTGGC
>CAMHIP010000140.1 GCA_946185205.1 uncultured Bacteroidales bacterium | reverse complement strand
CGAGGTTGAGATAGTTGGTGGAGCCGTTGCACATGATATCGTAAAGGATGATGGGTTTGCCGTGCGAGGGGGCTTCGCTGAGCCGGATGTTGCGCTGGATCACCGTCTTGAAGACCAGGTCCCGGAAGTGCTCCCGGAGCTGGGCGAGCACCTGGGTGTGCACCCGGGTGCGGCCGTCGAACATCGTGACCACGAAGCCCTCGATCGTAAGATCGGGATTGACGCCGCCCTGGACCAGGCGGATCGTCTGCAGGAGCTTGCCGAGGCCTTCCAGGGCAAAGAATTCCGGCTGTACGGGGATCATCACGGAATCGGCCGCCGTCAGCGTGTTGACCGTGATGAGGCCCAGCGAAGGGGAACAGTCGATGATGATGAAATCATAGTCGTCCCGGATGGGGGCCAGGGCGTTCTTGAGGAGCATCTCCCGTCCGTCGGCTTCCAGCATTTCGATCTCGGCGCCCACGAGGTTGATGTGGGACGGGATCATGTGGAGATTGGCGATCTCCGTCTGGATCAGGGCGTCGGCGATGTCGATCTTGCCGATCATGACTTCGTACAAGGTGCGCTGCTGGTCATTGTCCGGCGCGAAATTCAGTCCGGAGGTCGTGTTGGCCTGCGGATCCGCATCGATGATCAGCACCTTCTTCTCCAGGACGGCGAGCGACGCCGCCAGGTTGATGGCGGTCGTGGTCTTGCCGACCCCTCCCTTCTGGTTTGCGATAGCGATGACTTTACCCATAATCCAAATGATGCTAGAATTGCAAATTTAACAAAAAAACTCTATATTCGTGGTATGTCTGATATAAAAAGCGTCTGGTATTTCATCGTCAATCCCCGGGCCGGTTCCGGCAAGACGATGTCGGAATGGGTTCCGGCCGAGCGTCTGCTCGGGCAAAAAGGCGTTCCTTTCGTGACGGCCATGACTGACCATCAGGCCCATGCCGTCGAACTGGCGCGGCAGGCCGCCGCCCAGGGCTACCGCAGGATCGCCGCCGTCGGCGGCGACGGCTCCCTGCACGAGGTGCTGGAGGGCATCTGCGGCTGGTGTGCCGAGACCGGCACGCCTACCGAAGACTTCTGCCTGGCCGTCGTGCCGATCGGATCCGGCAACGACTGGATCAAGTCCTGCTCCGTTCCCGATGACGTCGAGGCGGTCGTGGACCTGATCGCGACGGAATCGTTCGGCTGGATGGACATCGTCCGGGGCGAATGCGCCGACGGCCACGTGGCCTGGATGGCCAACTGCGGCGGTATTGGCTTCGACTCCCACGTGTGCGAGCGCGTGAACCGTCAGAAGGAGCGCGGCATGCGCGGCCGGATGATCTACCTGGACGGACTGCGCCACACGGTCTTCCACCTGCAGCCGGTCTCCATCCTGGTCCAGGCGGACGGGGAGCAGGTCTTCTGCGGTGCGGCCTATTCGCTGGCGGTCGGCAACGGACCCTATTCCGGCGGCGGGATGCGCCAGGTGCCGCTGGCGGCCAACGATGACGGCCTGCTGGACTATATGATCGTCCCCCAGGCTTCCCTGGGCAGTCTGATGAAGGAAGTTCCCCGGCTCTTCTCCGGGACGGTACATGAATCCGGACTGGTCCGGAGCGGCCGCTGCCGCTCGTTGCAGATTGCTCCGCTTGACGAGGCGTCCGCCGACATCATCGAGTTCGACGGCGAAATGGAGGGCCGGCTTCCGCTCCGGCTGGAGCTCACCGGCGGCCGGATCCGCATCCTGCGCGGCCGCGCCTGATCAGGCCTGCAGCGCCCTCCAAAGCAGGTCTTTGAGCTCCTGCAGCCCTTCACCCGTACTGGATGAGATAAAGACGCACGGCACCTTGCGGGGCAGGTGCGGACGGATCATCTTCTCCAGGTCCTTGTCGATCAGGTCGCATTTCGTGACGGCCAGTACGCGCTGCTTGGTCAGCAGCTCGGGATTGTATTGCTTGAGCTCGGCGAGCAGTGTCTTGTAGGCGGCGGCGATGTCTTCTTCTTCCACGCTCACCATGAAGAGCAGCACGGAGTTGCGCTCGATGTGGCGGAGGAAGCGGATGCCGATGCCCTTGCCCTCGTGGGCGCCCTCGATGATGCCGGGGATGTCCGCCATGACGAAGGACTTGTCGTCGTAGTAGCGCACGATGCCCAGGTTGGGCTCCAGGGTCGTGAAGGCATAGGAGGCGATCTTGGGCTTGGCGGCCGTGACGGTGGCGAGGAGCGTGGATTTTCCTGCATTGGGGAAGCCGACCAGGCCGACGTCCGCAAGCAGTTTCAGTTCAAGGATATACACGCCCTCCTCCCCTTCCTCGCCCGGCTGGGCGAAACGGGGGGTCTGGAGCGTGGCCGTCTTGAAATTGTTGTTCCCGAGGCCGCCGCGTCCGCCGCGGCAGAGGATGCGTTCCTCCCCCGCCTCCATCATTTCGAAGAGGACTTCGTCGGTCTCGGCGTTCTTGGCCACGGTGCCGATCGGCACGTCCAGGTAGATGTCCGTGCCGTTCTTGCCCGTACGCAGGTCGGAGCCGCCCTTCTCGCCGTCCTCGGCGTGGATATGCTTGCGGTATTTGAGGTGGATCAGTGTCCAGAACTGCGGGTTGGCCCGCAGGATGATGTGACCGCCCCGTCCGCCGTCGCCGCCGTCCGGTCCCCCCTTGGGGACATACTTGGCGCGGTGCAGGTGCGCACTCCCCGCCCCTCCGTGTCCGGAGGCGCAGTAGATCTTGACGTAGTCTATGAAGTTGCTTTCAGCCATTTCTGCAAAGGTAACGATTTTCTTTTGATTCCCTACAGCAGTCCCACCAGCAGGAAGGTGAAATGGGCGATGATGCCCGCGCAGAGACCGGCCACGGCGTGGGCGCCGAGGGCCTTGGAGATGGCCTTGCGGTAGCCCAGCGTGTCGAGCATGGCGGTGTGGGTGGACAGGAAGCCGCTCCAGCACATGCCGATGGCGGTGAACACGGCAATGGCGTTGCCGTCGAGGATGCCCGCGTCGCGGAAGGTCGGCAGCAGGCCGAGCGAGGCGCCCACGGAGCCGAGCGCCGTCATCGGGAAGGCGATCAGGCGCATGTCGCGGAAGCCGAACAGCCACTCGAAGACCCAGTGGATCTTCTCGGCGAGCCAGGGCAGGACGGGCACGCCCTGGTTGGCGGCGCCGTCGTAGCCTTCCGGCCCTGCGCCGAAGGTCAGCAGGATGACCATCGTCGTGATGATGAGCACGCCAGGGATGATGGCCAGGCCCAGCTCCACGCCGTTCTTTCCTCCGTCCAGGATGGCGTTCAGGAAGCGCATGAACACGCCGTCCTTCTTGGGTGCGGTGCGCTCCTCGAAGACCGTGCCCAGTTCGGCCTGCTGCACGGGGGCGTCCAGCTCGGGATAGGCCTTCAGGCACATGCGCTGCATCAGCCGGGTCGAGATGACCGATCCGCAGACGGCGCCGAACAAGCCAACCAACGCCCCGGCCGCCTGGCCGAAGCTGATCATCGTGACCATCACCACGAAGCCCATGCCGAAGGCGGTGCCGAAATTGGTCAGCGACAGCAGCTGGTACTTGCGGAAATAGGATGAGAAGGTCTTGTCCTTGGCGAAGGCGATGATGGCGGGGTTGTCCGACAGGAAGGTCATGAGCGCACCGAGCGCGGCAATCCCAGGCAAGTTAAATACCGGCTTCATCAAGGGGCGGAGAATCCGCTCT
>CAMHIP010000139.1 GCA_946185205.1 uncultured Bacteroidales bacterium | reverse complement strand
CTATGCCGAGTGCCACGACCAGGCGCTCGTGGGCGACAAGACCATCATCTTCCGCTTGATCGACAAGGAGATGTACTGGTCGATGGAGAAGGGCTCGCAGAACCTGCTCGTCGATCGCGGCGTCGCCCTGCACAAGATGATCCGCCTGGTGACCCTGGCCACCAGCGGCGGGGGCTACCTCAATTTCATGGGCAACGAATTCGGCCATCCCGAGTGGATCGACTTCCCGCGGGAAGGCAACGGCTGGTCCTTCGCCCATGCCCGCCGCCTCTGGTCGATCGCGGACAATGAGAAGCTCCGTTACCACGGCCTGCAGGATTTTGACGCCGAGATGATTCACTACGTCAAGCGGGAGCGCGTCCTGGAGGGAGAACTCCGGCAACTGTATGTCGATGAGGCGAGGAAAGTTTTGATTTTCAGCCGGGGAAATAGTATCTTTGCATTCAATTTCAATCCGACTGCCTCTTTCGAGGACTTCCGGTTCCAGGCCCCGGACGGGGAGTACGCGATGGCGTTCCACTCCGACGAGGCGCGGTTCGGCGGTTTCTCGAGACTGGGCACGGACGAGCGGCATTCCACCCAGGACGGGTGGCTGTCGCTGTATCTGCCCAGCCGGGTCGCCCTTGTGTTGAAGAGAATGGTTAAAAAATAACATACGATATGGCATTTCTGAAGTTCAATAAATCCGAGCTTGTCAACCTGGCGTACTCGCTCAAGCGCGAGATCCTCTGCGCCAATAAGACCGGTGCCTATTGCAATACGTCCATCGTCACCTGCAATACGCGCCGCTACCATGGCCTGCTCGCCGTCACCCTGGACCGCTTCGGAGGAGACCGTTTCCTGCTGCTCTCCGACCTGGACGAGACCCTGGTCGTGGACGGCAAGCAGTTCAACCTGGGCATCCATTGCTACGGAGACACCTACGAGCCGCGCGGCCACAAATACGTGGTGGATTTCAACGCCGACCCGGTCCCGCAGATCACCTGCAAGGTCGGCGAGATCCTGTTCCGCAAGAGCATCGTCCTGGCGCAGGACCGCGACCAGGTGATGGTCAAGTACGAGCTGCTGGAGAGCCCGGCCCCGGTCGTGCTGCAGCTGCGCCCCTATCTGGCCTTCCGCAACATCCACGACCTGACGCATGAGAACCCGGACGCAAACATCTACGGAGCCGAGATCCAGAACGGCATGACGTTCCGCATGTACGCCAATTTCCCCAACCTGAACCTCCAGGTGAGCGACCGGCGGGCGACGTTCAACGTCAATCCCTACTGGAACAAGAACATCACCTACTCCGACGAGTACCGCCGCGGATTCGACTGCCGCGAGGACCTGCTGGTCCCCGGCTGGTTCGAGGCCCGGCTCAAGGCCGGCGACGCGCTGGTCTTCTCCGCATCCTTGATGCAGGAGGATCCGACGGAGTTCAAGCGCCGCTTCACCTCCTGCGTGCGCGAAGCCGGCGAGATCACGAGCTACCGCGACCAGCTCCGCCGCTGCGCCGACACCCTGATCACGAACCACAACAACCGCAAGCGCATCAACGCGGGCTTCTCCTGGCTCTACACGGGCCTGCTCCGCGAGACGCTCCAGGCCCTGCCGGGGCTCACGCTCTACGGCCTGAACGACCCGGCCCAGTTCGAAGACATCCTGGACAACCTGATCGCCGACGAGCAGGAGCGCCTGTTCCGCCGCACCACGCAGGTGGAGGCGCCGCTCTACCTGGCCAGCAACCTGCAGGCCTACATCGACTACGGCGCCGATCCCAAGTATGTCTGGAAGAAATACGGCATCATCGTCCGCGGCATCGTGGAGAGCTACCTCCCGGGCGAGCGCGCCGAAGTGTCCATGCAGCCCAACGGCCTGCTGTGGGCGCAGAAAGACGGCGTCGCCCTGACCTGGATGAACGCCTACATCGACGGCCGCGCCGTCACCGAGCGCGCCGGCTACCAGGTGGAGACCAACGCCTTCTGGTACAATAGCGTCTGCTTCGCTGTCGAGATGGAGGGCCGCTACGGCGCCCGGAACAGCCACTTCGTGAAGAAGTGGGCCGCCATCCGCGACCTGATCCGGGACAACTACCAGAAGACCTTCTGGAACGCGGAGCGCGGCTGCCTGGCTGACTACGTGGACAACGAGGGCCAGCACATGGACATCCGTCCTAACCAGATCTACGCCCTTTCGGTGGCGTATTCCCCGATCGACGAGGCCCTGGCCCCTTCGATCCTGCGCGTCATCGACAACGAGCTGGTGACCGCCCGCGGCCTGCGCACGCTCTCGCCGCGCGATCCCCGCTACAAGGCGGTCTATGAAGGGACCCAGCGCGAACGCGACCTGGCCTACCACCAGGGCAGCACCCGCCCGTTCCTGCTCCGCCCGTACGTGGAGGTCAGCTTCAAGATCAAGGGCGCCGCTTTCTGGAAGCGGGCCGAGTGGCTGATCGAGGGCTTCTATGCCGACCTGGGCAAACACGGTGTCGGCGCCTTCTCCGAACTCTATGACGGAGACCCCCCTCACGAGCCGCACGGAGCCATCTCTTCCGCGCTCAGCACGGCGGCCCTGCTCTCCATCGAACACATGTTGGACAAATACAAGGAGGACTAGTCTATGAAAGTTTTGATGTTCGGCTGGGAGTTCCCGCCTCACATCGCCGGCGGCCTCGGCACTGCGTGCGAAGGCATCGTCAAGGGACTGGCGCACAACGGCGTGGAGACCCTTTTCGTGATGCCGGCCGCTTCGGGCGATGAAGACCAGAGCTGTGCCACCATCCTCAATGCGAGCGATGTGGAGGTGCAGCATGTCAGCGACACGGTCGAGGAATTCCTCGACAAGGTCAAGTTCATCCAGGTGGACTCCAATATCGTCCCCTACGTCGATCCGGACGAGTATTTCGAAGCCATCGAGAAAATGAAGCGCGAGCAGGTGCACCAGACTACCGTCGGCTTCGGGCAGAAGTTCAAGTTCTCCGGCAAGTACGGCGCCAACCTCCTCGAGGAGGTGTCGCGCTACGCCCAGGTGGGCGGCACCATCGCCATGCAGCACGCCGGCGAGTTCGACGTGATCCACGCTCACGACTGGCTGACCTACCTGGCGGGCATCGCCGCCAAAGAGCTGTCCGGCAAGCCGCTGGTCGTGCATGTCCACGCGACCTCCTTCGACCGCGGCTCCGACGACATGGTCGATTCCCGCGTGTACGCCATCGAGAAACGCGGCATGGAAGCCGCCGACCGCGTGGTCACGGTGAGCGACCTGACCCGCAATATCGTCATCAACAAATACGGGATCGACCCGTCCAAGGTCGTGACCGTGCACAATGCCGTGGATTTCAGCGGCCGCGAGAACCTGCAGGTCGAGCGCGGCGTCAAGGACAAGGTCGTGACCTTTCTGGGCCGCATCACCTTCCAGAAGGGCCCCGAGTACTTCATCGAGGCGGCGGCGAAGGTGCTCAAGCGCACCAAGAACGTCCGTTTCGTGATGGCCGGCAGCGGCGACATGATGCAGCGCGCCATCCGCCAGGTGGCCCGGCTCGGCATCTCCGACCGTTTCCACTTCACGGGCTTCCTGCGCGGACAGGAGGTGCAGAAGATGTTCGCCCTGTCGGACGTCTATATCATGCCTTCGGTGTCCGAGCCCTTCGGCATCTCGCCGCTCGAGGCGATGCGCTCCAACGTCCCGTCCATCATCTCCCACCAGTCCGGCGCCGCCGAGGTGCTCAAATACGCCTTCAAGGTGGACTTCTGGGATG
>CAMHIP010000138.1 GCA_946185205.1 uncultured Bacteroidales bacterium | reverse complement strand
AAGCTCAACACCGGCGCCGCCGTGCTGGGCCTGGGCTACATCGTGGGGCTCAAATACGCCTTCATCATCTGTTGTGGCTCGTTCCTGGTGTGGCTGGTCATCATCCCGCTGATGAACCTCATCTGGGGCGGGAGCGTGATCGACCTGATGGGCACGGGCATCACCCAGACCATCTCCGAGATGGGTCCGGACCAGATTTTCCGCGAATACGCACGCCATATCGGCATCGGCGGCATCGCCACCGCGGGCATCATCGGCATCATCAAGAGCGCCGGCGTGATCAAGAGTGCGGTGGGGCTCGCAGCCAATGAGTTCAAGCGCAAGCCGGGCGCCGCGGCCGCCGAGAAGCCGGAGCGCACGCAGGAGGACCTGCCGATGAAGACGGTCGTCTGGGGCATCGCCCTCGCGCTGCTCGCCGTGTTCGCCTTCTTCGCCTTCGGCGGCGTGGTGAACAATGTCTGGCAGGCGCTGATCGGCCTCGTGATCGTGGCGGTGATCGCCTTCCTGTTCACGACCGTGGCGGCCAACGCCATCGCCATCGTGGGCACGAACCCGGTGAGCGGTATGACCATCATGACGCTGATTATCACCGCATTGGTGCTCGTGGCGGTGGGTCTCAAGGGCAACGCCGGCATGGTGGCCGCCATGGTCATCGGCGGCGTGGTCTGCACGGCCCTCTCGACGGCGGGCGGCCTGATCACCGACTTCAAGATCGGCTACTGGATCGGCACGACGCCCAAGAAGCAGGAAGCCTGGAAATTCGTCGGCATCGCCGTGGCGGCTGCGACCGTGGGCGGCGTGATGCTGATTCTCAACAAGACCTACGGCTTCACGGGCGAAGGCGCCCTGGTGGCCCCGCAGGCCAACGCGATGGCCGCCGTCATCCAGCCGATGATGAGCGGCGGCAGCGCCCCCTGGCTGCTCTACGGCATCGGCGCCGTGATCGCCATCCTGCTGACGGTCTTCAAGGTCCCGGCCCTCGCGTTCTGTCTCGGCATGTTCATTCCGATTGACCTCAACCTCCCGCTGCTGCTCGGTGGCGCCATCTCCTGGTACGTCAGCACCCGCAGCAAGGACGCCGCCGTCAACGCGGCCCGTCAGGAGAAGGGTACGCTCATCGCCAGCGGCTTCATCGCCGGCGGCGCGCTCATGGGTGTCGTCTCTGCGATCCTCAAGTTCGCGAAGGTGGACTGGTTCATGGATGCCTGGAACACCGTCGCCCCCAGTCACGTGGCCTCCGGCGCCGAGATGATCGCCATCCTGCCGCTGATCGCCATCTGCGCCTATATGATTGTTTCCGCGAAACGGAAATAAGGTCCCGTCAACCCGGCCTGACAGACGCTATCAGCGCCCCCGGAGGCGGGTGACGAAGGATTCCGGCGTAAAGAACTGCGGACCGGAGCCGGTCTCCCGCCGGCGAAAAGACTTGTCGGAAGTGATGATGGCGTCGCATCCGAGGGCATCTGCGTGGGCGAATTGTGAGTCGTCTTCCAGGTCTCCGCTGCCATGAAGGATCGCATCGCGGATGTCGAAGATATGGATGGCGTTGATGTTGAGATAGTCCGACATCGCGAGGATGCACCTTCCGAAGGCCTCCCGGTCGAATCTGCCGCTCAGTCGGGAGAGGATATAGGCGGCATCGATGATGCTCTGCGTGGTGATGAACCCTTCGAGGAAGCCGGACCGGATGGCCTGGAAGATGGTGACCGATGCCTCGGCCGACGGCCGCCCGGGCGTGCACAGCACGTCTATCAGGACATTGGTGTCCAGAAAGGCCCTGAATTTAGATCCGACCATATTTCTCCCAGAGATAGGCCAGTTTCGGATCCGCTTCCAGCTCCTCCGCTGAAGGTGCCACCAGTTCGAACTTTCCCAGGCTGCGGATCTCGTCCGAAATTCCGAAGTCCGGCGGCAGTGCCGGAAAAGCGGAAGTTTCGGCCGTCGCCTGGTCCAGGACCCGCTCCACATAACTGTTGAACGAGTTCTTCTCCTTGCGGGCGCTTCGCTTCACCCGCTCCATCAATTCCGGCGGGAGCCGCAGGACGGTCTGTATGCGTGTTGTCTCCATAAGCGTTCTTTTCCGCAAAAATAAGCATTAAGATATCATTTTCAAAATCTGATATCTTATTTCTGCTTTTCCGCCAGCCATTCCGCCGGGGTCTGGCCGGTGAGGACCTTGAAGTTGCGGTAGAAAGCGCTCTCGGAAGTAAAGCCGGCGGCTTCGGATACCTCGGAGAGGCGGATGCCCGGCTGCTCCCGCAGGAGACGCTGGGCGTAGCGGATGCGGTAGCCGTTGAGGTATTCGGTGAAATTGCTTTGCGTCCGGCTGTTGATGCAGTTGGAAATATACTTCGTGTTGGTGCCGAGCTGCGTGGCGATGTCCGTGACGCCCAGCCCCTTGCGACGGAACCATTCTTCCTTTTCCATCAGGGTCTCAATGCGGGCGAACAGTTCACTCTCCCTGTTCTGTTCTACGGGATCCGTCACCGGGGCGGCTGGCTTCGGCTCTGCCGGGCGGTGATGAAGCCGGGCGAGCAGCATTGCTGCCGCGGTCAACAGCAGGAGCGCAAGCAGCACGAAAGGCCATTTGGGATATTCCCTGGCAGCGTCCGGCGCCACCGGGAACGGGCTGAAGGCATAGACGCTGGCGCTGGGGTTGTAGTTGCCCATCGCGTCATACGGGGAATGCCCTCCCGCCGTCACGAACCGGCCGTCCGGCAGGATCAGCGCAGGCGCGAAAAGCAGTTCGGGCAGGGGCTCCGTATAGTAAACGCATACGGACGCCGCCTCGCCCCGTAAAGCCGGCAGACATTCCGCAGTCAGCAGATAGGTCCGCCCGTCCTTGTCAAATCCCTGCACCAGGGCGACGCAGCGGGCCTGGTCCACAAACAGGCGACTGTCCCAGCCGATCGGCCCCCAGGGCCCTTCGAGCGGGATTTCATGGTCCGTTGGGATGCGGGAGAAGTCCCCTTCGCTGAAGCAGAGGATGGCGCATCTCCCGTCAGGATCGAACGCAGGGAACAGATAGACCTCCCTGCCGCTCTCCGGATCAATGGCCCTGCAGTCCTCCATCCGGATGGGATGGAAACATATGGGCAGGACCCATTGTTCGAAGAGCTCCGGCGTGTCGGGCTCGCCGTGTAGGCGGTCCACGACGGGTATCTGGGCGGTTCCGGTGTGGGAGTAACCTCCGAAAACGACGGCATCGTCTTTCCCGAACGGGAAGATAAAAGGAGTCATCCGGTCCTGCGAGGCCTTCTGCAGGATCTCAAAAGGACCTGAACCGTCCGAGTATCCGATGGCATCGTCGGCGTGCCAGTTGCCGGACACGACTATTCGCCCGGACGGGAGGACGGCGGCCGTGGCGAGCGTCCGCTTGATGTCCAGGATCGGGAAGGCGGTGAAGGTCCGTGTCCCGGGCTCGTAGCGTTCCGCGCCGTAGGTCTGCCCGACGCCGAAGTCCTCTGCGCTTCCGCCACCGATCAGGAAATCCCCGTTCGGGAGGCGGACCGAGAAACCATTGTCATGCGGGTAGACCGTCTTGAGGAGATGCCAGGCGCCGTCGGAGAAGTATTCGGCCGTCGGGGTCCGGGTGAAACCTTCCGTGTGGCCGCCCACGACGACCATCTCGCCGCCGGCCAGCAGTAGCTGGTGTCCGGCGCGGGGAATGTTCAGGTCCGGCAGCCGCTCCCATTTCATGGGAAGGAACGGTACTTCCTCCGCCCGGACGGCGGTGCTCCCTGCGAGCAGAAGGATCAGTAGGAGTCGGTACGGCTTCATGGACACAAAGATAGACTTTTCCGGCAGGTTTCTGCTCCCGCTTTCGGAAAATGCCGTTGCTGATTCGGGAAACAGGAGTAAAGTTGCCGGTTTCCTGCTGCTTTTCCCATTATAGGAGCGGGGTTTTCGG
>CAMHIP010000137.1 GCA_946185205.1 uncultured Bacteroidales bacterium | reverse complement strand
CCGATGTTCTTGTTGGAGCCGCCGAAGCCGCCCTGGGTGTGGCCCTTGAAGTGGGTAAGGGCGACCATGGAGTCATAGTTGAGCAGGTGGCTGCCCACGGACATGGCCTTGAACCATTTGCCGCCTTCCACGGGGATCGTCGCGACGCCTTCCTCATCCATGATGTCCACGGGGCAGAAGTTCCAGCCGTTGACCTCCAGGGTCCGGCGGTGCTTTTCGGTCGTGTAGCGGTCGCCTTCGTAGTAGGTGTTGGTCTCGATGATGCGGGCGTCCGGGAGGTCCTTCTGCAGCAGGGCCTTGACCCAGTCGCGCGGGATGATGTTGGGGCCGTTCTGCTCGCCGGTGTGGAGCTTGACGCCCACGCGGCCGGAGATCTCGCCGTTCACCTTCTCGTAGGCCTGGATGAGGCCCTCGGCGGAAAGGTTGCGGGTGAAATAGACGATGGATTCCTCACCGGTACGCTGTTCGTAGGGGAGGTACTTGCTCCCGTCGGGAGCCTGCGGCTGGTTCTGTGCCTTCGGACTGCCGCAGGCGCAGAACAGACTGGAAAATAACATAAGCAGCGAGATGGTAGATAATGCTCTCATAATGTATTGTTTGAATTACAGGTCGTAGGTGAGTCCGGCGGTGAGCGTCCGGCCGAAGGGCTTCATCGGGATGCCCGTCCGGGGTATGCTGCCGCCCAGGGAACGCTGGTAAGCCAGATTGAGGTGGAAACGGCTGATGCGGAAGGAGGCCAGCGCACCGTAGGCGGGGCCGTAGGTGCCGAGGCCGAAGTTGCCGGACAGGTCCAGCCAGTCAAGCGGCTGGACGGTCACGCCGAGGCGCGTCTCCCAATACGGGGAGATGCGGTAGGTGGTCAGGTGGCCGGTGAGTCCGACGGAAAGGGCTTCGTAGAAGGGCATCTTGTATTTGACGCCGAGATTGAAGGCGAAAGGCACCGCGCGGAAGCCGGCGTGGGCCTTCTTCTGCTGGATGACGGCGCTCTCCTGGACCTCTCCGGCGATGCCGACGGCAAGTCCCATGATCTGGTCCAGGGAGACTTCCTCGGTGGCGTATTCCTGCAGGATGGACGGATCGAAATAAGCCGTGATGCTTCCGCCCCGGCCGTAGAACCAGCACAGGAAGCCCAGGTCGTTCGCGGAGGCCGAGAGGGTGAGGTACTCGTTGGGCGTGATGGCGACGCCCAGGTCGAAGGCCATGCCGACGCCCCTGGGATACGGAATCCGCAGGCGCCGGGCCTTGGGACCCGGGTTGAGGAGCGTCCCGCCGTCGTAACCTTTCAATCTGGGGTAGCCGGAGATGTCCAGGTTGGCCTCGAACCGGGCCTTGAACGTTTCGTCGTCAAACTGTCCGACCCGGAAGTCCCGGATGTAGGCGTCGATGGAAGTCATGCCGAGGAGCAGTTTGGCGCGGGCGCCGACGGAGACGATGTCGGTCAGGCGCCGGGACCAGCCGTAGGCGAACTCCAGGTACAGGTCTTCGGACAGGCGGGTATTGCTGAAGTCGAAACTGCTCTTGTTGATGCCGGACTTGAGGATCTCGAAGATGTCCCGGGGGACGGTCGCCCCGGAGATCGACCGGACCGTGACTTCCGCCGTGTGGTAGTTCCGGTCCCGCATGAAGCCGTAGGAGAACAGGTTGATGCGGTAGTCCAGCATGGCGTAGTTGTCCTGGTGGAGCCTGCTGTAGAACAGGCTTTCCGGAACGGACGGATTCAGGGCCGTGACGGTCTTGCCGTCATAGTCGTACAGGAAGGTCGTGGCGCCGACATTGCCGCGGGAGTGCAGGTCAAGCCCTCCGACGCTGATGAAATCCAGCCCGGTGACGAGGGCCGGATTGAAACGGAAGGCCTCCGGGGAGTCCGTGAGGAAAAAACGGTCCGAGTAGCTGGTCTGGGCTCCGCAAACGAGCGAAGAGAACAGTAGCAGGGCTCCCGCCCAGCGATAAGGATTTGCTTTCATGGCTGTCAGAGGGCGTTTCTAAGTTAGAAATATCTTGCAAAGATAAGGTTTTCTCCGAAAACATCAGCGCTGCGGCGCCGGAGCATATCTTGCAGGAGCATGTTCATTTCACCGGGAAATCACGCCGCTGCCGAGCATTTCTCCGTCGGGGGCATACCAGACGGCGAACTGCCCTGCGGTGATGCTGCGCTGGGGCTGGTCGAAAAGGAGGTACAGGCCGTTCTCCCGCATCAGCAGCGTGGCGTCCTGCAGGGGCTGGCGGTAGCGGATGCGCACGCGGTAGCGGCGCTCTTCGCCCGCCTGCATCGCCCGGGAAGGACGGATCCAGTGGATCTCGTCCGGAGCGATGCGCAGGCAGCTGCGCAGCAGGCCGGGGTGGTTTTCTCCTTCGCCCACATAGATGATGTTGCGGGCGATGTCGGTCGCGATCACGAAGACCGGCCGGGCGTGTCCGCCGATGCCCAGGCCTTTGCGCTGGCCGATGGTGTAGAACTGCGCCCCTTCGTGGCGGCCGATACGCCGGGCCCAGGGGTTCTCCTTGTCGCGCGTCTTCTTGACATGGTGCCTGCCGGAGCGGTAGGTCTCCGTCTCGAAGCGGATGTCGTTGTAGTCCAGGGGCGTGGACAGCTCCAGCAGCTCCTCGTCCGAGAGCGCCGTGCCGCGGGCGGCCAGCTCCCGGTCGCGGGCATATTTCGCCGAATCGGCGTAATAGGGGTCGAAGACCTCCACCACGTCGCCTTCCACGCTCTTGAGCTGCTGCTGCAGGAAGACGGGGAGATCGACCTTGCCCACGAAGCAGATGCCCTGGGAGTCCTTCTTGTCGGCGGAAGGGAGGTCCGCTTCCGCCGCGAGGCGCCGCACTTCCGGCTTGAGCAGGTGCCCGATGGGGAAGAGGGCCTTCGCAAGCTGCTCCTGGCTGAGCTGGCAGAGGAAATAGCTCTGATCCTTGTTCGGATCCGACCCTTCCAGGATGCGGAAGGTCCCGTCCGGAAGCTCCTCCTTGCGGCAGTAGTGGCCCGTGGCCACGAAGTCGGCGCCAAGCCGCTCCGCCGCCTCCAGGAAGGCCGCGAACTTGATCTCCCGGTTGCAGAGCACGTCCGGGTTGGGGGTGCGTCCGCGCGCGTATTCGTCGAACATATAATCCACCACGCGCTGCCGGTACTGTTCGCTCAAGTCGATGAAATAGAAGGGGATGCCGATCTTGCGTGCGACCATCTCCGCTACGAAGCGGTCTTCTTCCCATTCGCAGTCGCCGTGGAGCGTGCCTTCCACGTCGTGCCAGTTCTGCATGAACATCGCAAATACGTCATAGCCCTGCCGCTTGAGCAGCAAGGCCGCCACGCTGGAGTCCACGCCTCCGGAGAGTCCTACGCATATTTTCATAAGCGTTGCAAAGATACGACTTTCGCTGAAAATTTCGTATATTTGAAGGCATAACCACATTGTCATGACCGAACGTACGATCAGTATCAACTATCAGGAGTATGGTTCTATTGAAGAACTGAACGAAGAGGACCGCGAGCTGGCCCGGGCCGCCGTCCAGGCGATGGGACGGGCGTATGCGCCGTATTCCCATTTCCATGTCGGGGCGGCCGTGCGCCTGTCGGACGGCACCATCGTGCCCGGAGCCAACCAGGAGAATGCCGCATACCCGTCCGGGCTCTGCGCCGAGCGGACGGCGATGTTCGCCGCCAGTGCCGCCTATCCCGACCTGGACATGGTCAGCATCGCCGTGGCGGGCGGCGCGTCGGGGCTGCTGGATCACATCCCTGCCACGCCCTGCGGGGCCTGCCGTCAGGTGATGGCCCAGTACCAGCACAAGTCCGGCAAACCGATGTCCATCCTGCTCGTTGCCGCGAAACAGGTCCTGAAATTTGAAAAAGTGGATGATATTCTGCCGTTCATCTTTAAAAGTATTTGATTTTTTGTTAAATTTGCAGCGGGAAAGTCGTACACGACCAGCTCCCTCTGAACTCCCCCAGGGCCGGAAGGCAGCAAGGGTAGGAGGT
>CAMHIP010000136.1 GCA_946185205.1 uncultured Bacteroidales bacterium | reverse complement strand
CTACCGCTACGGCAAGAGCAGCTGGAGCTGGATCGTCTGGCAGGACGCCAGCATGAACCGCGCCGACCAGGTGGCCTTCATCGACCTGGCCGCGGCGATGCACTGGCCCTACATCCTCATCGACGCCGGCTGGGACCAGGAGTTCGGGCACGCGGGCATGGAAGAGCTCGTGGGCTATGCCCGCAGCAAGGGCGTGGACGTGTTCCTGTGGTATTCTTCCAGCGGCTGGTGGAACGACATCGTGCAGAGCCCGGTCGACATCATGTGCGACCCGCTCGCGCGCAAGCCCGAGATGCGCTGGATGGAAAGCATCGGCGTGAAAGGCATCAAGGTCGATTTCTTCGGCGGTGACAAGCAGGAGACGATGCGCCTGTACGAGGCGATCCTGAGCGACGCCGACGACCACGGGCTGATGTGCATCTTCCACGGCGCCACCCTGCCCCGCGGCTGGGAGCGGATGTATCCCAACTACGTGGGGAGCGAGGCGGTGCTCGCTTCCGAGAACATGGTCTTCGGGCAGTACCAGTGCGACATTGAGTCGCAGAACGCCGCCCTGCATCCCTTCCTGCGCAACACGGTGGGCTGCATGGAATTCGGCGGCGTCTTCCTCAACAAGCGGCTGAACCGCGCCAACGGGGCGCCCGGCCCCGGCGGCCGCGTCTTCGGCACCATCCGCCGCACCACCGACGCGGCCGAACTGGCCGTGGCCGTGCTCTACCAGAACCCGATCCAGAATTTCGCGCTCACGCCGAACAACCTCACGGACGCCCCGGCGGCCGCCATCGACTTCATGCGGGAAGTGCCCACGACCTGGGACGAGACGCGCCTGATCGACGGCTATCCGGGCCGGTACATCGTGCTGGCGCGGCGCCACGGCGCCACCTGGTATGTCGGAGCCATCAATGCCGACGAAGCCCCGATGACCCTGGACGTGCGGGCCATCGAGGCGCGCCTGGGCGGGACCGCCACCGTGCTGAGCACGGGCAAGGACGGGCTGGAGCGCGGCGCAGCGCCGAAAAAACCGCTCCGCCTCCCGAAGGATGACGGAGCGGTCCTGATTGTCCGGTAAACTTACTTCCGCATATAGGCGGCAAATTTCTCCGCCGTATTGAGCTCGCTCTCCTTGACGGACGCGGCGACGACCTGCGTCTCCAGCTTCGAGGTCGGCTTGCTGATCAGCCGCACCAGGTTGTCCACCTGCTCGGGCGCACCGATGAAGTGCTTGGGCTTGAACCACATGCCCCCGCCCAGCTGGCAGGGATTCTGCGACACGTCCGCCGGATGCACCCCCCAGACGGAGATATACTTCCTGCCCGTCTCGATGGTCTCTCCGGGATGGAAGTTCACGCCCGTGAGGAACTGGACCTTGCGGCCGTTCAGCTCGGTGGCGATCACCTTGGCCACGCGGCTCTTGTCCTTCATCTCCACGCGGATGGACACATCGACCGGCTCGCCCTTGTACATCACGCCGTAGGCGATGATCTCGGCGAAGGAACCGCCCTTGATCTGCCCCACGCGGGCCGTACGGCCTTTCGTGGCCACGAGCTTGACTTCCTTCTGGCCGTCCCAGAGGGCGATGCCGCCCAGGCCCACCGTCTTGCCGACGAGGTATTCGTCGCAGCCGGCTCCCTCCTCACGCATCTGCTTCTCCGTGGGATACCAGAGATACTTGAGCAGCTCCATCTGCGCGCCGCTCTTGGAATAGACGTCGATGGCGCCGCTGTCATTGAAATAGATGCGCAGGGCGCAACGGGAATTCTCCACCGCCGGGCCGTGGTGGCCGACGAAGCTGTACTGGACGGCCTGCTCGGAGACGATCTCCTTGCGCTGCAGGCTGTCTGCACGCCAGAAAAGACTGGAAGCGGTCTGCGCTTCCGCGCGCAGGCCCGTGAACATCGGGAAAGCAGCCGCGAGGGCCGCGAGGTAGATTAAGCGTTTCATGGGAGCAAATATACAAAAGAAAACGGACGAACCAATACGTCAAAGACAGACTGCGTCCGCTGCTCAACAAAGCAAGCAAAAAACCGAGGGGATAGAATAGAGTGCCTTGCGGCACAGTCCTATGCACAACTATAGTTGGCCCTAATACCGCCTATAGTGGCTACGAACTTTTTCGAGTTTGCCATTGCGGAGGCGCGTGTACGCCTTCACTTTGACAAGGGTCTCGACCTCCATCCTAATGGAGTATCGAACGATTCGTGGAATTGTCCTCTTGTTCATGTATTATTGATTTGATAGATGTAGGACATTCGCTCCCTCGTTTCAGCATCTCCCCTCGGTAGAAGTAGAAAAAAGAAGACGGACACCAATTAGGGATAGTGTCCGTCTTTCAAAGTTTCTATCAAGTCAATACATGACAATGCAAAGTTAGAGAAAAAACTTGAATCCGCAAGTATTCCTCTACCCTTTTCAGTACATCCATAAGCATATCAATGATAATCTTTGCAAAGATAAGAATATCAACTGATTACACGGCTTCCATCACCCAGAATGTCCAACCCGCCAAGCTATTGAACCTGTCAGCAAGAATGAGTTCCTCTTTGCATTTGACCTAAATTCAATCAGTTACAAGGATAAAAGAAACGGACAAACCCTCGAAAATGAAGATTTGTCCGCTTTGGCTCCCCCTCGGGGACTTGAACCCAGGACCCCCTGATTAACAGTCAGGTGCTCTAACCAACTGAGCTAAGGAGGAATGTTTCCCTCGACTTTCGTTTTGGGATTGCAAATATACGGCAATTTCTCGAAAGCACAAATATTTTTTTCATTTTTTTGCTTTCCGGGGGCCGTCTAATAAGAGAAGTCCAGGAACTTCGGGATGAGGGCCCGGTAGTCCTCGGCCCGGCTGACCAGATCGGCGTCTCCGACGGTACGTTCCCCCTTGACGTTGACCGAGGCGAGCTTGCCGAGGTCGTCAAAATAGTAGCGCTCCTCGTTCTTCGTGCCCTCGAACGTGTCACTCTGGAGGAAAGCGAACAGCAGCCGCCCGCTCTCCGGATGGAAGAGGTATTCCTCGTAGAAATTGCGCGCGGCGACATTGTACTTGAGGGTGATGAAATACGGATAGTAGTGGGCGCCGTTCTCGTCGGTGTCCAGCTCGTAGTAGCAGTGGGCTACGGTGGTGCGGGGACCCGTGGCCGGGACGTTGTGGTGCAGGGTGACGACGGCGTCGTTGCGGGTCTGCTCATCCGTAGCGTTCAGCTTGATCTTCTCCTTGGCGGCCGCATAGGCGGCGCGGACTGACTTGACGACATCGGTGTCCTGGGCCTGTGCGGCCAGCGGGAAACATGCCGCCCCGAACATCAGGGCCAGCAGGGCGATTTTCAGGATGTTGCTTTTCATATTCCAAAGATAAGTCTTTTTTCTGAAAGAATGATTATCTTTGTATGTTATGGATATTGATCTTCTGTCACGGATGGTGGGAGAACTGATCGTCAGGCACGATCAGGTGGGACTGCCCGGGGTCGGGACTTTCGTCGCCGAGCTGGTCCCGGCGTCCTTCTCCGACAAGGGTTTCACCATCAATCCTCCCTACAGGCGCCTCTCCTTCTACCCGAGCCGCCTGGAGGACACCCTGTTGATCGACCTTTACGCCAGTTCCAACCAGATTCCCCGCGAAGCGGCCAAGGCTTACATCACCCAATACCTCGCCGAATTGAAGAGCGTGCTCGAGGAGCGCAAGAGCATCGTCCTCCCCGGACTGGGGCGGCTGCGGGCGACCCGCGAGAACGCCCTGTTCTTCGTCCCCGAGGAGGGGCTGGACATCTATCCGGCCGGCGTCGGTCTGCGGCCGGTCTCGCTCAAGAGCCACGACCTGGAGGAGGAGCCGGTGGTGATCAACGTGCCCGCCCCTGCCATCCGGGCCGTCCCGGAGCCCATTTCCGAGCCCGCTCCTGAAGTGGCAGTCCCGCCGGTTATCGAGCCGGAATCCCTGTCTTCCCAGGAAACCCCTGGTGGCATAGAAGTCCCTGAGAATGAGGAGATTCCAGATCTTCGGGCG
>CAMHIP010000135.1 GCA_946185205.1 uncultured Bacteroidales bacterium | reverse complement strand
ATGCCCGGTACATTTGAAAGTGATACAGGGGGTACATTTAATCCGCTGCTATCACATTTTCCCACAAGGTGTCTCAATAGATGGATTTATGGATGTTCTTCTCGAGATATGTATGGGTATTGATGATGCGAACGGCACTGGAGAATACTCGGAGAGCTATGATGTCACCGGGTATTATCAGTTTATCGATGGGGAATTGGATGGGAAATTGTTCATGTTCACGTGCGGGGATGAGTATAATTTCGGCATCGTTGACAGTCAAGGCGTTAACTATATTGATGAAGTTCCGCGGAAGAGTCTCTTCAGGTTTTTTAGAAAGAATACTCACCATTTTGTCCCGATGGGGAAAACTGGTCAAGACTTCATCCCATTCGATATTAAAGAGGCACTTACCAGGGGGGCAGTAGTCAAGCAGATAAAAATAGAGAATTATCTCTAAGTCCTTTCTCACAAAGTGACACGTCTTTGAACAGCATTATTTGTCACATTCTATACGAAAAATCCCCCTCAGACCATTCTGAGAGGGATTTTTGTGGAGCATAGGAGAATCGAACTCCTGACCTTTTGAATGCCATTCAAACGCTCTACCAACTGAGCTAATACCCCATTTCCCGTTTGGGATTACAAAGGTACTGCTTTTTTTGAAACCTGCAAGGGTTTTGTGAAAAAACTTGCGCTCAGAATTTCGGGAAGGGCTTGACGGGCTCGACGTGGACTGTGACGTGGGTCTCGGGGCCGAAGCGTTCCTTGAGCGCCTGCTCGATGTGGTGGGTGCGGGTGTGGGCCTGGATGAGGGAGATGTCGCCGTCCATGCGGATGTGGAGTTCGATGGCGTAGTGGTTGCCGATGCGGCGGGTGCGCAGGTTGTGGGGGTCGGACACATCCGGGAAGGAGGAGACGATCTGCAGGATCTCCTGCTCCACCTCGGCGGGCAGCGAAGCTTCCATCAGCTCGCCGATGTTCTGCCGGAGCAGTTTCCAGGCGACGCGGATGATGAGACAGGCGACGAGCAGCGAGGCCAGCGGGTCGAGCACCGTCCAGCGGTCGCCGAGCAGGATGGCGCCGCCGATGCCCACCAGCGTCCCGACGGAGGAGAGGGCGTCGCTGCGGTGGTGCCAGGCGTTGGCTTCCAGGGCGGGGGAGCCGAGCTTGCGCGCCTGCGCGGCCGTGTAGCGGTAGATGGCTTCTTTCAGCAGGATGGACACCAGCGCTGCCCACAGGGCCAGCATGCCCGGCTCCGGGAGCTCCGCGCCGCGGCACCAGGCGGCAAGCGCGACGCCGGCGTGGTAGATGATGCCGCCGGCCACGACCATCAGGGCCACGCCGACGAGCGTCGAAGCGAGGGTCTCGAACTTGCCGTGGCCGTATTCGTGGTCCCGGTCGGCGGGCTTGCTGCTGATGTGCACGAAGACGAGCACGACGGCATCGGTCAGCAGGTCGGAGAGCGAGTGCACGGCATCCGCCGTCATGGCGGCGCTGCGGGCGAGCAGGCCGGCGGCGAATTTGAAGATGGTCAGCGCCAGGTTGACGGCGCTGCCGACCAGGGTCACCCGGTCGATGACTTTTTCGCGTGCATCCATAATAGACAAAGTTATCGTTTCCTGCAGAAAAAAGCAAGCGGCGCCCCTCCCCAATTCAGGGGATTGCGCAGAAAGCGCAGAATGCGTATCTTTGCAGGCATGAAATGCAAGTTGATGCTCCTGATTGCAGCGGCCGTGTGCCTGAATGCCGCGGCTGACGCCAAAACTCCGAAGAACAAATCCTTCGTCGTCAATACCGAGAAACTCGGCAAGGAAGTGATGGGCTACGCCGGCAGGACGCCGGTGGAAATCCATGTCACGGACGGCCGGATCGAGAAGATCGTGGCGCTGCCCAACAGCGAGACGCCCGCCTATTTCCAGCGGGTGCAGGAGAGTCCGATCTTTACTTCGCTCGTCGGCAAGACCGTCAAAGAAGCCTCCGAAGTGCAGCTGGACGCCGTCACCGGGGCCACCTGGTCTTCGAAGGCAGTCATCGAGAACATCCGCCTCGGTCTGAAGGAGGCGGCCAAGAAGGCCCGGTGACGCTTACGCTTTCTTCCCGGTGAAGAGGAAGATCATCAGGGGCAGCGCGATGATGGCCATCGTGGCGCTGACCGGCAGATAGATCCCGAAATTCACATATTCCACCACCAGGTAGGTGATCAGCAGCAGGGCGGTCCCCATCGCGCTGGAGAGCAGGTAGTGCCTGCGGATGTCCGTGCTCTTGCAGATGGTGCGGCTCAGGTTCGGCACGCCCAGCGAGATGAATCCGATCGTGCCGCAGATGCTCACGGCCGAGGTCACCAGGAACATGATCATCATCAGCAGGACGGCCTTGCGCCAGGCGGGCAGTTCGATCTCGCCGTTGAAATGGCGCGTGAGGTCGCGGTGCGACCAGATGGCCGCGGCAAGACCGACGGCGAACAGCGCCAGCGAGAAGAGGATGTCGCCGGTGGTCACGCCTTCCAGGTGGAAATTGGCCGCGCCCCAGAGGTAGTACTGCTTGAGCAGGTCGCCCGTGGGGGCGTTGGTCACGACGATGGTGCCCAGCGAGCCGATGAAGGTGCCGAAGATGATCCCGAAGGTGATCAGGTTCTGCGTGGAGACCTTCAGCGTGACGAAGAAGCAGACCAGCGTGCAGATGAGCGTGCAGATGAAGGAGCCCACGGTGAGCGAGCACCAGCCGGTCATCGTGGCCGTGGCCGCGCCCAGACACGCGGCGCTGCCCAGCCCGAGGGAATAGACGTCCCCGAGCTGGTTGCGCCACAGGTATTGCATCTGGATGCCGCCTACGGGCAGGGCGATGCCGGAGAGGAAGACGTACAGCAGACTCAGCAGCATCTCGGCTAGAATTTGAATTCAATGCCTCCGAGGACGCTGCGGCCCGGCATCGGGTAGTCGCGTACGAGCTCGTAGCGGCAGTCCAGCAGGTCCTTGGCTGAGACGAAGACCGTCAGCGCGCTGTCCGCGCACAGGGAGAAGGTCTTGCGCAGCGAGAGGTCGAGCGTGTTCCAGTCCGGCATCTGCCCGGCGGCGTCGAAGCGGCCGCCGCGCCAGTTCCACAAAGCGTCGATCCGCCAGCCGGCCAGGCCGAAGTCGGCGGCCAGCACGACCGTGTGCCGGGCGACATAGGGGATCTGCTGGTCGAAGGTGGCGCTGTCCGGCGTCTTGTCGAGGGCGGACTGCCGGGCATAGCGGGCGGAGAATCCGCCGGAGAGCCGTCCGTCGTCATAGCGCAGGCTGGCCACGGCGTCTGCGCCCTTCGCTTCCACGCGCCCGATGTTGTAGGGCAGCCAAAGGTAGGGGTCAGCCGCTGAAGGGGCGGAGATGATCTTGTCTTTCAGGACGTTGTAGAATCCGTCCAGCTTGGCGCCGAGGGTCCAGTCGCCGAAGCTGCGGTGCCAGTCCACGCCTACGTCGGCGAGCCAGGCGTCCTCCGGCTTGAGGTCCGGATTGCCGTAGCCCGGATAGTAGAGTTCGTTGAAAGTCGGGGCGCGGAAGGCCCGGCGGCCGAAAGCCGTGATGTCGAAGCCCTCGAAGAGGGTGAAGCGCAGGTCGAGCGAAGGGGAGAAGCTGTGCAGCGCGGCGGCGCCCTTGTCGAAAGTGCCGCGGTACTCCACGGCCAGGTCGGCGCTGAAGCGGCCGAGCCGGAAGGCGGAGCCCAGGGCGCCGATGGCGGCCGTGCGGGCGGCGTCATAGCCGGTGGCCTTGAGGGTGCCGTGCTCCACGTCGGCGGCCAGGGACACGCCCCACCAGTCCGTCAGGCGGAAGGTGTGGGAAGTGTTGAGCTGCAGGTCGGTGAAGTCGTAGTTGCTGTCGCCCCAGGCGCTCTGGTAGAAGATGTTGTCCCAGGCGCCCTTGGCGCTGAGACGGAGCGTGTAGCGCTCGGAGAAGGCCTTGCGCAGCATGCCCTGCACGACCAGGTTCTTGTCCTGCTGCCGGTCCTCGGACGGCCAGGAGAGCGATCCGGGCGTGCCGCGGTCGGAGGCGTTGAGGTAGG
>CAMHIP010000134.1 GCA_946185205.1 uncultured Bacteroidales bacterium | reverse complement strand
CGTCAGGCAGCGCCGTGCCGGGCACATCGGGGGCCGTTTTTGTGCCCGGCAGGAGGTAGAGATGTGTTGAAACCGCCAGTTTCTGCAGGCCCCATCGGGCGCAGGGCAGCTTGAAGGCGCCGGCCTTGAGCAGGGCGGGGCAGGGTTCCAGCAGCATGTCGCCCGCTTGCACCCCGGCGGCATACACCGCGTCTGCCTCCCGTTCCTCCGGATGAAAAAAGGAAAAAGTGGAGGGCCCTTTCCCCGTCATTCCGGACTGCGATCCGGAATCTCCTCCCTGCAGGCGTACCACGACGATCTTCGGCTCTTCGGAGGTGGTGCGAAAGTCGCTTTGCCTGCAGAGCAGGCAGAGCAGTTCCTTGACCTCGCCCTCGCTCTCCACCACGTGGATTTCGCGCAGCGCGGGACCGAGCCGCCCGGCAAGCATCGCCAGGTCGGCCATCGGGGAGAGCTTGAGCAGCACCGCCGGCGCCTTGCGGAGCAGCAACGGCAGCAGCGTCAGGATGTCCGGCGTGCAGTCCTCCAGCAGGAAAACCTTGCGCCCGGCCGTATCGCGGCGCGCCGGGTCGGCAAAGATCAGGCCGGCCTCCGGCAATTCGCTCTGCGGCGTCACCTCCTCGCAGCGCACTTCGATATTTTCCGCGCCCAGGCGCGCGAAATTGCGCTCCGCCGCGGCGGCCAGCTCCGCGTTCCGCTCGTAATAAACAACTTGTTCCGCTACCTGGGAGAATGCCCAGGAGTCCACGCCCAGGCCGCCGGTCAGATCCAGTACCGTCTTGACCGGGGCTGCCAGTCCGGCCTTATAGAGCGCTGCAGCCGTGGAGGAGCATTGCTCCAGGGACAGGGCCGAGGGAAACTCGAGCGCATCGAGCCCGGCGGCGCGGCGCTCCGTATCGACCGCCGCCCACGCGGGCAGCTTGCGGGTCACCTTCTGCGCCCGGTCGGTGTCCAGCCCCTGCAAAATATCCGCAAAACTCCGTTTCATCCCTACAAAAATAACACATTCCCGGGAATTTTTCTTATATTTGAAGGATGGTAAGAAACTGCATATGACTACAAAACAATAACCACATGAAAGAATTCGAACAAAAGGCACAGGCCTGGCTCGAAGGGGACTTCGACCAGCAGACCAAAATCGCCATCATCCAGCTCCGCAACAACGATCCCGCAGGCTTCGAGGATGCGTTCTACAAGAATCTTGAATTCGGTACCGGCGGCCTCCGCGGCATCATGGGCGTGGGCACCAACCGCATGAACCGCTACACGGTGGGCATGGCCACCCAGGGCCTCGCCAACTACATCCTCTCCCACTGCAAGGAGGAAGATCCCAAGGTGGTCATCTCCTACGACTCCCGCAACAACAGCAAGGAATTTGCCCGCATCACGGCCGACGTCCTGTCCGCCAACGGGATCCATGTCTATATCTTCGACAACATCCGTCCTACGCCCGAGATGAGCTACGCCGTCCGCCTGAAGGGCGCCGTGGCCGGCGTGATGATTACCGCTTCCCACAATCCCAAGGAGTACAACGGCTACAAGGTAAGCTGGTCCGACGGCGGACAGGTGACCTCCCCCGTCGACAAGGACATCGTGGCCGAAGTGGCCAAGATCACGGACCCGTCGATGGTGAAGTTCGAAGCGGGCCTGCGCTGCGGCGAGATCGAGGCGATGGGCGCCGAGGTCGATGAATGCTACCTGCGCGACCTGCTGTCGCTGAGTCTCAGCCCGGACCTGTGCGAGAAGCACGGCGACCTCAAGATCGTCTATACCCCGCTGCACGGCTGCGGCGTGCGCATGATTCCCGAAATCCTGAAGCGCAAGGGCTTCAAGAACATCATCCATGTCCCCGAGCAGGACATCTCCGACGGCAATTTCCCGACGGTCATCTCCCCGAATCCGGAGGAACCCGCGGCCCTGAAGATGGCCCTCGAGAAGGCGGACGAGACCGGCGCCGACCTGGTGATGGGTTCCGACCCGGACGCCGACCGCCTCGGCATCGCCGTGCGCGACAACGACGGCAAGATGGTGCTGTTCAACGGCAACCAGACGGCCGCCATGCTGACTTACTACATTCTGAACCGCTGGAACGACCTGCACAAGCTGGGCGAGGGCAAGTATGTGGTCAAGACCATCGTCACCACGGAGCTGATCACCGACATCTGCAAGAGTTTCAACGTGCCGGTCTATAACGTCCTCACGGGATTCAAGTACATCGCCGAGGTGGTCAAGCGCAACGAGGCCGAAGGCGGCGAGTTCATCTGCGGCGGCGAAGAGAGCTACGGCTTCAACGTCGGCGAGTTCGTCCGCGACAAGGACGCGCAGGTGGCCGCGATGATGGTGGCCGAGTGCGCCGCCTGGGCCGCCGAGCAGGGCATGTCGCTGTACCAGCTGATGCAGCGCATTTACCGCGAATACGGCTACCGCAAGGAGGGCCTCGTGTCCGTGGTTCGCAAGGGCATCTCCGGCGCCCGCGAGATCCAGCAGATGATGGTGGACCTGCGCGCCAACCCGCCCAAGGAGCTGTGCGGCTCTCCCGTCACGAAGGTGATCGACTACCTGGAGCCGGAGAAGACCGGCCAGCCGTCTTCCAACGTGCTGCAGTTCTTCGACGAGGCCGGGGATGTCGTGTCCGTCCGCCCCTCCGGCACGGAGCCCAAGATCAAGTTCTATTTCGGCGCCAAGGGTGACGACGCGGATGCGAAGATCGCCGCGCTCAAGAAGCAGTTTTGTCAGTAAATCATTTTAAAATCAAACAATATGGCATCTATCAGTGATCTTATCATGCAGCAGGTGAAAGCTGCTGTCGGCGGCGTGCAGGTCCCTTCCTCCTCCCGGGGGCAGGTAATCAGCGGCATGTCCTCTTCCGTGCTGGGTTCCCTCACCCAGACGGCGGCCCAGCCCGGCGGGCTGGAGACCATCAAGTCCCTCCTTACCGGCGGCACCAGCGCCGCGACCAGCCCGGTGACGCGGCTGGCAGGCAACATCTTCAACACCGACGTCCTGAGCAAGCTCAACCTGGGCTCTGCCCTGAACGGCAGCCTGTCGGGCCTGATCCCGCAGGTGATGGGCAAGCTCTCCAACGTGATCCGCGACCGCGACGGAGACGGCGATGTCGATCTCAACGACATCCTGGCCGGTCTCGTGGGTGGCGCACCCGGCGCCGGAACGGGCTCCCTGGGCAGCGCTGCCGCCAACGCGGCGAAGTCGATCCTGGGCGGGATTTTCAAGAAGTAAAGGTGGCCGGCAATCGGCTGGTATTGAATTATTTATAAAACCTGGGGTATCTGAAAAAGATACCCCAGGTTTTATATTACGGTAAGAATCAACGATTTACTTGCCACGCTCCGCGAAATCCCGGCACCAGGCGGTGAGGGGACAGTCGCTGCAGTGGGGCTTGAGCGCGGTGCAGACGTAGCGCCCGTGCAGGATCAGCCAGTGGTGGGCGATGGGACGCAGGTCTGCCGGGACATGCCGCTCGAGATCGAGTTCGACCGCGCGGGGCGTCGTGCCCCGGGAGAGTCCCAGGCGCCGCGACACGCGGAAGACGTGCGTATCGACGGCGATGACCGGCTCTCCCCAGGTGATGGAGGCGACCACATTGGCCGTCTTGCGGCCTACGCCCGGCAGGGTCATCAGGGCATCGACCTCGGAAGGGACCTGTCCGCCGAAGTCGGACAGGAGCTTTTGCGCCATGCCGACCAGGTGACGGGCCTTGCTGTTGGGGTAGGAGATGGAACGGATGAGCGCCAGCACATCCTCTTCGGAGGCCGCCGCCAGGGCTTCCGGGGTGGGGTAGGCGGAGAAAAGGGCGGGCGTGGTCAGGTTGACCCGCTTGTCCGTGCACTGCGCGGAGAGCATCGTGGCGACCAGCAGCTGGTAGGGGGAGTCGAAGTGCAGTTCCGATTCCGCGACGGGGACGTTGTCCCGGAAATAGCCGAGAACGGCGTCGTAGCGTTGTTTCAGCGTCATAGCGTGATCTCCCGGCAGGCTTCGTCGCGCGTCTCGAAAATGCGGCCCGGATAGCGGGTGCAGATGCTGCGGTTGTGCGTGACCATCACGATGGCCGTGCCCTGCTCGCGGT
>CAMHIP010000133.1 GCA_946185205.1 uncultured Bacteroidales bacterium | reverse complement strand
TGCCGACAACCTTTCCGCCTGGTTCGACGACAACCTGGAGATCGCCGTGACCTCCCAGGGCAGCAGCGCCAGCAAGGCGCAGGCGCGCCAGATCGTCAAGACCTTCTTCGAGAGCCACACGCCCCGTTCGTTCGAGGTCAACCACACCGCCGGGCGCGACAATATGAAATACGCCCTCGGTACCCTCAACGCCGGCGGCGAGACCTACATCGTCACCATCTTCGTCTCCAACAAGGGCAAGACCTACAAGATCCAGCAGCTCAAGATCGAGCAGCAGCGCTGACCCCGTCAGGCATAAACGAAGAGGCCCGGATGCATCCGGGCCTCCTTTGTATCAGGATCTGCCGCTTACGCGCGTCCGCCGTAGGAGCGGTCCGCCGTGTTGACGTTGATCTTTTCACCGGTCTCGATGAAGAGCGGGACCATCACCTTGGCGCCCGTCTCGAGGGTGACCTCCTTGAGGGCGGAAGTGGAGGCGGTGTTGCCCTTGACGGCGGGCTCGGAATACGTGACTTCGAGGGTCACATAGGTCGGTAGCTCGCAGGTCAGGCACCGCTCCTCACCCACGACGAACATCATCTCGACATGCTGTCCTTCCTTCATCAGGTCGGCGTTCTCGACGACGTCCTTCGGGAGCAGGATCTGCTCGTAGGTCTCTTCGTGCATGAAGTTGAAACCGTCCTCCTCGGCATAGAGGAACTGGTAAGGCCGGCGCTCGACATCGATCGTCTCGATCTTCATGCCGGCGGTGAAGGTGTTCTCCAGGATGTTGCCGTTCTCCAGGTTGCGGAGCTTGGTCTTCACGAAAGCGGGGCCCTTGCCCGGCTTGACGTGCTGGAACCAGACGATCTGGCACGGTTTGCCGTTGTACTTGAGGAAAAGGCCGTTCTTGAAATCAGCTGTTGTTGCCATAAAATGTATCTCTTGATTAGTTTGATTATGCGTATATCCGGGCAAATTTACGGAATTGCCTCAATTAATGCAAATTTTTGATGGCACCGGCCACTTCTTCCAGCAGCCACTTGGGGGTGGAGGTGGCCCCGCACACGCCCACGCGGTCGTCCGGGCCGAACCATTCCGGCCGCAGCTGGGCGGCGCTGCCGATGTGCCAGGTGCGGATGTTGGCGCCTCGGCAGAGTTCGCACAGGACCTTGCCGTTGGAGCTGTCGCGGCCCGACACGAACACGACCACGTCGTGGGCGCGGGCGAACTCGGAGAGCTCCCGGTGACGCGAAGCGACCTGCCGGCAGATGGAGGCATGGACCGTCAATTCGGCCCCGGCCATCCGGGCGCCCAGGTACTGCTGGATCTGCATATATCCGCTCGGACTCATGGTCGTCTGGGAGAAAAGCTCGATGTCGCGGTAGGTCCGGAGCGTCCCGTCGGCAATCCGGTCGCGGAGCTGATCGACATTCTCCACCACGGTCACGTCCCCTTCCGCCTGTCCTACCAGGCCCAGAACCTCGGGGTGGCCGATCTTGCCGAAGAGCACGATCTGGCCTTCGACCGGAGCCATCCGCCGGTGCGCTTCGCGGATTTCCCGCTGCAGGGCCAGCACCACCGGGCAGGTGCAGTCGATCACCCGGAAACCCAGCTCCCGGGCCCGCGCATAGACCTGCGGCGGCTCACCGTGCGCACGGATCAGCAACGGCTCCCCATCTACACCGTCCCGCATTTCCCGCAGGTCCTCCGTGTCGATGGTCACCAGTCCGCGGGCCTCCAGCCGCGAGAGTTCTTCTTCATTGTGGACGATGGCGCCCAGCGAATACAGTCGGCCACCCTTGCCGAGATGCTGCTCCGCCGTGCCGATGGCGCGGATCACGCCGCCGCAGAACCCCGAATGGGGATCGATCTCCACCCGCATCATGCCTGTCCGTTCTTTCCTGCAGTTTCCTTGCCGTCATTCCCGGCATCCTTGCCGTCATCCCGGGCTTGACCCGGGATCTCCTCCGGCGCCTCCAGCAGCCCGAATTTACCCCGGATGAGGCCCTCCGCCCAGGCAATCTCCTCGGTGAGGCCCATATCGGAATTGTTCAGCACGAAGGCATCGGACGCGCGGCGCAGCGGGGAGGTCTCGCGGTGCGAGTCGATGTAGTCGCGCTCCAGGAGGTTCTTCATCACCTCCTCGAAGACGGGATGCTCGCCCTTGGAGACCATCTCGTCGAAGCGGCGCTGTGCGCGCACCTCCGGACGGGCGGTCATGAAGATCTTGATCTCGGCGTCCGGGAAGACCGTGGTGCCGATGTCCCGGCCGTCCATCACGACGCGGCCTGCAGCGGAGAACGCATGCAGCCGCTGATCGACCCAGGCGCGGACATAGGGCACGGCGGCGATGGGGCTCACCTGTGCGGAGACCTCCATCGTGCGGATCTCTTTCCCGATGTTGCGTTCGCCCATGAACAGGACCGTGCCCAGCGCAAAGTGCAGGTCCAGGCCCTCCAGCGCCTTCTCGAGGGCCGGATCGATGGTGTTGTCGGCAGCGATCAGGCCCTTCTCCTGCGCAAAGAGGGTCACGCCGCGGTACATCGCGCCGGAGTCCAGGTACAGGAAATCGAAATGGTCCGCGATCAGACGCGCCAGCGTACTCTTGCCGGTCGAAGAATAGCCGTCGATGGCTATGGTAATGTCAGGGATTCGCATAATCGTGTGGTTCAGTTTCAGTATAGACAACAAATATACGGAAAATTTGCGATATCCTGCAGGTCCCGGACACTAATGGATGATGGTCTTGGAATACCCCGCAGCCTGCCGCCGCTCGAATTCGGCACGGGCCCGCTCCACGGAGACGGAGCGCTTGAGGACGAACCCGGAACCGAGATACTTGGTGCGGACGTCCTCGTCCGCAGCCAGGGCGGCCGGCGTGCCCTGCTGGAGGATGGTGCCCTCGTAGAGCAGGTAGGCGCGGTCGGTGATGGCGAGGGTCTCGCCGACGTTGTGGTCGGTGATGATCACGCCGATGTTGCGGTATTTCAGCTTGGCGATGATGTACTGGATGTCCTCCACGGCGATCGGATCCACGCCGGCGAAGGGCTCGTCCAGCAGGATGAATTTGGGGTCGATCGCCAGGGCGCGGGCAATCTCACAGCGCCGCCGCTCTCCGCCGGAGAGCTGGATACCCAGCGATTTGCGCACCTTGGAGAGGTTGAATTCGTCAATCAGCGACTCCAGGCGCCGTTCGCGCTCCTCGCGCGGGACGCCGCGCATCTCCATCACGGACACGATATTGTCCTCGACGCTCATCTTGCGGAACACGGATGCGTCCTGCGGCAGGTAGCCGATGCCCTTCTGGGCCCGCTGGTACATCGGCAGGCCGGTGATCTCCTCGTCATCCAGGAAGACGCGGCCGTCATTGGGGACGATCTGTCCCGTGATCATATAGAAGCTGGTGGTCTTGCCGGCGCCGTTGGGCCCGAGGAATCCGACGATTTCCCCCTGTTCGACTTCCATCGACACGCCTTTGACGACCGTGCGGACGCCATATTTCTTGACCAGGTTTTCGCAATGCAGTTTCATCCGGTGACGCTATTTGATATCCAATCCGAGGTCCACCACGAGCTGGCGGACTTCTTCGTTCTTGCTCATCAGGTCTTCCGCCTTCTCGGAGGGCATGTAGATGCGTTTGCCCTGCTCTTCCTCCGGGATCACCGCCGGCTCCAGGCGCAGACGGCCGCAGCCCGTCAGCTTGGCGAACTTGCCCTCCAGGTCGCGCAGGATCCGCTCTTCGATCCATTTCTTCTGGGCCTCGTTGGTCACCGTGAACGAAATGACCTTGCGGCCCTCCTCCTCGCGGAAGCCCAGGTTGGCGTTGGCCAGGGCGTTTGCGAGGCGCGGCTGACCGGCGTACAGCCCGGCCAGATCCTTCCATTTGGCCGCCAGCACGCTGTCTTCCGGCAGGGCCTCCCCGGCCGGCTGCTCCTGCGCCGCCGCGGGCGCCGCCTCCGCCGCCTCCTCGCTCATCAGGGCGCTCAGGGACAACGACGACCCGGACTTCGGCACCCTGCGCTTCGGCTGGTCCTGTTCCTTCTCTTCAGTCTTCTTTACAACGGCATCGTCAGCAGAACGCTCCTGCACTGTCGGAGCGGCAACAGGCTCCGGAGACCGTAGCCACCCTCGGCTTCGTGAGAGGGAGGGGCCCGCAGACGCAGTCTGT
>CAMHIP010000132.1 GCA_946185205.1 uncultured Bacteroidales bacterium | reverse complement strand
TCGTCGCTCTCGTCCAGCATCTTGAAGAGCTCGATGCCTGCGGCGCAGATCATCGGCGGCAGCGAGTTGGAGAAGAGGTACGGACGGCTGCGCTGGCGGAGCATGTCGATGATCTCCTGCCGGCCGGTGGTGAAGCCGCCCACGGCGCCGCCGAAGCTCTTGCCCAGCGTGCCGGTGTGGATGTCGATGCGGCCGTAAAGGTCGTAGAGTTCGGCCACGCCGCGACCGCGTTTTCCCACGACACCGGCGCTGTGGCTCTCGTCCACCATCACCAGCGCGTCGTACTTCTCCGCCAGCTCGCAGATCCTGTCCATCGGAGCCACGTTGCCGTCCATCGAGAACACGCCGTCGGTCACGATGATGCGGAAACGCTGCGCCTGCGCCTCCTGGAGGCACTTTTCCAGCTCGGCCATGTCGGCGTTGGCATAACGGTAGCGGACGGCCTTGCAGAGGCGCACGCCGTCGATGATGGAGGCGTGGTTGAGCGCATCGGAGATGATGGCGTCCTCGGCCGTGAGCAGCGGCTCGAACACGCCGCCGTTGGCGTCGAAACAGGCCGCGTACAGGATGGTGTCGTCCGTATGGAAATAGGCGGAGATCGCCTTCTCCAGTTCGCGGTGCAGGTCCTGGCAGCCGCAGATGAAGCGGACCGAAGACATGCCGAAGCCGCGCTCGTCCATGGCTTTCTTGGCCGCGGCGATCAGGCGCGGGTTGTCGGACAGGCCGAGGTAGTTGTTGGCGCAGAAATTCAGGGCCTTGCTGCCGTCGGCCAGGGTGATCTCCGCTCCCTGCGGGGAGCAGATGGTGCGTTCGCGTTTGTAGAGCCCGGCCTCGTCGATGGCTTTCAGCTCCTGCTGAAGATGAGATTGAAATTTTCCGTACATAAATTATGTGGATTTGTTAGCGTTTTCTCCTACAAATTTAATAAATTTGCGCCACATATTTAATAGCACCAGAGTAATTACTTATGAAAAATGTTCTCGTCATCGGTTCCACCGGCCAGATCGGCTCCGAACTCACGATGATTCTCCGCAAGACCTACCGCCATGGCAAGATCGTGGCCGGTTACATTCCCGGTTCCGCCCCTACGGGCGATCTGCTCGAGAGCGGTCCCGCCGAACAGGCCAATGTCTGCAACGCGCAACAGATCGCCGACATCGTCGATAAATACGACATTGACACCATCTACAACCTCGCCGCCCTGCTTTCCGCCACGGCCGAGCGCCTGCCGCTCAAGGCCTGGGACATCCAGATGAACGGCCTGATCAACATCCTGGAGGTGGCGCGCGAGAAGCACTGCGCCGTCTTCACCCCCTCGTCCATCGGCTCCTTCGGCCCCGACACGCCCCGCGACAACACCCCGCAGGACACCATCCAGCGGCCCACGTCCATGTACGGCGTGACGAAGGTGGCGACGGAGCTGCTGAGCGACTATTATTTCCACAAATACGGCGTCGATACCCGCTCCGTCCGTTTCCCCGGCCTGATCTCGTACAAGACCCTGCCGGGCGGCGGCACCACGGACTATGCCGTGGAGATCTACTACGCCGCCGTCAAGGGTGAGGAATTCGTCTGTCCGCTGGCCCACGGCACCTACATGGACATGATGTACATGCCCGACGCCATCAAGGCGGCCATCAAGCTGATGGAAGCCGACCCGCGCTACCTCGTGCACCGCAACGCCTTCAACATCGCCTCGATGAGTTTCGACCCGGAGGGCGTCTATGAAGCCATCCGCAAGCACTATCCCAATTTCAAGATGCGCTACGAGGTGGATCCCGTGCGCCAGGCCATCGCCGACTCCTGGCCCAACAAGATGGACGACGTCTGCGCCCGCAAGGAATGGGGCTGGTCGCCGTCCTACAACCTGGAGTCCATGACCCGGGACATGATCAAACACCTGAAGGAGAAGCTCCTGTAAAGAAAAAACCGGACCCCTCGGGGCCCGGTTTTTTTATGCCGTTTATTTGCGGCGTCTGGATGTTTTCCGGCGCCGGTCGGAGAGGCGCTTGTAGATCGCGAAGGCCAGGGCGGCGGCCAGCACCACACCGATGACGATGCCCGTCATGGCGTTGGCGTTCTCCCCTTTCACGCGGCCCCACATGGCGATCAGCTCCGGGGTCCTGTCGCCCCAGTCGTGCTCCTGGGTGCTCCGCTCGATGTCGGCGCGGTCCGGATAGAGCACCGGATTGGCGCAGACGGCCTCCGCCCCTTCGCCGAAGAAGTAGCTCAGGTCGATCGGCTCGAATTCCTCGTCGGTGAAGGCTTCCATCACCTCGGCGGCGCCGCTGCAGGACACATAACCGGTCTCCTCGACATTGCGGATGACAATGTCCGGGCGGCTCATGAAGTTGATCCAGTAGCGGGCGGCTTTGGTGTTCTGCGCGTATTTCGGGATCACCCAGCCGTCAAACCAGACGGTGAAGCCCTCCTTGGGCAGGGAGAACTGCAGATCGACACCCATCTCGGCCGCTTCCTCGGCGGCCCACACGCCGTCACCGCTCCAGTTGAGACTGATCCAGCCGCGCTCCTGGGTCATCTGGTCCTTGCCGAAATCGGCCTCCCAGCCGGCCACGAGCGGCCTGACCTGCTGCATGTAGTTCTCGACATCGGCCAGGGCCTTGTCGGAAGAGTCGAGCATCAGCTCGTCCATCGTGACCTTGCCGCTCTTGATGTCGTCCTGGCGCAGAAGCAGGATGATCTGCGAGAAGACGTCGCGCGCGGAATCCTTGATGAAGATCTTGTCGGCGAACTTGGGGTTGCGGAGGATGTCCCAGGACGATGCCTCTTCCGCGGTGACGTACTTGGTGTTGTACATGATGCCGGTGGTGCCCCACATGTAGCCGACGGCGTAGTCGTTGGCATTCTTGCCGTGTCCGACGATCTTGTCGAAGCAGCTGCGGATATAGGGCGAGAGGTTGTCGTCGATGTAGTTGGGCGTGGAGCCGAAATCCCGGGACACGGGCAGCAGCAGGTCCTGGGCGAGCATGCGCTCGATGATGTAGTCGGACGGGCAGACGACATCGTAGTCTTCGTGTCCCTTCTCGATCTTGGAGAGCATGGTCTCGTTGACGTCGAAGGTCTGGTAGATCACGCGGACCTTTTCGCCGGTCTGCTCTTCGTACCACTGCTCGAATTCGGGAATGACGGATTCGTCGATATAGTCGGACCAGTTATAGACCTTGAGGATCTGGTCGCGGTTCTGGCCGCATCCGCAGAGCAGAAGGGCTGCGGCAGCCAGCAGGGACAGGGATTTTTTCATCTGTATCATACTAACTAAACTTTTTTTGCTTTGGCCTGGCGGAGGTTGATCACGACCAGCAGGATCAGGATGATCAGGAAGATCAGGGTCATCAACGGGCGCAGCTCCGGGGTCAGGCCGCCTTTGCGGGCGTCCGTGTAGATGTAGGTGGAGAGGGTGTCGAGGCCGATGGTACCGCGGGTGAAGAAGGTCACGGCGAAGTCGTCCAGCGACATCGTGAAGGCCAGGATGAAACCGGAAATCATGCCCGGCCGCAATTCGGGCACGAGCACCTTCCAGAGGGCCTGCGAAGGGGTGGCGCCCAGGTCGAGCGCCGCTTCATAGATGTTGGGATTCATCTGCCGGAGCCGGGGCAGCACGCTCAGCACGACGTAGGGCGTGCCGAAGGAGACGTGCGCCAGGATCACGGTGGTGTAGCCCTGGCTGACATGCAGGAACACGAACAGCAGGAACAGCGACACGCCCGTGATGACGTCCGGGTTGATCATCGGAATGTTGTTCAGGAAGCTGACGGCCTGCTTCTTGCGTCCGCTGAGGTTGTGGATGCCGATGGCGGCGATGGTGCCGAGCAGCATCGAGACCGTGGCGGAGACCAGGGCGATCAGCAGCGTGTTCTCCACGGCGGAGAGCAGCGAACCGCTCCCCTGCATGTTGCCGGAGAAGAGATTGGCGTAGAGCTTCGTGGAGAAGCCCGTCCAGTTGCCCAGCACGCGGCTCTCCGTGAAGGAGAAGATGGCGATGAACACCAGCGGCGCGTAGAGCAGGATCAGCAGGACATAGATGTATGCCTTGGCGAGTACTTTCTTCATGGTCCTAGATCAGCGCCCCCTCCGCTTCTTTGCGCTCATCGGTGAACAGCGTGGAGATGCCGATGATGATGAGCATGATGAATGCCAGGGCCGCTCCGTAGTTCCACATCGAGGAGTTGATGTTCTCCTGGATGATGGTACCGAA
>CAMHIP010000131.1 GCA_946185205.1 uncultured Bacteroidales bacterium | reverse complement strand
AAAGTGTTCAATTTTCGATGGCAATCAGGTGTTCAGTTTTGGGTGGCAGTGCACAGTCGATTCATACGCCGCAAAGATATCACTTTTCCGGATAGTTTTCGTAAATTTGTGGCGTAAGACACGAAATGATGGACAATTGCCAGTATCATATTTTCTCTCCGTACCGGGTCTGCCCGATCGGGGCGCACGTGGACCATCAGCACGGGCTGGTGACGGGGTTTTCGATCAACAAGGGGGTCGATCTCTGGTTTGACGTGCAGGAGGACAGCCGGGTGCTGCTGGACTCCGAGTCCTTTTCCGGCCACGTGGAGTTCGACATCGCCACGCCCACGCTGGTGAAGCAGGGCAACTGGGGGGATTACGCCCGGGGAGCCAAGTTCGCGCTCCAGAAGCGTTTCAAGCTGCAGCGGGGCATCCGCGGCCGGCTCAAGGGCTCGCTGCCCGTGGGCGGTCTCAGCTCCAGCGCCGCGGTGCTGATCGCCTATGTGATGGCTTTCGCCAAGGCCAATGACATCCTGCTGGAGCCGTTCGAGGTGATGAAGGTCGCCTCGGAAGCGGAGCGGGAGTACATCGGCCTGAACAACGGCCTGCTGGACCAGGCGTGCATCGCGCTGGGCCGCAAGGACCATCTCCTGATGCTGGACTGCGAGAGCAATGAGTACCGGCTGATCCCCAGGGCCGACAACATGCCGGATTTTGAGCTGGGGATTTTCTTCAGCGGGCTCACCCGTTCGCTGATGAGTTCCGACTACAACCTCCGCGTGACGGAGTGCAAGACCGCCGCCTGGATCGTGCAGGCGTATGAGAATGTGCCGCTGAGGACGCACGACAAGACCTTCCTGCGGGATGTCCCGGAGAGCATGTACAAGCGCAACCGGGACAAGATGCCGCCGCGTTTCGCCCGCCGGGCGGAGCATTTCTATTCCGAGCACAGGCGTGTGCGGGAGGGGATTACGGCCTGGGAGACCGGGAACCTGGAGTGGTTCGGCAGTCTGTCCAAGGCCAGTTGCGAGAGTTCCATCCACAATTACGAGTGCGGCAGCCCGGAGCTGATCGCCATCTACGAGGCCATGCTCACCACGGACGGCGTCTATGGCGGCCGCTTTTCCGGCGCCGGCTTCAAGGGGGCCTGCATCGCGCTGGTGGATCCGGCGAAGAAGGAGCGCATTGAGAAGGAGATTACGGAGAAATATCTGAGCCGTTTCCCGCAGTATAAGGATACCTTCAAGGTGTATTTCTGCCAGTCGGATGACGGCGCACGGTTTGTCTAACCCTCTGTCATTCTGAGCGAAGCGAAGAATCTATTATGAAAAATATCGTTATAGCCGCAGGCTACGCCACCCGTCTGGGTGAGCTCACCCGGAATTTCCCCAAGCCGTTGCTGCAGATCGGCGACAGTACCATCCTCGGGCGGATGCTGGATGATATCGATACGATTCCGGAGATTGATGAGCACATCATCATTACCAATCATAAATTTGCTCAGATTTTCGAGGAGTGGGCGGCCGGCGCAGCGGCCTGTAAACCGATTACGATTGTGGATGATGGGACGGAGACGAACGAGACCCGGCTGGGGGCGGTGTGCGACCTGCTTTTTGCGATGGAGAAGTTGAAGCTGGACGATGACCTGCTGGTGGTGGCAGCGGACAATCTGCTGTTTTTCTCTTTCCGGGAGTTCGTGGATTTCGCCTATGCCAAGGGGACCAGCTGCATCATGTGCCATGAGCAGCCGTCCGTCGAGAAGCTGCAGCGTACGGGGGTGGTCGAGCTGGACGCCGATGGGCGGGTGCTGGGGATGGAGGAGAAACCGCAGGTGCCCAAAACGCACTGGGCCGTGCCTCCGTTCTATATTTATCTGAAGAAGGACCTGGACCTGGTCCGGCATTCGGTGGAGAACGGCTGTGGCAAGGATGCTCCCGGCAACCTGGCGCACTATATGGTGGAGCATACGGTTATGCACGCCTGGAAGATGAGCGGCGGGCGTTTCGATATCGGCTCGCTGGACACGTACGAAGAGGCCAGGCGGCGTTTCGGGACCCCGTCCCAAGGGTAGGGGGCGTCTTCGCCGGAGGCGGTGCGGCTAGCGCCGCGGGTGGTGCGAGAGGATGGCGGCCTGCCAGGTGGCGGTGTCGATGTGGGTGTAGATTTCGGTCGTGAGGATGGATTCGTGCCCGAGCATTTCCTGTACCACACGCAGGTCCGCGCCGTTCTCGATGAGGTGCGTCGCAAACGAATGGCGGAAGGTGTGCGGGGAGATTTCTTTGTTGACGCCCGCCACGAGCGCCTGCTGCTTGACGAGGTTGAAAATGGCCACCCGGCTCATCGGGCGGCCGTTTTTGTTTAAGAAAGCGAAGTCGTCCAGCGCCGGTTCGGCGGCTTGCGGGCGGGCTTCCAGATAGCGAGCGAAGGCGTCGGCGGCCATTTCCCCGAGGGGGACGAGCCGCTCTTTGTTGCCCTTGCCCACCACGCGCACGAAGCCCTCTTTCAGGAAGACGTGCGAGATGAGCAGGCCGCAGGCCTCGGAGACGCGCAGCCCGCAGCCGTAGAGGATCTCGAGGATGGCGCGGTCGCGCAGGGCCCGCCAGTCGCCCGTGGCCGTGTTCACCGATTCGAGGATGGCGGTCACTTCCTCCACCGACAGCACCTCCGGCAGGTAGCGGCCGAGTTTGGGCGCATCGATCCGGTCGCAGGGGTTGTCTTTCCGTTCGCCTTCCAGGATCAGCCAGTCGAAGAACGAACGCAGGGCGCTGAGCAGCCGTGCTTGGCTGCGTTTGGAGAGTTCCGTCCGCGTAGCGAGGTAACGCTCGATGTCCTCCGTGCGCACCGCGCGCGGCGCCAGGTCCGCTGCCGCGAGAAATTCCCCCACGTCGCGTCCGTAGGCCGCCACCGTGTTGGGCGACAGCCCCCGTTCCATCCGCAGGTAGTAGCGGTAGTCCTTCAGGATCCGGCTCTCCGCAGCCATGGCCTATTGGTCCTCAAACAGGCGCGGCGAGCATTTTTCCTGCTCTTCCCGGGCCCGGGCGGCGTTGTAGCAGTCGCGGCAGAGGGGCTCATAGACGTCCTTCTCGCCGAGCAGGACCAGGTCCTCGCTTTTGCTCAGGCGGTGGGAATGGTTGGCCAGCGCGCCGCAGCGCACGCAGATGGCGTGCACCTTCTGCACGTCCTCCGCCACGGCCATCAGCAGCGGCATCGGCCCGAAGGGCTGCCCCAGGAAGTCGGTGTCCAGTCCGGCCACGATCACCCGCACGCCGCGGTTGGCGAGCTGCTGGCACACATCGACGAGACGCTCGTCGAAGAACTGGGCTTCATCGATGCCCACGACCTGTACGTCGGGGTCGATCTTGAGCATCTCGGTGGGGTCGGAGATGGGGTGGGAAGTGATTTTATGGAAATCGTGCGAGACGACCTCGACGTCGGAATAGCGGTTGTCAACGGTGGGCTTGAAGATGACGATCTTCTGTTTGGCGAACTGGGCGCGCTTGAGACGGCGGATGAGTTCTTCGGTCTTGCCGGAGAACATGGAGCCGCAGACCACCTCGATGCAGCCGTTTTTTTTGTAATTCTCGGAAAACATTACGTAAATTTGCGGTTACTGTCCTACAAAGATAATAATTTAATGCTGGAAGGTGATGAGCGCAGCCGGAATTTTGTACATCGTGCCGACCCCCGTCGGCAACCTCGATGATATGACCTTCAGGGCCGTCAAGGTGCTGAAAGAAGCCGACTTGATCCTGGCGGAGGACACGCGCACGAGCGCCGTCCTGCTGCAGCATTTCGACATCCGGGGCGGGCAGCTGCTCTCCCACCACAAGTTCAACGAGCACCAGACGGTGGAGATGATCCGCGACCGGATCCTCGCAGGGGCCTGCGTGGCGCTGATCAGCGACGCCGGCACGCCGGGGATCTCCGATCCGGGTTTCCTGCTTTCCCGCGCCTGCGCGGAAGCCGGGATCACGGTGCAGACGCTGCCGGGCGCTACCGCCTGCATCCCCGCGATCGTGTCGTCCGGCCTGCCGTGCGACCGCTTCTGTTTCGAAGGGTTCCTTCCGCAGAAGAAGGGCCGGCAGACGCTGCTCGCGTCGCTCGCCTCCGAACCCCGGACGATGATCTTCTACGAATCGCCGCGGCGGCTCGTCCGGACGCTGGAGCAGCTGGCGGAGGCTTTCGGGCCCGACCGGCCCTGCTCCGTGGCGCGCGAGATTTCCAAGCTGCACGAAGAACACGTCCGCGGCACCCTCGCCGAGGTGCTGGAGCATTTCCGCGCGGTCGAGCCCAAGGGCGAAATCGTCCTGGTCGTCGGCGGCCTGCGTGACGATGCTCCGCGCGAGCACCGGAATAAGTACAGGGATCCGGAGTAGGTTGCTGTATTCTGT
>CAMHIP010000130.1 GCA_946185205.1 uncultured Bacteroidales bacterium | reverse complement strand
CCTTATCTCTCTCTTCACTAATTCAAGAATTCCAACCACATTTTGCGGTTAGCCTTTTTTTGTCCAACTTGCTCCGCAAAGATACACGCAATCCGGGAAAAAATCCTTATCTTGTGAGGCTAAATTTTTATTATTATGTCACTGAACAAAGTCATGCTGATCGGTAACGTTGGAAGAGACCCCGAAGTACGTTACCTCGAAGGAAACAACCCCGGCGGACAAGGCCGGAAAGTCGCAACATTCACCCTGGCCACTTCCGAGCGGTTCCGCGACCGCAACGGCGAGACCCGCGAGAACACGGAATGGCACAACATCGTCGCCTGGGGGCAGCCCGCCGACGTGTGCGAGCGTTTTGTGCACAAGGGGACCCAGCTCTATATCGAAGGACGCCTGCGCACCCGTAAATATACGGACCGCAACGGACAGGAGAAGTACACCACCGAGATCAACGTCGATACGCTGCAGCTGCTCGGCCGCCGCGACGGCGACGGCGGCGGATACCCCGACCAGCAGGGCGGCGGTTACCAGCGCCAGGGCGGCTACCAGCAGGGTGGCGGCTATCAGCGCCAGGAGGGTTACCAGCAGGGCGGCTACCAGCAACCCGCGCAGCCCCAGCAGCCGTCTTATCAGCAGCCTGCCTACCAGCAGCCCGCACAGGCCCAGCCGGTCCAGCAGCCCGCACAGCCGGCCCCGGCCGTTGAAGACGGACCGACCGACGATCTCCCGTTCTAGTATCTGAAAGATCCGGAAGGCCGCTTCGGCGCCCGTAGCCACCCTCGGCTGGACCACCCCAAAAATCCAGGGATTTTCGGGGACCCCGGTTGCCAAC
Source organism: uncultured Bacteroidales bacterium (assembly GCA_946185205.1). Lineage (GTDB taxonomy): Bacteria > Bacteroidota > Bacteroidia > Bacteroidales > UBA932 > Cryptobacteroides. The sequence goes on along the minus strand of CAMHIP010000130.1, from coordinate 3,659 downwards.
CCTTCGAGGGGCCCGCTTCCGAAGGAAGTGGGAGGGGTCGCGAAGCGACGGCGGCCGAAGCGGCCTTCCGGATCTATCACAATTGATTGACAACCATGGCAGAAAAGATTCAGAAACTGATGAATGACAATCCGGTGGCACGCTGGACCGTCCTGGTCCTCGTGGCGCTGATGATGTTCTTCGCCTACATGTTCGTGGACGTGATGTCCCCGCTCAAGTCCCTGGTCGAGACCAACCTCGGCTGGAGCAGCGGCGTCTTCGGCAAATACGCCGCGTCCGAGTATATCCTCAACGTCTGCGGCTTCCTCATTCTCGCCGGCATCATCCTCGACAAGCTCGGCGTCCGCTTCTCCGGCATCCTGTCGGCCGGCCTGATGGTCCTCGGCGCCGGAATCAAGTTCATCGGCGTGAGCGACTGGTTCCAGACCACCGCGATGGCCCAGTGGCTCGGCTCCTGGTGGGTCGAAATGCCCGCCAGCGCCAAGATGGCTTCGCTGGGCTTCATGATCTTCGGCTGCGGCTGCGAGATGGAAGGGACCAACGTCTCCAAGATCCTCGCCAAGTGGTTCAAGGGCAAGGAGATGGCACTCGCGATGGGCCTCGAGATGGCCATCGCCCGCCTGGGCGTGTTCGCCGTGATGTGGATCTCCCCGCTGATCTCCGCCAAATTCGGCGGCTCGATCGTGGCCCCGATGGGCTTCTGCGGCGCCCTGCTCTGCATCGGCCTGCTGAACTTCGTCATCTTCGCCTTCATGGACAGCAAGTTCGACCGCCAGCTGGTGGCCGCCGGCCTCGCCACGGACGAGAAGTCCCCGGAGGACGAATTCCACGTGAGCGACCTCGGCGCCATCTTCAAGAGCAAGATGTTCTGGATCGTGGCCCTGCTGTGCGTGCTGTACTACAGCGCCATCTTCCCGTTCCAGCGCTATGCGCCCAACTTCCTCGAAGAGACCCTGCAGATCGACGCCGCCACGGCCTCCCGCCTGTTCAGCGTCTTCCCCATCCTCGCCATGGTCCTGACCCCGGCGCTGGGCATCTTCCTGGACCACAAGGGCAAGGGCGCCACGATGCTGATGGCGGGCTCGGTCATCATGATCGTCTGCCACCTGTGCTTCGCCTTCCTGCTGCCGGTCGCGCCCTACAAATGGCTGGCCGTGCTGCTGATCGTGGTGCTCGGCGTGAGCTTCTCGCTCGTGCCGGCGGCCCTGTGGCCGAGCGTGCCGAAGATCATCGACGAGAAGATCCTGGGGTCCGCCTACTGCCTCATCTTCTGGGTGCAGAACATCGGTCTCTGCCTCGTCCCGATGCTCATCGGCTCGCTGCGCGGCTCCACGGGCGGCTACTTCGTCCCGATGCTCGTCTTCTCCAGCTTCGGCGTCCTGGCCTTCATCTTCAGTCTCCTGCTCAAGAAGGAAGACAAGCAGAAAGGTTACGGCCTGGAGCTGCCGAATATCCGGAAATAAACCTGCATGTACGAACTTCTCGACCAGATCAACAGCCCGGCCGACATCAAGCGCCTCAGCATGGGGCAGCTGCGTACGCTGTGCGCCGAACTGCGGCAGTACATCATCGAAGTCTGTTCCACCAACCCCGGTCACCTGGCCTCCAGCCTGGGCGCCGTGGAGCTCATCGTGGGCATGCACTATGTCTATGACGCCCCGGACGACAAACTCGTATTCGACGTCGGACACCAGGCCTACGCCCACAAGATCCTGACCGGGCGGCGGGAAGCGTTCCGCACCATGCGCACGAAAGACGGCATCAGCGGCTTCCCCAACCGGAGCGAAAGCCCCTACGACGTCTTCGGCGTGGGGCATTCCTCGACCTCGGTCTCGGCCGCGCTGGGACTCGCCGAAGCGGCACGCCTGCAGGGCCGGCACGACAAGGTCGTGGCCCTGATCGGCGACGGCGCCATGACGGGCGGCCTCGCTTTCGAAGGGCTCAACAACGCCGGAGCCAGCCGCGCCGACCTCATGGTGATCCTCAACGACAACAACCAGTCCATCGAGGGCAACACCGGTGCCGTGCACCGCTACCTGCTCAACATCACGACGAGCCGCTCCTACAACCAGGTCAAGGCCAGGATCTGGAACCTGCTGGGAGACAACCGCTTCCGGCGTTTTCTCCAGCGCTGGGTCCGTGCCCTCAAGTCGTGGTTCGTGGGCAAGCCCGGCGGGGCGCTGTTCGAGTCGCTCGGCTTCCGGTACTTCGGCCCCATCGACGGCAACGACATCGAGGAGGTCGTGGAGACGCTCCGCAAGCTGCACGGGCTCAGCGGTCCGCGCCTGCTGCACTGCTTCACGGTCAAGGGCAAGGGCTACGCCCCGGCGGAAGCCGACCCCGTGACCTGGCACGCCCCCGGACATTTCGACCCGGCCACCGGCGAACGCCGCCATGCGCCGCACACCCGGGACCGCTACCAGGACGTGTTCGGAGAGGTCCTGTGCGAACTGGCGGAGGCCGACCCGAGCGTGGTCGGCGTGACTCCGGCCATGGCGCAGGGCTGCGGAATGAGCCGCCTCGCGGCCGCCCACCCGGACCGCTTCTTCGACGTGGGCATCGAAGAGGAGCACGCCGTGACTTTCTCCGCCGGCCTCGCCGCCGGCGGGATGAAACCCTTCTGCAACATCTACTCGGCCTTCTCGCAGCGCGCCTATGACCAGATCATCCACGACGTCGCCCTGCAGCGCCTGCCGGTCGTGCTCTGCTTCGACCGTGCCGGACTGGTCGGCGAGGACGGGGCGACGCACCACGGCGCCTTCGACCTGGCCGCCTACCGCAGCATCCCGGACGTCATCATCAGCGCCCCGCGCGACGAGACCCTGCTCAAGCACTTGATGTACACCGCCTGGAAGCATGACACGGGCCCCTTTATAATAAGGTACCCGCGCGGGATGGGCGAGGGCACGCCCTGGCGGGAGACGGAAGGGCAGGTGCTGCCGGTCGGCACCGGGGAGACGCTGCTGGAAGGCAGCGAGGTGGCCATCCTGGGCCTCGGCCCCGTGGTGAACCGCGCCCTCACCGCCGCGCAGCGCTGGCCAGGACGCGTGGGCGTATATGACCTGCGCTTCCTCAAGCCGCTGGACACCGCGCTCCTCTCCGCCGTCGCCGCCCGCTACCGCCACATCATCACCGTCGAGGACGGATGCCTCGCGGGAGGCCTCTACGGCGCCGTCAGCGAGTTCCTGGCCGCGACCCGGAGCACGGCCACGCTGGAGGGGATCGGCATCCCGGACCGCGTCATTCCGCAGGCCCGGCAGGCGGAGCAATATGCCGATTGCGGGCTCGACCCGGAGGGTATCGAAAAAAGTTTGAAAAAAGTTTTTGGAGAATAGGAAAATATTCCTAACTTTGCAGTCCCAAAAACTAGGGGCTTTGAAATAATACATTGCCGATGTAGCTCAGTTGGCTAGAGCGTGTGATTTGTAATCTCAAGGTCGTGGGTTCGATTCCCTCCATCGGCTCACGATCAGCAATGTAAAGATATTGGGCAAGTACCAGAGTGGCCAAATGGGGCAGACTGTAAATCTGCTGGTTTTCACCTTCGGTGGTTCGAATCCATCCTTGCCCACCACAGCGGAAAGAAGTCGGACGACTTTTCCCTCCAAGCGGGGTTCGTATAATGGCTATTATGCCAGCCTTCCAAGCTGGAAATGGGA
>CAMHIP010000129.1 GCA_946185205.1 uncultured Bacteroidales bacterium | reverse complement strand
CCACGGCGCGGCTGACCAGGTCCTCGAGCACCGCGTCGGAGATCATCTCCGCGCCCATGCGAAGGCTCCTGGAGACGGTGTTGTTCTCCGTCCGGTCGCCCTGCCGGAAGATCACCTGCACAGAGATGCTTCCGAGCGGCCGGTGGTCGGACGTCGCTTCGCCCAGCGAGTTGTACATCAGGATGTCGCTGACCGAGTACGAGAGGATCGCGACGACCTTCAGCACCCGGCTGTCCCGCGCGCGGATCCCCGCCTCGATGCGCTGCAGGAAGGGGACGAAGCCCGCAATGTCAGCGTTTTCCCAGGGTTCAATTTCGGGATACAGATTGGCCATCGCCGGCGCAGCGGAGCCGGCAGCAGCCTCCGGAAACCGTAGCCACCCTCGGCTTCGTAAGAGGGAGGGGCCCGCAGCCGAAGGCTGTGGGAGGGGTCCGGCGCAGCCGGACGTTTCCGGAGGCTGGCTGCCGCGCAGTGGAGTGGCGATGGCTGAACCAGAACCAGAAGAAACTGCAATCGCGCCGGCGGCCCGGGCGGCGGCTTTCAGCGACGGGAAATCCGTCCGCTCCGCATAGGCGTAGCCCGTCTTCTCGCCCTTCAGGACGCGGATCCCGCATCCATAATCCACATGATAGCCCCCCGATCCGACCACCCCGTCGCGGAGCAGCAGATCATGATAGGAGGTATCCTCAAAATACAGGTCACACCAGTCGCCCCCGTCCCGCAGCCCCTCGGCCACGAGCGCGCGCAACTGCTCTTCGGTCACGCCGAAACGCTCAAAACTACTGCTCATCCGGATGTGCAATGCTCCAAATCAGTTGATACTTCTCGTTGTCCTTGATATACTGCATATCCCGCGTCCCCTCGGCCACGACCTGGAACGGCGGCTTCGAATTGTCCGCCAGCACCCAGCGGTCCACGACCGGGATATAGGTGTCGAACAGGTACTGCAGCCCCATCACATAGCGGCGGCGCACCACGGCGTCGGGGATATTGTGTCCGCCTGCCTCCACCCGGCTGTGCACCCGCTGGATCGCCATTTCCGGCGAATTCAGCCACAGATACAGCACCGTGGCCTCATAGCCCAGCGACTGCGCCTGCTGCACGATCTTGAGCAGCGAACGCGTCGCGAGCGTCGTCTCCACGGCAAAATCCGAGCGCCGCTCCAGCAGGTAGTTGATTTTCATCAGCATATACCGGCTGGCCGTGACCGAGGCCGCGCCCGGGTCGAAGGGCGAAAAACTCTTCGCGAACTCGTCCGAGTTCACGAATTCCCTGCAATTCAGCAGATCCGGCAAGAGGGTGTATGACGCCGTGGTCTTGCCGGATCCGTTGCAGCCCGATATGATATAGAGCTTGGGCAATGCCTATTTCTCGGGAATGTTCTCCAGGATGGCCTTCAGCAGGTCCCAGGTCCGCTGCACGGACGGGATGTGGCAGCGCTCATCCGGAGAATGCGGATAGAGGATGGTGGGTCCGATGGACACCATCTCCCAGTTGGGATACTTGGCGCCGAGCAGCGCGCACTCCAGGCCGCCGTGGGTCGCGAGGACGTTCATCGGCTCGCCGAACATCTTGATATGCAGGTCATTGATGAGCTTGTTGATCGGCGTGTCCGGCTTGGGCGTCCAGCCCGGATAGCCGCCGAAGAACTTGATCTTGGCCCCGGCGAACTCGAAGATGTACTTCACGCGCAGGGCGAGGTCCTGCTTGGAGGTGTTGAGGGCGCTGCGCAGCAGGGAGGCCACCGTGAGGTGTCCGCGCCGGGTGCGCACGACGGCGAGGTTGATGGAGGTCTCGGTCAGGCCGGCCATCGTCTGGCTCATGCGGATGACGTTGGACGGGCACGCGGCGATGGCCTTGCAGGCGTTGAGCATCACGCCGTCCTCGATGCAGCGGGCCGGCTTGGCGCACTTGGACACGGCATACTGCATGCCCGGATCGCTCTCGTGGTAGCGCTCTGCGGCGATCTTGAAGAGCTCGTTGGCGTAGCGCACGGCCTTGACGGCGTTGTCTTTCGGCAGGACCACGACGGCGTCGGCCTCGAAGGGGATGGCGTTGCGCAGGCTGCCGCCGTTGAAGGAGGCCACCTTGGCGCCGTATTTCTCGATCATGGGGATCAGGACGCGGACCATCACCTTGTTGGCGTTGGCGCGGTACAGGGAGATGTCCATGCCGGAATGGCCGCCGGACAGGCCCTTGAGCTCGATCTTGTAGCCGACATAGCCGCGCGGGGTGGGGAAGGACTTGTACTTGAAGTCCGCCACGGCGTCCAGGCCGCCGGCGCAGCCGATGCAGAGCTCCTTCTCGTCCTCGGAGTCGAGGTTGAGGAGGATGTCGCCCTTGAGGAGGCCCGGTTTGAGGGCGTCGGCGCCGCTCATGCCCGTCTCCTCGTCGTAGGTCACGAGGACCTCGATGGGGCCGTGCTTGACGCTCTTGTCCTCGGCGACGGCCATCGCGAGGGCGACGCCCATGCCGTTGTCGGCGCCGAGCGTGGTGCCCTTGGCCTTGACCCATTCGCCGTCGATGACGGTCTCGATCGGGTCCTTGAGGAAATCGTGGACGGTATCGGCGGTCTTCTGCGGGACCATGTCCATGTGGCCCTGGAGGATCACGCCCTTGCGGTTCTCATAGCCCGGCGTAGCGGGTACGCGCATGATCACGTTGCCGGTCTCGTCGGCGAACGCCTCGACCTGGTGCTCCTTGGCCCAGTCGAGCAGGTGCTGGCGCACGATCTCTTCGTGCTTGGAAGGACGCGGGCAGCGGGTGAGTCCGTAGAAATTGTTCCAGACGACTGCTGGTTGCAGATCTTTGATGGTCATAGCTGTGTGTATTAAATGTTAAATTCTTGCAAATCGTTGATGGGTCCAGAGATAGTTCTCCGGCTGCTGCCGGATGTCCGCCTCCACGAGGCGGTAGTACTGCTGCATGATGTCCTGCACGTCCATCGCGGAGGCGTCTTCGCAGATGGGGATGTAGCGCATCACGTAGTGGCCGCGGCCTTCGCGCCGCATCTGCAGGTAGGCCACCGACATGCCGAACTTGCGGGCGAGCGCCGCGGCGCCCGTCATCGTCTGCACGCGCTGCCCCAGGAACTCCACGTCCAGGTTGGCGGGCGAGGGGAAATAGGGGCGCTGGTCGGTGTTGATGTTATAGACCTTCTTCTCGTCGCGGTGCTTGAAGGCGTAGCGGATGAGGTCCTTGCTCTCGAGGTAGCCCTCGAAATGCTTGCGGTCCAGGAGCGGGGCGAAGCGGTTGTCCCGCAGGACGGCGTCCCAGGTGCGGCTGGACATCGCGCGGTAGACCACGCAGAAGTTCTGCTCGTTGAAGGGGAAGGGACGCCCGGTGTAGTTGTAGGAGGCGATGCCGCCGTAGAGCTCCCAGTTGCCGCAGTGCGAGTACATGACCACCATGCTGGGAGACGCCTCCCACAGGCGCGCGGCTTCTTCCGGATTCTCCACCTCCACGATGCGCTGGCGGCGCAGGCGCTCCGGGTTGCGGCATCCGCCGAACCACACGGCCTCGGCGACCAGTTCGCCGAAATGCCGGTAAAACGCCTTGCGCAGCGGCTTCAGGTCCCATACGTTCCGGTCGGGAAAGGCCTTGGTCAGGTTGTGCATCACCACGTCGCGGCGGTAATGCACCACGTCCTCCGCCAGCCAGGCCACGAAGCGCCCCAACGCATAGTGGACGCGCAGGGGCAGCAGCCCCAACAGGCGGAGCAGCCCCTTCAGCAGCCATGTCCCGATCTTGCTCATATCACGCAAATATACTCAATAATCCTGACAACGTCAATACGTCCTGCAGACCGCTCCGGCATTCGCCGCCCTGCCCCCCTCGTCATTCGCCGACTTGATCGGCGAATCTCTTTCCCGGGGGCGCCAGACCCCCTATCCGCCCCTGGCAACCGGAAATTACTGTTGCCGGGGGCGCTGAAGGGTCATTTTGCCCCTGGCAACCATTTCCGGCTCCGCCCTCCGCAACGCCCCCGCACACCCGCTCGCTGCGTCCCTCTTTCCCGGACATAGCGAGCACTTTGCCTGGGTTTTTGCTCGCTGCGTCCGTCTTTCAGGGACGCAGCGAGCACCTCCTATCCCGACGGCACGGGCCAACGTGCGCAGGCCCCTCCCCGTCCAATCCCGCCAGGATCCCGAAGATAAGAAGAAGGGAAGGCCCGGAGTCCGGACCTTCCCTATGGGGACAGCCCCCTGGAGGGGCGTCAAAGCAGGGTTGTACAGCCGCGGGGCAACTATTCGGCCGTGGCGGCGTTGATGCGCTTGAGCATGGCAAACATGATGGCGCCGGCGATGACGCAGAGTGCCATCAGGATGGCCCAGTTGGCCCACAGCGGGACGTTCATCCACAACAGGCCCGGGATGGAGCTGAGGTAGTTGCCGATGGCGGTGGAGGCGAACCAGAGGCCCATCATGAGGCCCTTGAGCTTGGGCGGAGCGACCTTGGACACGAAGGAGATGCCCATCGGACTGAGCAGCAGTTCGGCGAAGGTGAGCACGAGATAGGTGCTGATCAGGTACATCGGCACGACCGGATCCGGCGACACGGTACCCTGCAGCTCGGCCGGGGACGGCTGTCCCACGGAACCCATGATCATGATCAGGTAGCCCAGCGCGGCCACGAACATGCCGAGGCCAATCTTGACCGGGG
>CAMHIP010000128.1 GCA_946185205.1 uncultured Bacteroidales bacterium | reverse complement strand
AGGTTCTCGCAGATGTGGCGGCGCAGGCGCGGGTTGTTCTCGCCGATGCCGGCCGTGAAGACGATCAGGTCGACGCCGTTCATCTCGGCGATGTAGGCGCCGACGTTCTTGATGGTGTCGTAGGTGAGCTTCTTGAGCACGATCTTGGCGCGCTGGTCGCCGGCCTTGGCCAAGGCATCCATGTCGCGCAGGTCGGAGCTCTTGCCGGACAGGCCCAGGAAGCCGCTCTTCTTGTTCATCACCGTGGTCATCTCGTCCGGCGTGAGGTTCTCCTTCTTCATGATGTACGGGATGATGTTGGCGTCGATGTTGCCGCAGCGGGTGCCCATGATCATGCCCTCGAGCGGGGTGAAGCCCATCGAGGTGTCCACCACCTTGCCGTCCTTGATGGCGGTCACGCTGCTGCCGTTGCCGAGGTGGCAGGTGATGATCTTGGAGTGCTGGAGGTCGATCCCGGCCAGTTTGGCGCCGCGCTGGGAGACATACTGATGGGAGGTGCCGTGGGCGCCGTAGCGGCGCACGCGGTACTTCTCATAGTACTCATACGGCAGGGCGTACATATAGGCGTACGGCTCCATCGTCTGGTGGAAGGCCGTGTCGAAGGTCACGACCTGGGGCACGTCGGGAAGCACATGCGAGATGGCATGGATGCCGAGCAGGTGCGCGGGATTGTGCAGCGGGGCGAAGTCGCAGCAGATCTCGATCTTCTTCAGGACGTCGTCGTTGACCAGCGTACTGCCGGAAAAGAAGTCTGCACCCTGCACGATGCGGTGGCCGACCGCCTCGATGTCATCGAAACTGGACAGCACGCCGTGCTCCGGATCCACGAGGGCGTCGAGGACCAGCTTCATGCCGACCTTGTGGTCGGGAATGGGCCGGGTGACCGTGTAGGGGTCCTTGCCGGTCGGTTTGTGGGTGAGGCAGCCGTCGGGCAGGCCGATTTTCTCGACCAGGCCCTTGGCCAGCAGGTCATATACATCATCGTTCTTCATGTCGAGAAGCTGATACTTCACGGAAGAACTGCCACAGTTGATAACGAGGATGATCATATCGTAAATTATTGGTTTCAGAATCGTGCAAATTTACGAAATAATGCGTATTTTGCCAAAAATCCGATTGAAATGGTCGTGGAGAAAGATATCGTGGCGATTTCAATCCCGTTTTCAGCAGGAGTGATCATGGCGGCCGCCTGGCCGCCGGGGGGAGATGCGCTGTTCTGGACCGCCGCCGGGTGCTGCCTGGCGGCGGCAGGGTGGCTCGCGGCCGCCGCGCGGCCCGGGGACCGCACGGGAGCGTTCCTGTTCCTGTTCTGGACGCTCGGCGTCCTCTGCCAGGTCTCCGCCGCGCTGTCCGTCCCGGTCCGGAACGGGCCCTGGCCGCCTGCCGAACGGGCCCTCCGGGCCCTGCTCCGCGCCATCGACGCGGCGGAATTCGCCCACGACGACACGGCCGCCCTGCTGAAAGCCCTGCTGGCCGGGCACCGGGAGGGGCTGGACCGCGGGACCGTCGCGGCCTTCCGCGCCGCGGGCGCCGCCCACATCCTGGCCCTGTCGGGCCTGCACCTGGGCATTCTCTACGGCATCCTGCAGGGGCTGCTGGCCTGGACGGGCCGGAGCCGCGCCGCCACGGCCGCACGCAGCATCCTGTCGGTCGGCGCCGCCGCCTTCTTCCTGCTGATGACCGGCGCTCCGCCCTCGCTCGTCCGGGCCTTCCTGTTCATCCTGCTGGGCGAACTGTCCCGGCTGCTGCCCGGCCGCAGGCGCCGTCCGGTCAACATTTTCTGCGCCGCCCTGACCCTCCAGCTGGCCTGCAGCCCGGGCGTCGTCCGCAGTCTCGGGTTCCAGCTCTCCTACCTCGCCCTGCTCGGGATCGTGCTCGTCTTCCCGCGCCTGGAGGCCTGGTATCCCGCCGGACCCCGGCCGGACCCGCTGCGCCGCCTGTGGAGCGGCATGGCGCTCACGCTCTCCTGCCAGCTCTTCACGGCACCGCTCGTATGGATCCGCTTCCGCACCTTCCCGCGTTTCTTCCTGCTGACCAACCTGGGCGCCCTGCCCCTGACCGAGGCCTTCCTCGTCTGCGCCCTCCCTTCCCTGCTGCCCGGCTGCCCCGCATGCATAAAAAACCTGGCCGACGGAATCGGCCAGGTCCTGCTTCGGTTTCTCGGGACGATCGCTAGTCTATCGGCTTGACGCAGCGCACGGAAGCGCCGAAATCCGTCTTGGAGAGGCGTCCGCGGTAGACAATGTCCTTGTCCTGGTAGATGTAGCGGCACACGCCCAGTCCGTCCGCCTCGTCGGAAGTCCAGAAGGCGGCGTAGGCATAGACGCCGTCAAAGACGAAGGTATCGCCTTCCGACATGGCATAGCCCACCGGCATCACGGAGAAGCCCAGTTCGTCGGAGATTTTGACGTCGCGCCAGTATTCCCACATCTTCGATCCGTTGAAATAGAGGTCGCCCATCAGCCGGCCGGCCAGGCCGTCGATGTTCTTGCCGGGCTCGGCGCCATCCTGCAGCGCCGCCCATTCCGCATCCGTGGGAAGACGCCAGCCGTCCGGACAGGCGGTCTGCGCCTCCTGCCAGGTGTAGTAGCGGCCGAAGATGTCGGACATGGCGTCGCAGTTCTCAAAAGCGCGGCCGGATCCGGCCCAGGCCAGGTTCTGGCGCATCCAGACCAGGTCACCGACCCGGTTGTAGTAGTATTTCCTGCCGTCGCGGGGATCCGCCTCGGAGCCGTAGGAACTGGGGTTGAAGTGCGTGATCGAGCCCCGCTCGTCCCAGCCGGGGCGGACGATGGTGAACTGGGCCGAGGCCGACCTTCCGGAATAGGAGGAGCCTTCCGGGAGGAAAGCCGTCAGGGCCACCGCCTGGGTCGCCATCTTGTCAGCGACCGTGACCGTGTAGTAGTGCTCGCGGATCTTGCCGTCCGCGGTCACGAGGGTGTCGCGCTTGCCGGTGTCCGGGTTGGTGAAATAATAGCCCAGCGGATCGCCGTCCGGACAGGACAGGGTCATCAGCGTGTCTATCATGAACGTCTTGGTGAAGCCGGCATTCACATACTCCGGCATGCTCACCGACAGACTGCCGGTCAGGGATTTATACTCCGTGGACTCTTCCTTCTTGCAACCCGCGGACAACGCGAGGACGGCCGCGAACGCGGCAGGAAGGAGCCATTTGTACAACTTCATACTTTCTTTGTGCATACAATCTGCAAATATGCGCAAAATTGCGCGAAAAACCGCTAACTTTGTGCAAATACTTTGCCGAAGCGATGAAACAGAGACTCTTTTTTTCCATCCTCCTGGCCGGCTTTGTCCTGAGCGGATGCAGCCGGGAGACCTACGCCACCTTCTCGGGCTATGCCCAGGGCGGGACCTACACCGTCAAAGCGGACCTGAGCGGCGTCCGGACCCCTGCGGCCGAAATCCAGCAGCACATCGACGCCCTGCTGGACTCGATCGACTTCAGCCTGTCCGGCTACAACAAGAATTCGCTCCTGACGCATTTCAATGCCGGCGAAGAGATCGTCCCCGACCGCTTCTTCACCGAAATCCGCGCCCTGTCGGACCGCTACCGCAGCCAGACCGACGGCGCGTTTGACGTCGCTTCGGCCCCGCTCTTCGACATCTGGGGGTTCGGCTTCACCTCGGACAGCCTGCCCGACCCGCAGCGCGTCAGCGCCGCCCTGGCCGCCTGCAAGGAAGAGAAAGTGCTGAATTTCAACGCTATCGCGCAGGGCTATACCTGCGACGTCGTGGCGGACTACCTGCACAGCCTGGGCGTGCACAACATGCTGGTTGACATCGGCGAGATCTTCTGCGAAGGCGTCAATCCCGCCGGCCGGGGCTGGACCATCGGCGTGGACAATCCCGTGGACGGCAACGACACGCCCGGCGCCGACATCAAGAGCATCTGGCAGTCGGACGGAAGCGCCTGCGGCATCGTCACCTCCGGCAACTACCGCAAATTCTACATCAAGGACGGGAAGAAATACGCGCACACGATCGACCCCCGCACCGGCTACCCGGTCACGCACGACCTGCTCAGCGCCACCGTCGTGGCGCCTACCGCGGCCGAGGCGGACGCCCTGGCCACGGCCTGCATGGTCCTGGGCCCGGCGCAGGCCGTGGCCCTGATCGAGTCCCGGCCGGACCTGGAGGGCTATCTGATCACCTCCGGCGGGTCCTGGATGTCGGACGGATTCGCCGCCCGGGCCCAAATGACGGATATTCCCCGAAAATGATTATCTTTGTAGTCTGTCTGCAAATTTGAATGTATGGATCTGAACGAACACAACAATCTGGACTACAATACTTCCCGCGAGAAGCTCGCCATGCCCGAGTACGGACGTAACGTACTCAGGATGGTCGAACAGCTGAAAGCCATCCCCGACAAGGCCAAGCGCAGCGAACAGGCGCGCGCCGTGGTGAAGGTCATGGAACTGCTGAACCCGCAGGTGCACGCTCAGGAGAATTTCGACCACAAGCTCTGGGACCACCTCTATATGATCGCCGGCTACGACCTGGACGTGGACGCCCCCTATCCCTGCCCCGTGGAAGAGACCTTCACGACGGATCCCGTCCCCATCCCGATGAAGGGGTCCCGCATCAAGGCCTTCCACTACGGGCGCAACATCGAGAGCATCATCAACCTGCTCTGCGAGCAGCCGGACGGCGAAGTCA
>CAMHIP010000127.1 GCA_946185205.1 uncultured Bacteroidales bacterium | reverse complement strand
GCGGCAGCGGGATGCCGATCACCGGCATCAGGCCGATCGTCATGCCGATGTTGATGAACAGGTGCATGAACAGGCAGGCCGCGAGGCAATAGCCGTAGATGCGCGTGAACGCCTCCCGGCTCCGGTCCGCATCCTCGATGATGCGCCAGATCAGGAAGACATAGAGCAGGATGACGATCAGGCAGCCCACGAAACCCCATTCCTCTCCCACCGTACAGAAGATGAAGTCGGTGCTCTGCTCGGGCACGAAGCCGTAGGTGGTCTGCGTCCCGTGCAGGAAGCCTTTGCCGAACAGGCCGCCCGAGCCGATGGCGATCATCGACTGGCGCACGTTGTAGCCCACGCCGGCCGGGTCTTCCTTGAGGCCCAGCAGGACCTCGATACGCTTGCGCTGGTGGTCCTGCAGGACATTGTCAAAGACAAAATCCGTGGCAAAAATCACCATCACGCCGGCAGCGAAGGCCAGCAGGGTGCGGTACAGCGCGCGACGGCGCCGGGCGTGCTCCTCCCGCCGGCTGGTGCGCAGCACCTGGATGAAATAGCCGGCGCAGACGGCAAAGAGCACGGCGACGGGCACCCAGCCCGGTGCGACGAGGGTCAGGATGAAGAGCAGGATCGCCATGCCCAACAGGAACAGCCACCATCCCGACAGCCCTTCGCGGTAGAGCACGAAGATGAAGCCCACATACACGAGCGCCGACCCCGTCTCGCTCTCCCCCAGGATGGCCAGCATCGGCAGCCCGATGATGGCCGCCACCGTCAGGAAATGCTTGCGGTTGGACAGCCGGAAGCCCGGCTTGCTCATCATCACCGCCAGCAGCAGGGATGTCGTAATCTTCGATATTTCAGCCGGTTGGAATTTAACCGGGCCCAGCTCGAACCAGGAGTGCGAGCCCTTCACGTCCTTGCTGACAAAGATGACCAGCACCAGGAGGAAAAAGACCAGGATATAGCCGTAAGGCGACAGGACCTCCCAGATCCGGGGGTTGATGACGAACAGAATGAGGATATCCAGCGCGAAGGCCGTCAGGATCCAGATGGCCTGCTTGCCGCTGCGCGCGCTCCAGTCAAAGATGGAGGCCGGCTCCGTGCTGTGGATGGAGGCGTAGATGTTGACCCAGCCGATCAGCACGAGCAGCAGATAGCAGATGACGATCCGCCAATCGACTGTCTTTCCAAGTCCCCGGTCGAAGGAGCCGGGCATTCCGTCGGCGTTCAGCATACTCAGAAGAATCGGGTGGTCATCAGGCGGTCCTCAAGATACTGCCGTTCCGGAGAAATCTCCCCTTTGAGGTATTTCTCCAGCATCAGCGAAGCCACCGGCAGCGCCCAGGTGGCGCCGAAGCCGGCGTTCTCGACATACGCGGCCACGGCGATCTTGGGATTGTCCTTGGGCGCGAAACAGATAAACACGGAATTGTCCTTGCCGTGCGGGTTCTGGGCGGTGCCGGTCTTGCCGCACACGTCCAGGCCCGGAATACGGGCACTGAAGGCGGTGCCGCCCGCCGAACCGCCGCCGTTGACGGCCATGTACATACCCTGCACGGCCGTGTGGAAATGGGCGGTATCCACCAGGGTGTATTGCCGCTCCTTGTATTTGGGGTCGATCTCGACCCCCGGGGAATCCTTGACGATATGCGGGATGTAGTAGTAGCCCCGGTTGGCCATCGTGGCCGCCAGGTTGGCGATCTGGAGCGGCGTAGCGCCGATTTCGCCCTGTCCGATGGACAGGGAGATCACGGTCTGGAAGCGCCAGCGGCCCTTGCCATAGACCTTGTCGTAGAAGGCGGACGTGGGGATGTTGCCGCCCAGCTCGGAGGGGAAATCGCTGCCGAGCTTGCGGCCGAAGCCGAAGCTCAGGACATATTCGCGCCAGGCGTCGAGGGCTTCCGCCGTGGTCTTGTATTTCTTGTTGTCCAGGATGTTGCGGAGGACGTAGCAGAAGTAGCCGTTGCACGAAGTGGCGATGGCGCTCAGCAGGTTCAGCGGCGAGGCGTGCCCGTGGCAGCCGAGCCGGTGGTTGCCGCCGTAGGGGAAGCCGTGGTTGCAGGGATAGCTGTTGGAAGGCACCAGGACGCCCTCCTGCAGGCCGATCAGGCCGTTGACCAGCTTGAACACGGAGCCGGGCGGGTAGGAAGCCATCACCGTGCGGTTGAACATCGGCTTGCGCGGGTTGCGGGCGATCTCGGCGTAGTGCTTGCCGATGTCGCTCAGCACATCCACGTCGATGCCGGGGCTGGAGACCATCGCCAGGATCTCGCCGGTGGAGGGCTCGATGGCGACGACCGACCCCACCTTGCCCTCCATGAGGCGCTGGCCGTACTGCTGCAGGTGTGCGTCAATCGTGGAGACGACATCCTTGCCGGGCTCGGCCTCCTTGTCTTCGGCGCCGTCCATGTAGGGCGACTGCACCCGGTTGCGGGAGTCGCGCAGGTAGATGTGGTAGCCCTTGACGCCGCGGAGCTGCTCCTCCATGGCGGCTTCGAGGCCGGTCTTGCCGACGTAGTCGCCGGAGCGGTAGCCGGGATGGTTCTTGATGTAGTCGGCATCGACCTCGGAAATGTAGCCCAGCAGGTTGCCGCCCGCGTTGAAGGGATACTGCCGGACGCTGCGCACCTCGGCCTTGAAGCCCGGGAAGCGGTACGCCTCCTCGGCGAAACGGATGTAGTTCTCCTGCGGGATGTGCTTGAGGAAGGACAGGGTCTGGTAGCCGATGCGGGTGCGGTACTGCCGGTAATAGGCCATCCGCTCCCGGATGAAGTCCGGCCCGATGCCCAGCGCGTCCGCGAGCGCCAGCGTATCGAAAGGCGTCACGTCGCGCGGCGTCACGGAGATGTCGTAGCAGACCTCGTTGCCCACCAGGATCTCGCCGTTGCGGTCGTAGATAACCCCGCGGGGCGGGTAGATGTAGTTATAGACCATCGAGTTGTTCGACGCATCCCGCTTGTACTTGTCATTGAGGATCTGGATGTAGAACAACTTCGCCAGCAGCACGACGGCCACCGCCGCCAGGCCGGTCAGGAGCCTGTTTTTGCGGTTCATTTCCATCGCTCGCCGGTATCTTCAAGCAACACGAAGGCAAGGCCCACGGACACGGCGGAGCTCACCAGCAGGGAGATGCCGAACTTGAGGGCCCGGAAGCCGAACGAATACATGCCGGCGCCGTCCACCCAGAGGTAGATGAGCAGGAAGACGGCCGTGACGATGAGGACGCAGGGCACGAATTTCTGCCAGCCCTGCCGGTGGAAAGAAAGCTCCTCGCCGCGCGCGAACAGTTCGGAGCCGAAGACAAGCTTGATCACCCCGCGGCGGATCAGTCCCACCGGGACGAGCGCAAGGGAGGTCATGCCGAGCTGCCCCGTCACGATGAAATCGGCCGCCAGGCCGGTCGCGAAGGCCACGAGCATCGTATAGACGGGCCCCTTCTCCAGCGGCAGGCAGAGGATCATCACGGGCAGGAAGACGACCAGGAGGTACTGCGAGAAATTGAAATAATTCCACAGGGCCGCCTGCGCCAGGAACAGCAGGATGTATTTGATCACGGTCCCCCTCATTGCACGCCCTCCCCGACGGCCTCCAGGGCCATGATTTCCGTCCGCTCAAGGTTCTCCACCACCGTCACGTAGCGCACCGCCGAGAAATCCTGGAAGAGCTGCACCTCCACCCGGCGCGTAGAGCCGTCCACCAGGTGGGAACCGCCGGTCACGCCGATCGGGATGCCCGGAGGGAAGAGGGTCGAATAGCCGCTCGTCCGGATCGTGTCGCCGGGCTCGACGGCCAGGTGCGGCGGCAGGTCGCGCAGGATGGCGCGTCCGGTGCCGTGTCCGTCCCAGGAAAGCGGCGCCACGATGTCGGAGCGCCCGATACGCGCGCCGACGCTCATCCCGGGATTCATCAGCGTCAGCCCGTAGGAGTAGTGCTTGTCCACCGCTTCCACGATCCCGACGACGCCCAGATCGGAAATGATGCCGGACTGGGGGCGGATGCCGTCTTCGGAACCCTTGTTGAGGATGATGTAGTTGTGCGTGCGGTTGCGGCTCATCTTGACCACGGTGGCCGGCGTGTAGCGGTATTCGGCGGACTCGCGCGCCGCCATCCTTTCCAGCTCCTCCTGCGCCACGTCATGCCGCTCGTAGGCGCGCAGGCGCTCCTGCAGGCGGGCGTTCTCCGCCTGGAGATCCTGGTTGAGACGGTCCAGCTGGAACTGGCTGCGCACCGTCTCGCCGCTGCTCCACAGGAAGGCCATCGTACGGTGCGCGGCCCGGTTGAGCCAGATGTTCTGCAGGGTCGAACTGGCGTGCAGCATCGCAAGCGCAGCAACCTCCAGGATGATGAAGGTTGCCGCGCTTAAGAAAAATGAAGACGTCTTCAGACCCCGTGGCATCCTAACGCATCAGGAAGGAGTAGCGGTCGGTATGCTTGAGAGCGTCGCAGGTGCCGCGCGCAACAGCGTGGAGCGGGTCTTCGGTCACCTGGAAACGGATGTTGACTTTCTCCTGGAAACGTTTGGCCAGACCGCGGAGCAGGGCGCCGCCGCCGGACAGGTAGATGCCGTTCTCCACGATGTCGGCGTAGAGCTCCGGCGGGGTGTTCTCCAGGACATGCAGGATGGAGGTCTCGATCTTGGCGATGGACTTGTCGAGGCAATGGGCGATCTCCTGGTGGGTGATCGTGGCCTCGACCGGGTGCGCCGTCATCAGGTTCG
>CAMHIP010000126.1 GCA_946185205.1 uncultured Bacteroidales bacterium | reverse complement strand
ACGCAGAACCCGATCGAGCAGGAAGGCACCTACCCCCTCCCGGAGGCCCAGGTGGACCGTTTCATGCTCAAGGTCGTGGTCGGCTATCCCAAGAAGGACGAGGAGAAGCTCATCATCCGGATGAACAACAGCGGCTCCTTCCCCAAGGCCTCGCCCGTCGTGGGTCCGGAAGACATCGTGCGGGCCCGCAGCGTCGTGCGCGAAGTCTATATGGACGAGAAGATCGAGCGCTACATCGTGGACATCGTCTATGCCACCCGCACCCCGGAAGAATACGGGCTGAAGAACCTGAAGGACCTGATTTCCTTCGGCGGTTCCCCGCGTGCGAGCATCAGCCTGTCCATGGCGGCCAAGGCCTACGCCTTCATCAAGCGCCGCGGCTATGTCATCCCCGAAGACGTGCGCGCCGTGTGCCCCGAGGTGCTGCGGCACCGTATCGGCCTGACCTATGAGGCCGAAGCCGAAAACGTGACACCGGAAGAGATCATCGAGCAGGTCATCAATGCCGTCATCGTCCCGTAATACCCGCGCGACCGACCTCCTGAAGAAAGTCAGGAAGATCGAGATCAAGACCAAGGCGCTCTCCCACCAGATCTTTGCCGGCGAGTACCATTCGGCCTTCAAGGGCCGGGGTATGGCCTTCAGCGAGGTGCGGGAGTACCAGTGGGGGGACGACGTGCGCGCCATGGACTGGAACGTCACCGCACGCCTGCGGGCGCCGTACGTCAAGGTCTATGAAGAGGAGCGCGAGCTGACCGTGGTGCTGCTGGTCGATGTGAGCCGCTCGGGCCTGTTCGGCACCGCCGTGGAGACCAAGCGCGAGCGCATCGCCGAAATCGCGGCCGTGCTCTCGTTCAGCGCCATCCTCAACAACGACAAGGTGGGCGCGCTGTTCTTCTCTGACCGCGTCGAGAAATTCATTCCGCCCGGAAAGGGCCGCTCGCACCTGCTGCACATCATCCGCGAGATGCTCGAGCTCCAGCCCGTTTCCGACGGCACGGACATCGGCGCCGCGCTCAAGTTCCTCACCAATGCGATCAAGAAGAAGTGCACGGCCTTCCTGCTGAGCGATATGCTGGACGCCGACGCCGAAGGCAACCCCCGCTACGAGGAGGCGCTCAAGGTGGCGGTGAACCGCCACGACCTCAGCGTGATCAAGGTCCACGACCCGCGCGAACGGTCGCTGCCCGCCGTCGGCCTCGTGCACATCAAGGACAGCGAGACCGGCGCGGCCGCCTGGATCGACACGGACAGCCGCAAGGTCCGCGCCGCCTATGAGCACTGGTTCGCCGGCCTCTCGGCCCGGGAGACGGGCCTGTTCAACAAATACCAGGTCGATCACGTGGACATCGCCACGGACGACGACTATGTCAAGGGCCTGATGGCCCTGTTCCACCGCAGATGAAACTGTTGACCCTCATACTGGCAGCGGTGCTGGACATCGTTCCGGCGGGGCAGGCCTTCCTCAGGCAGCTCCAGCCGCGGGACTCCATCCTCATCGCCGACCAGCTCGAATACGGATTCCAGCTGGACAGCGTGCCCGAAGGGACGGCCGTGGCGCTGCCCGATTTCTCCCCGATGTCGGGTGACACGCTCACGCTCGTACGCGGCTGGCAGCTGGACACGACGGCGCGCCTGCGCGTCCGCCGGAGCGGCGGCAAAGCCCGCCTCTACAACCTCCGGGGCAGCATCGTGCTCGCCCCCTTCGAAGAAGGCACCTACCACCTTCCGGACATTCCCGTCCTGCGCGGCAGCGACACGCTCCGCTTCGCGGGGCTGGAGATGGAGGTGAAGACCATGCCCGTGGATACGGCCACGTTCGTACTCCACGACATCAAGGGGCAGATACGCTACCCGCTCACTTTCAAGGAACTGCTTCCCTGGATCGCCGCCTTCTGGCTGCTCGCCGTGCTGGTGATCCTCGCCGTGTGCCTGGTGCAGCTGCACCGGCGCCGCGCAGGCGGAGAGGCCGCCGCACCCAAGGACCCGGCCTACATCGTGGCGCTGCGCGAGCTGGACAAGTGGCGCGGTGACAAGTTCTGGGCGCCGGACAAGCAGAAAGCCTATTATTCGGGCATCACCGACGCCCTCAAGACCTATATCGAAGACCGCTTCGGCGTGGATGCGCCGGAGATGACCACGGCCGAGCTCTTTGACGCCCTGCGGGCGGAGAAGGACCTGCCGGAGGAGCTGCGGCAGGAGCTGCAGGACGTCTTCGAATGTGCCGATTTCGTCAAGTTCGCCAAGCACACCGCCTCCGACGAGGAAAACGCCCGGGCCCTGCCCACGGCCGTGCGCTTCGTGACTTCCACCTACCAGACCGTGCTTGAGGAGGAGCAGAAGAGCAGCGATGAACTTTGAGTATCCCGCCCTCCTGTGGCTCCTGATCCTGCCGCTGCTGCTCGCCGGCCTCTATCTCTACCGGGAGCTGGCGGAGCGCCGCCCCCACCTGCGCGTGCCTTCGGCCGCACCCTGGCTGCAGGGCGGACGCTCGTTCAAGGCCGTGCTGCGCCATCTGCCGATGGTGCTGCGCACCGCCGCGCTCTGCCTCATCATCGTCGCGCTCGCGCGTCCGCGCTCCACGACGGAGGTGGAGAAGCGTGACACCGAAGGCATCGACATCATGTTCGCGATGGACGTTTCGACCAGCATGCTGGCGCGGGACTTCACGCCCGACCGCATCAGTGCGGCCAAGGACATCGCCATCGAGTTCATCGCCCAGCGGCCCACCGACCGCATGGGCATCGTGGTCTTCGCCGGCGAGAGCTACACGCAGTGCCCGCTCACGACCGACCGCGCCACCCTGATCAACCTGATGAAGGAGGTGCAGACCGACCTCATCGAGGACGGCACCGCCATCGGCAACGGCCTGGCCACGGCGGTGGCCCGCATGATGGACTCCGACGCGCCGAGCCGCGTGGTGATCCTGCTCACGGACGGTGTCAACAACAGCGGCGAGGTGGCCCCGCAGACGGCGGCCGAGATCGCCAAGACCTACGGCGTACGCGTCTATACGATCGGCGTGGGCGCCAACGGGATGGCCCCCTACCCGGTGATGACTCCCTGGGGCGTGGAGATGCAGCAGGTGCAGGTCGAGATCGACGAAGAACTGCTCAAGGGGATCTCCGAAACCACGGGCGGACGCTATTTCCGCGCCACGGACAACACCAAGCTGGCAGAGATCTATTCGGAAATCAACAAGATGGAGAAGGCCCGGACGACCGTGGACAGCTTCCCCGTCTATAAGGAACTGTTCGGGCGCTTCGGCGTGGCCGCGCTCATCTGCCTGCTGCTCGAACTGCTTGTCGGACTTTTGCTGAGGAGGATGCCGTAGTATGTTGATGTTTGCCCGTGCCCATTTCCTGTGGCTGTTGCTGCTCGTGCCGCTCATCCTGGCCGGCTACGCCCTGCTGCGCCGCGCCCGCCGCGCCCGGATCCGCCGTTTCGGCGACGAGGCGCTCGTCTCGGCGCTGATGCCTTCCTGGTCCGGCGCCAAGGGCTGGTGGCGGACCGTGCTGTTCTGCCTGGGCTTCGCCTGTTTCTCCATCGGACTCGCCCGGCCGCTGCTGGGCGCCAAGCTCGTGGAGCGCGAGACCAAGGGAGCCGAAATCATGATCTGCCTGGACGTGTCCAATTCGATGCTGGCCCAGGACTATTCCCCCGACCGGCTGTCGCGCGCCAAGCTCGCCATCTCCCGCATCGTGGACCGCCTGGACGGCGACCGCATCGGCCTGATCATCTTTGCCGGTAGCTCCTTCGTGCAGCTGCCCATCACCACGGACTACGTGTCCGCCAAGATGTTCCTGGGCTCGATCGACACCCAGTCCGTACCCGTGCAGGGCACCGCCATCGGCGACGCCATCCTCACGGCGGCCAAGAGCTTCAGCACCCAGAGCGAGAAGAGCCGCGCCATCATCGTGATCACCGACGGCGAGAACCACGAGGACGATCCCGTCGATGCCGCCCGGCAGGTGGCGGAGACCGGCATCCGCATCTACACGATCGGCGTAGGGTCGCTGCGGGGGCAGCCGATCCCCAAGGACGGCGACCTGATGAAAGACAAGGACGGCAACATCGTGGTGACCCGCCTCGACGAGGAAACGCTCAAGCGCGTCGCCTCGGCAGGCAACGGCGCCTATGTGCACGCCGGCGGCGAGGAGTTCGGGCTCAATCCCATCCTCGACGAGATCCGCAAACTCGAAGACGAGCGCTTCAACAACGTGGTCTTCGAGGAATACGACGAACAGTATATGTATTTCTTCGCAGCGGCGCTCTTCTTCTTTGTGCTGGAGATGCTTCTCGGCGAGCGCCGCGCCAAAAGGAGGTTGTTCGATGAGAGCTAAGATACTTGCCATCCTGTTGATGCTGAGCTGTCTGCCCGGGTTTGCCCAGGCCGACCGGCACGACGTACGCGCGGGCAACCGCAAGTTCCGCAAGGAGCGCTTCAAGGAAGCGGAGATCGACTACCGCAAGGCGGTGCTCAAGGATTCCGCGTCCGTGGCGGCGCAGTACAACCTCGCCTCGGCGCTCTACCGGCAGGACGACTTCGCCGGAGCGGCCAAG
The DNA here is from genome assembly GCA_946185205.1 of uncultured Bacteroidales bacterium. Lineage (GTDB taxonomy): Bacteria > Bacteroidota > Bacteroidia > Bacteroidales > UBA932 > Cryptobacteroides. The sequence continues at coordinate 187 of CAMHIP010000126.1, read as the reverse complement.
GCGCTGGAAAGCGTGGGGGAGCAGCCGGACCTGCCGGCGCAGTACCACTTCAACTCGGGCGACGCCGCCGCGCAGCAGAAAGACTGGCAGGCGGCCGTGGAGGCCTTCCGGCAGGCCCTCCTGCGCGATCCCGCCGACCTGGAGGCCAAGGAGAACTACATCTACGCCAAGAAGATGCTGGAGAACC
>CAMHIP010000125.1 GCA_946185205.1 uncultured Bacteroidales bacterium | reverse complement strand
TCGAGTACATCCACATCGCCGAGGAGATGGGCGTGGACAACGTCATCAACAAGAAGCTGATCACCGCCGGGCGCATCTTCAAGTTCACCCTGTCGGGCAAGGCGCGCTTCGTGCGCTACATGACCGGCACCAACGCCGAGGTGATCGAGTACACCGTGGCGCCGGGCTCCGCCATCACGCGCGGGCCGATCAAGGATATCGAGTTCCCGGCCAATGCCATCATCGGCGGCGTGATCCGCGGCAGCGAGGCCTTTATCGCAGTAGGCGACACCGTCATAGAACCCTATGACCGCGTCGCCATCTTCGCCCTCCCGGAGACCATCCAGGAGATTGACAAATTCTTCAAATAGGAAGGAGATCCCGGGTCAAGCCCGGGATGACGATCAGAAGTACTGACTTTCCTTCTCAAACAGCGCCTTGTCCTCCCGGTTGGGATCCGGGCGGAGCGAGTCGCGCATCTTCTCGACGGCCTCGCGCTCGCTGCGGGACAGTTTGCGCGGGATCCAGACGAGGATCTTGACGTAGAGGTCGCCGCGGGACATGCCGTAGCCGTTGACGGAAGGCAGGCCCTTGCCGCGCAGGCGCTGGATCGTCCCGGACTGCGTCCCGGGGTCCAGCTTGAGCCGCTGCGGCCCGTCCAGGCCGGGGACCTGGATCTCGCAGCCCAGCATCGCGTCCGCGACGCTGATCACACGCGTATAGAAGAGGTTCTGCCCGTCGCGCTTGAGCTGGGCGTGCGGCTGCTCCTCCACGATCACGAGCAGGTCGCCGTTGACGCCGTTCTGCGGCGCGGCATGGCCTTCGCCGCGCAGGGTCAACTGCATACCGTCCTCCACGCCCGCCGGGATGCGGACCTTGACGGTCTCCTTCTGCCGGACGAGGCCGGTGCCCTTGCAATGGCTGCAGGGGTTGGAGACCACCTTGCCGGTGCCGCCGCACTGCGGACAGACGGAGGTGCTCATGGCGCGGCCGAAGAGGGTGTTGGTCACATGCTGGACCTGCCCCGCGCCTTTGCAGGTCGGACAGGTCTTGAGGTCGGAGGCGTTCCGGGTGCCGCGGCCGCCGCATTCCGGGCAGGGCCGGTTGCGCTCGATGGTGACTTCCTTCTCGCAGCCGTTCAGGATTTCCTCGAGGGTCACCTTGACGCGGGTGCGGATGTCACGGCCGCGCTGCACGCGCGTACCCTGCTGGCCGCCGAAGCCGCCGAAGCCCTCGAAGCCGCCAAATCCCCCGAAGCCGCCGAAAGCGCCTCCGAAGAGGTTGTTGAGGATGTCGTTCAGGTTGCCGAAGCCCTGACTCCAGTCCTGTCCGGCGCCGTCGACGCCGGCGAAGCCGAACTGGTCGTATTTCGCCCGCTTGTCGGGGTCGCTCAGTACGGAATAGGCCTCGGAGGCCTCCTTGAACTTCTCCTCGGCGGTCTTCTTCTCCGCGTCCGTGCCGCTGACCCAGCGGTCCGGATGCCATTTGAGGGCGGCCTTGCGGTAGGCGCCCTTGATATCATCGGCCGAGGCTCCTTTCTGGAGCCCCAGGACCTCGTAGTAATCTCTTTTTTCTGCCATTTCCTTATACTCCCACGACGACCTTGGCATAGCGCAGGACCTTGCCGCCCAGCGTGTAGCCGGTCTGGACCACGTCAATCACCTTGCCCTTGAGCTCTTCGCTCGGAGCCGGGAACTGCGTCACCGCCTCATGGAAGTCGGTGTCGAACACTTCGCCCTTCGCTTCGATCCGGGCGAGCCCCTGGGTCTTGAGGTAGTCCATCAATTTGTTGTAAATCAGCGCCGTGCCCTCTTTGGCCGCGTCGTCGGACGACTTGGAAAGCATCTCCATCGCGCGCTCGCAGTCGTCCAGCACCGGGAGAAGTCCCTCGATGGTCTTGGCCGACGCGGAGGCGATCAGGTTGAGCCGGTCTTCGGCGCTGCGGCGCCGGAAGGTCTCGAACTCCGCCATCAGGCGCAGGTAGCTCTCCTTCTCCTTCGCGACGTTCTCTTTCTCTTTCGCCAAATTGTCAGACAACTCGGCGAGCTGCTTGCGCAGTTCGTCGGCTTTGCGTTCTTCCTTTTTCTGTTTCTTCTTGTTCTCTTCCGCTTTCGGAGCCTGCTGCTCAGGCGTTTCTGCCTGCGGCTCCTGCACTTTATCTTTATCTTCTGCCATCATGCATAGTCTTTTGTCCCCTACCAAAGCAAATTGCCTGCCAATGACAGAATGTCAATCAGGCAGATATTCCGAAATAATTCGTATCTTGCCGGGGATTTAAACAATTCACATCATGAAAAAACTCTTCCTGCTTGCAACGCTGTTCGCCATCGCGCCGGCCGCCTGGGGCCAGCCGGATTTCGAGCCGACGGGCAAGACCGTCGCCGACCTGCACGCGGTCCGCAGCGACGAGACCGTCATCTCGGCCCAGGGCGACTTCAACAAAGACGGCGTCAAGGACCTCGTCATCGCCCTGGACGGTTACTATTCGGGCGACAATTTCGCCTTCTATTTCGGCCAGAAGGACGGGGGCTACCAACTCTTCCGCTCCTACGACACCAGCATGTACGGCCAGAAGACGGGCATCACCGTCACCGACGCGGGCGTGGTGCGCATCCAGTGCGACGCCGATGAAGGTTCCGACATCTTCCTCTTCCGCTGGGAGGGCGGCGACTTCCGCCTGATCGGCGGCAAGGAGGACCGGCACAAGAGCGAGGCCGACTACGACATCTCCTACAACTACCTCACAGGCAAGATGATCCGCACCGACGGCAAGGGCAAGAGCCGCAAGAGCCAGACGCTCGACATGCCGAAGCAGCCCAAGATCCTTTTCGGCTGGATTCCGCTTGAGTACAGTGCGCTGGGCTATCTCGTTGAGACGCCGGAAATGGAGGAAGACCCGCTGAGCCCGGACGACATGCTCGCCTGGGGCATCTTCCGCGTGATGCAGGCGAACGAGATGCTCTTCTGGCATTTCTGCGACTGGGAGAATCCCTACCGCAATCCGCGCCGCGGCGAGGAGGCCCCGACCGTCTGGAATGCCGATGACGAGCACATGGCTCCCGGCAGCTATAATGCCTGGTCGTCGCTGTCTATCGAGAAGCTCACGGACGGCTCCTACTCGATCTACCTCACAGAATCTTACTACGACCGCAGCTACGAGGCGTTGTTCAACGAGGACATGTCCAACATAGACGAGGTCATGGAAGAGCACGAGACGCCGGAAGAGATCAGCCGCTCCTGCTGGATCTTCAAGGACGCACAGTTCATCCCGCAGGAAGTCCCGCAGGAAGAAGGCTCCGCCGACCAGATTCCCGTGGCGGAGTAATCATCTTCAAACAAAAACAGGAATATGCGTTTCAAACATCTTTTCCTTTTCCTGCTGCTGTGCGGCCTCGCCGCCTGTGGAGGGAATGGCGGCAGGCAGTCCGCCCAAGAACCGGCGGCAAACGCCGACAGTCCGGCTGCGGAAGAGATCGTCCCGACCTTCCGCCGGGTTCCCGTCCCCGCGGATTGCCGGGGCGTCGCCTTTGAGGCATACAGGGCCATTTGCGCCCTGGACGGAGCCGAGATCACCACGGAAGCCCCCGAAGGCTGCACCCTCAGCTACACCACGGTCACGGACGACATCGAAGGTTACTACGAGCAGACCACGTATGACTGCTTCCCGCGCCCCGGCGGCGGGTGGCTGGTGATCGAGACCTGGTGCGGCGGCGCCGAAGGCGAAGCCACCGCCTATATCAGCAAGGCCTACGATTTCAGCGACGGGAAAGCGACGGAGCTGGAGGGCATCCTGCCGATTCCCGCTTTCGACGACGTCTTCGACGAGGAAGCGGTGGATCCCGGCAACAAGGACCTCATCCCCGGGCTCCAAGCCGTCTATCGCTTACGCCCGGAAGACTTTCTCGCCTACCATCCCGACGTGGAAGCCCAGACCCTCTCGGTCGAACTCCGCCCGGCCGACCCCTACACGGAAGAGCAGGCAGCCAACTGGCTGGAATGCTTCTGGGACTATCGCCACATCGACGACGACATGCCCCAGTACCGGTGGGACGGGAAGCAGTTTGTGAAATAATGACAGAACTGGAGAAATGCAATGCGGGACTGCCCTATCGTTTCAGCGATCCGGAGATGGTCGCGCGGAAGACGGCGGCCATCCGGGCGTGCGAGCGGTTCAACGGTATCGACGGGACCGACTATGCGGCGCAGTATGAGCAGTTGAAGCGGATGCTCGGCTCGGTCGGGGAGCGGGTCTGGATTGCCAAGACCTTCAACTGCGACTGCGGAAAGAACATCCACATCGGGAGCGACTTCACCGGCAACCACAACCTCACCATCCTGGATATCCGGGAGGTCCGGATCGGCAACCACGTGATGATCGGGCCGCACACGCTCATCACGACGGTCAGCCATCCCCTGTCCGCCGCTGAGCGGCGGGATTATCTCGCCTGGGCAAAACCCGTGACCATCTGCGACGATGTCTGGATCGGCGGCAACGTGACCATCCTGCCCGGTGTCACGCTGGGAGAAGGCGCCGTCATCGGCGCCGGTGCCGTCGTGACGCAGGACGTCCCCGCCCATTGTCTGGCAGTCGGCGCTCCCGCGCGGGTCGTCCGCGTCCTCGAAGACGGCGGCCGGCAGGCGGGCGGATGATGACGCAGGATTTGGGCTGGCCTGCAGGATTTGGGCCGTCCCGCTGACGCGGTCCGGCCCACGTCCTGCGTGGCGTCACGGCAATGGGGGGCAGCCTGCAGGATTTGGTCCGTCCCGCTGACGCGGTCCGGCCCACGTCCTGCGTGGCGTCACGGCAATGGGGG
>CAMHIP010000124.1 GCA_946185205.1 uncultured Bacteroidales bacterium | reverse complement strand
CGCGCTTCTCCTGCGGGCCGATGCCGTCCATCCAGTGGTAGTCGTCGGCGAAGCATCCGCCCGGCCAGCGCATCACGGGCACCTTGAGCGCCTTGAGCGCCTCGAAGACATCCTTGCGGTAGCCCTCGATGTTGGGAACGGAGGAGTCCTTGCCCACCCAGAGGCCGCCGTAGATGCAGCGTCCGAGGTGCTCGGAGAACTGGCCGTAGATCTCGGCCGGGATGGTGACGCCCGTACCGGCATCGTGGACGCGGACGGTGGCATCCTGAGCGGACAGGGATGCCGTTGCCAGCAGGCAGAGGCCGGCCAGCAGGGAAATCGTTTTCTTCATGATATTGTACAGGATTTGTGGTTGCATTAGACAAATGTAAGAAGAATTTTGCGTAATTTTGTGAGGATATGGCCAAGAGTTCTGTAAATATCGGCGCACAATGTGCGAAAATCCTGTCAGACGTGCAGGAGGGCCGGTTCAGCCCCGTCTATCTGCTGATGGGCGACGAGCCCTACTATCCCGAGCTGGTCTGCAACGCGATCCTGCAGCACTGCATCCCGGAAGAAGAAAAAGACTTCAACGAGACCGTCTGCTACGGCAGCGACGTCACGGCGGCGCAGGTGATCACGGCGGCGCGCCGTTTCCCGATGATGGCCGAGCGGCAGCTGGTCGTGGTCAAGGAAGCCCAGCAGATGAAGGGCCTGGAGGAACTGGCCATCTACTGCGCCGAACCGCTGGAGAGCACGGTGCTCGTGATCCTGATGCACAAGGCCTCCGCCGACAAGCGCAAATCCTTTTACAAGGCCGCCCAGAAGACCGGCGTCGTGGTGGATTCCCCCGCCCTGCGGGACTACGAAATCCCGGGCTGGATCCAGTCCTACTACGCTTCGCGCGGGCTGCAGATCGATCCGCAGGCCGCCGCCCTGCTGGGCGAATCCGTGGGCACGGACCTCTCCACCCTGGTCGTGGAGACGGACAAGCTGACCAAGGCCCTGCCCGAAGGGGCCACCCGCGTGGGCGTGTCGGATATCGAGAAAAATGTCGGCATCTCCCGGCAGTTCAGCATCTTCGAGCTCACCAGGGAGCTCTCCTACAAGCACGCTCCGCAGGCCCTCAAGATCGCATCGCACCTGGGCAACGGCGCCAAGTTCGCCATGCCGATGGCCGTCAGCGCCCTCTTCACGCATTTCAGCAGGATCCTCAGGTACGGCGCCCTGCTCGCCCGCGGCGGCTATCCGTCTCCGGATGACAAGGCGCGCGCCCTGGCGGGGGTGAATCCCTATTTCTATAAGGAATATGACGCCGCCGTGCGCAATTATCCGGTGCGCAAGGCCATGGCAGCCATTTCGATGCTGTGCGAGTATGACTACCTGGGCAAGGGCGGGGATGGAGCCACGGTGGTTTCCGACGGAGAACTGCTGGTCGAGCTGACAGCGAAACTGCTGAATTTGTAGTCAAAGCAACAATATCCCCCGGGCAGGCTGGAAAATCTCCTTACGGAAAAAGCCTGCCCGGGGGATATTGTTGCTTCTGCGATGATTATTCCAGTCCGGCCCAGGTACCCTGGATGTTCTTGCACTGCGTGTAGCAGGACGGGCAGTTGAAGACCTTGTACTGCGAGCCGTTGTACGGCAGGAAGATCTCCACGCCGCGCTGGAAGGTATCCCAGCCGCCGGAAGCGAGAATATAGAGATAGGTCACCGTGCCGCCCGTGAGCGGAGCATCCTGCACGCCGTTGGGCGACATGGTCAGCTCCACGGTATAAGGCTTGGACGGGCTGTAGGCATTGGTGTTGCTGGCGCCCTTGAGCAGAGCGGCGGCCATATAGCGCTGGATGTATTGGTCATCCTCCGGAGCGTACTCCGAAGGCACGATCTTGGTCTTGAGAATGCGGACGATGCCGTCCACCGTCGAAGAGCTGTTGCACAGCAGGTTGAAGCACTTCTCGCCGGTCGTGGCGTTGCGGGCGTAAATCTCCATCGCCATCGGGATCATCGCGGCCGTGCCGGCGATGCTCTTGCCCAGCAGGCCGTTATAGACCGCCTCGAACTCCGTGTAGCCGGACGGGATGTTGGAGAAGGTCACGGAAGCGGTCGCCTTCTTGAACTCATCCGTCTCGACATCGATGTCGTTCACGATGGTATAGGTATGGTTGCCATAAGTCAGGGTGTTTCCGTTCACAGAAGCCTCGTAGCGCGTCTCATTGACCAGATTGGCCCATTTGTCCACGTAGGTGGAACCGCCTCCCTTGAGGCCGTTCAGGATTTCGCAGCCGGAGAGGGAAATCACTGCGGCAGCGGCCATGGCGGAAAAGATAAATTTTCTCATAATCAATTATTTAAGCGTTAATAAAAGGACTATTTCAGACCGGGCCAGGTGCCCCGGATCGGCTTGCACTGGACGTAGCAGGACGGGCAGTTGAACACCTTGTAGTACTCCGCGTCGTAGGCCTGGAAGATCTCCACGCCGCGCTGGAAGGTATCCCAGCCGTGGGCCAGGATGTACATGTAGGCCACCTCGCCGCCCGTGAGCGGAGCGTCCTTCACGCCGTTGGGCGACATGGTCATCTCCACGGTGTAGGGCTCCTGCGGGGTGTAGGCGTTGGTGTTGACGGCGCCCTTGAGCAGGGCGGCGGCCATGTAGCGCTGGATGTACGAATCATTCTCCGGCGCATACTGCGACGGGACCAGCTTGGTCTTGAGGATGCGGATGATGCCGTCGGAGGTGGCGCTGCCGTTGCACAGCAGGGCGAAGGCCCGCTCCCCTTCGGAAGCGTTCCGGGCATACAGCTCGATGGCCATCGGGATCATCGCGGCGGTACCGGCTCGGCTCTTGCCCAGCAGGCCGTTATAGACCGCCTGGAACTCGGCGTAGTCCGCCGGGAAGTTGGTGAAGGTCACGGACGCCGTGGGCTGCTTGAACTCCCGCGTATTGACGTCGATGTCGGCGACCACCGTATAGGAGTGTGCGCCGTAGGTGATCGTGTTGCCGCTGACCGCCGCATCCTGGCGGGTCAGGCCGGACACGCCGTCGGAGACCAGGCCGGCCAGATTCTCGACGACCTCTTCGCCGTCCTCGCCGCTCAGAATCGAGGCGATGAAATCACATCCCGTCAGGGACACTGCCGCAAGGCATGCCGCGGCAGAGAGAGCAATCGTTTTCAATCCTTTCATAGGTAAGAAATTATCACATTCACGCAAATATAAGGGAGAATTCGCGCAATAGCAACAATTCTGCCTCAAAAATCAACAAAAAGGGCCGTCCCGAAGGGCGGCCCGCATGGGTGGTGAGAAGATTTAGTTCTCGAATTTCTTTTCTTTGACGCGGGTGAGCTTCTCCTTCATCGCATCCACGGCCTCCGTGACCGCGTTCTCGAAGGTGTCGGCCTCCCGCTCGATGATGAGCTCCTCGCCCGGGATGTGCAGCTGGATCTTGGCCAGCTTGCCTTGCTTGAGATGGTCTTCGAGCGCCACCTCCACCTCCTCGGTCAGGCCTTCGCAGAAGCGGGCCAGCCGGGAGACTTTCTTCTCGACGAAGGCGGCGAGCTGCTCGCCGGCTTCGAACTTGAGGGCTTTGAGTTTAATCTCCATGGTTACCATCGTTTTTTGCCCTTGGATGGGCAGATTTATACACATTTTGCAGCCGCTCGATGGAATTGTGCGTATAGACCTGGGTCGCCGCCAGGGAGCTGTGGCCCAGCAATTCCTTGATGGAATTGAGGTCCGCGCCCCCGTCCAGCAGCTCGGTCGCCAGGGTGTGCCGCAGCACGTGGGGCGACTTGCGGCCGCTGATGCTCCCGACCTGCCCGAGGGCCGCCTTGACCGCCCGGTCCACATAGACCGGATATAGCCGGGCGCCGCGGGGCGTCTGCAGGAGCGGGGCTTCCGGGGCCTTGTCCGCGCATTTCAAAGAGTCAACCGATTGTAAATATAGCAAAATTTCATCACAAAGCGAAGCGGTCAGCGGAATTTCTCGCATTTTGTCTCCTTTTCCGCGTACGCGCAGCACCCGACGGGAGAAATCGACGGCATTCCGGTCCAGCGAAATCAGTTCGCTGCGCCGCAGTCCCGTCCCATAAAGCAGCCCCAGGATCATCCGCTGCAGCTGGTCCTCGTACTTCCCGTATTCAAGCACTCCTTTCGTCTTTTCGAAGTATTCCCGCATCACATCCTCCCGGTAGAACACCGGCAGGCGCTTCTCCTGCTTCGGCCGCGACACCAGCCGCACCGGATTGCTCTCCAGCAGCCCCCGCTTCATCAGGAACTTGCAGAACCCGCTCAGCACGCTCAGATGCAGCGACACCGTCTTCGCACTCTCCCCCTTCTCATCCAGCAGATATACCTCATAATTACGGATTGCCTGGACAGACAAATACTCAGAGAGGATTTCCCGGAACGCAGCGGAGTCGGCGACTGCCTCCGGAAACCGTAGCCACCCTCGGCTCCGTAAGAGGGAGGGGCCCGCCGCCGAAGGCGGTGGGAGGGGCCTCACGCAGTGAGGCGTTTCCCGGGTCGAGCAGCCCTCCGCCGGCAGCGTCAGCAGCCTGCAAGAATTCCTCAAAGTCCCAATCGACGGGCATGTAGCACGCATCGCCCTTGCAGGGCATATACGTGACCGTGCCGGTCACGTGGTCGATCCCCTCGTCCAGATCGCCCGTCAGGACGATCTGCTGCCCCTCCGGAGACTCCTTGACCTCGGACTTCCAGTGGATCTGCGGCGTCAGCTGCAACAGCAGCGCGGCAAGCAGGAGAAAGCGGGACATAAGCGGCGCGGATTACTTGGCGATGGCGACGGAACGCGTCTCGCGGATCACGGTGATCTTC
>CAMHIP010000123.1 GCA_946185205.1 uncultured Bacteroidales bacterium | reverse complement strand
AAACCGCCGATATCCAGATTGTGATCCTGAGCGCCCTCAACTCCAACGAGGACGTGATCAAGGGTTTCAACGTGGGGGCCAACGACTTCATCATGAAGCCCATCATCATGGAAAAGCTGCTCTCCTGCGTGGTCACGCAGATGCAGCTGGTCGAAGCCAAATCGAAATAAAGAAATGTTGCCTGGCTTGCTTCGGAGCGAAGCGACCGGGGGAGTTTGAGGGGTTCTCCCCTCAATGAATCAAAGTCCCGGAGGGCACTCTGACGCGAAGGCGTCAGATGTGTCCTCCGCCTTGGGCCTTCAGTTCTTCATCGACCTTGTTCTTTTCGGCCATCAGCAGGTCGAGCAGCCAGTCTTTCTGCTCATCGACCAGGCCGAGGTCGCGGCATGCGCTCTCGTAGCGGGCCAGGACGGCCTCCTGGTAGCGGTGGTAGCGCATGGACTTGCGGATCTCGTCTTCGATGGTCTCGTGCTCGATCTCGTAACTGTCTTTGTAGTACTCCTTATACACGTGCTCGGAGGTGTACTGGATGCAGAAATAGAAGAGCCCGGACGCCAGGATGACGACGCCCAGGATACCCAGCAGCAGGGGCACTTTCTGTATCAGGCCCAGCATGCTCAGGGTCGATCCGGCCAGGAAAAACACGAGGGCCAGCAGCTCGTTGCGGTGACCTTTAAGAACGGAGGAAATCTTCATAATCTGTCAGCATGTTGGTGGTTCGGTTCTGGAGAATTTTGATGCGGTAGTCGTTTTCTGATTCCTTGGCATCCATGGCTTTCTGGAAGGCGCGCCGGGCGGCGAGCGCTTCGTTGTTCTTGCGGCGCATCTCGTCGAGGTTCTCCCGGAGCTGCCACTGCTGCATCAGGATGGCCACGAAGGCGATGGCGAACATGACGAGGAAACCGAGCAGGATGGTCGTCTGGTTCTGGTTCTTGAGCCGCTCGGCGTCCTGGCGGAGCTGGGCGTTGTTCATTTCGGCGTCCAGGATGGCGAGGTCTTCGTTCTGCACCCGGATGTAGATGGAGTCCTTCTCGGCCATCAGCGCGTTCAACTCGCCGTAGGCGGGCCGGAAAGCCCCCTGGGCGGCGTAGATGGCGTGTTTGCGGTCGTGCCGGTCGCGTGCCGTGCCGAGCGAGTCGGCCTTGGCGAGGGCCTGTTCGAAGAGGCCCCGGGACTGCAGGTAGGCCACATCCATGCTGTAGCGGGCGTCGCTGTCCGCCTGCATCTTGTAGAGCGGATCGGCCACCAACGCGTCGTAGGTGTCCCAGAAGGCCTGCCAGTCCTCCTGTGCGTTGTAGAGGTAGGCGCGCGTCATGCGCGTCTTGATGCGCAGGGAGGGGAAGTATTCCTGGTAGTGCTCGGCCTGCACGCAGTAGTCCTCGGCGGGGCCGAACTCCTTCATCTTGATGTATTCCTGGGCGATGAGGATGTAGAGGTTGGGCAGTTCCTGCTCGGCGCGCGCCTGCTTGCACCAGTCCGCCGCCTGGGTGAAGTTCTGGATGGCGAGCCAGGCGTTGGTCCGATAGCTCTGGATCAGGCCCACGATGCGGTGTGCATACATCAGGCCGGCTGCGCTCTTCTCCTCGCCGGCGATGCGCTCCATCGCGCGCGCTTCGAGCATGGCGTCGGAGGCGCGTCCGATGCTGATCAGGTACTGGCAGTATTCGTGCAGGGTGGGGTAGTAGAAGGCGCGCGTGTCCGTGCGCTCTCCCAGCATCTGCTTGATCTCCGCCACGGCGGCGTCCATCCGCTCGTATTCGCCGAGGGCGAAACGGACCGGGAATTCGAGCGAGAGCCCCAGGCACTTGTACTTGAAATTGCCGCCGGCCACGCCGGCGTTGTAGAGCGAGTCCGCGAGGACGAGGTTGTCGGGATTGTATTGCTGCATCCGCCCCCAGGCATAGCGCTGGAAGGTCGGATCATCGACCTTGAGGCGGTTGACGATCTGCGCGGAAGCCCCTGTGGCGCAGAGGAACACGGCGGCAAGGATGAGGAGAGTCTGGCGCATGTTGCAGATATTTCACAAAAATACAAAATTCCCTTGCCATTTGACAGGGGCCGGACGCTTTTTTTCGTATTTTTGCCGGGTTATGAATCTGATCAAGCTTTTCCGCAATATCCGGCCTTTTGTACGGCCCTACCGCTGGCTGGTGCTGGCCACCCTTGTACTGACCCTGATCGGCTCCCTGATGGCGCAGGTCAACGCCATCGTGCTCGATCGCACCGTGGATGCGATCAACGCCCTGATCGGCACGGACTTCACTTGGTCCCAGGCCGCCCGGATCCTGACCATCATCAGCGCCGTGCTGCTGGGCAAGGAGCTCCTCTCGGTGCTGATCACCTTCGCGCAGAGCTACTACGGCGAGCGGATGCGCATCTTCGTCTCGCGCGACCTCTCGCAGAGCGTCATCGAGAAGGTGCTGACCTTCCGGATGGCCTATTTCAATACGGAAGAAAACGCCACGGGAAAGCTCCAGGCCCGTATCGACCAGGGCGTGAGCAGCCTGTCGCGCACGGTGCAGAATTTCTTCATCGACCTGCTGCCGCTGTTCACGAGCGCCCTGCTGGCGCTGATCCTGATGTTCGCCGCCAATGTCTATGTGGGCCTCGTGGCGCTGGGCATCGTGCCGGTCTATTTCTGGATCACCTACCGCCAGGCGCGCCGCCTCAAGGGCTGGCGCCGGGAGATGCGCTCGCATATCGAGACCAAGAGCCAGGGTATCAAGAACATCATCGACTCCATCAACGTGATCAAGAGCTTCAACCGCGAGCAGATCGAGGCGGGCAAGCAGCTGGACATCCAGAACCGGGTCACGGAGAACCAGATGAAGACCCGCCGCGTCGCCTTCTACTACAACGGACTCAAGAGTTTCGTGCGGCAGGTCGGCACCGTGCTGGTCATCATCCTGACGGCCTTCCTCGTGCTGAAGGAGTATCCCGGGATGACCATCGGAAAGATCATGTACCACGTGATGCTGTTCAGCAACGTCATCGCGCCGATCACGCAGCTGCAGCGCATCTTCGACGACGTCAACGACGCGCTCATCTATGCGGAGGGCTTCTTCGGCATCCTGAACTCCGACGGCGAGGTCGAGCCCTCCGGCGACTACCGCCCGGACAAGGTGGCCGGGAAGTTCGAGCTGCGCGGCGTGGATTTCAGCTATCCCAACGGCAACCAGGCCCTCTTCGGCATCGACATGACCATCGAGCCGGGGCGGATCACGGCGCTGGTCGGCCTGTCGGGCGCCGGCAAGAGTACCATCGTGAACCTGCTGGACAAGTTCTATGTGCCGCAGCGCGGCGAAATCCTGCTGGACGGGGTGGACCTGCGCGAATGGGACACCCGCTACCTGCGCGACAACATCGGCCTGGTCCTGCAGAAGAACCACATCTTCGACGGCACGATCGAGGAGAACATTCGCTACGGCAAGCCGGACGCCACCTTCGAGGAGGTGGAGGAAGCGGCGCGCAAGGCGTACATCTACGACCAGGTCATGGCCCTGCCCCTGGGGTTCAAAAACAAGGCCTCCGACCTGTCCGGCGGACAGCAGCAGCGCATCGCCATCGCCCGGATGTTCCTCAAGAATCCGCCCATCATCTTCCTCGACGAGCCCACGGCGTCGCTGGACGCCATCGCCACGGAGCAGATCAAGGCGAGCATCGATGCGATCAAGAAGGACCGCACCGTGATCATGATTTCGCACTCCATCTCGCAGATCATCGACAGCGACGTCATCTACGCCCTGCAGAAGGGGCGGGTGGAGCAGAGCGGGCATCCCGACGAGGTCTATCGGGCCGGCGGCATCTACAAGGACATCGTCGACGCCTCCGCGCGCAGCCTCAATATCGAGAAGCTGGCGCACACGATCGACGCCGACGGCGACGGTAAGATGTTCAGTTAGATATTGACGTCTTCCAGTTCTTCCTCTGACCGGAGGTTGGCGCGGATGAACCTCTGGCGCTCGGGGGTGTTGTCGCCCATATAGAAGGACATGATGTCGGCGATCGACTCCTCCTCGGCCAGCTTCACGAGGTCGAGACGCATCTCGGGGCCGATGAAGTGCACGAACTCGTCGGAACTGATCTCGCCCAGACCCTTGAAGCGCGTGATCTCCACGCCCGTCTTGAGGGCGGAGATGGCCTTCTCCTTCTCCTCGGGGGAGTAGCAGTAGCGGTTCTCCTTCTTGTTGCGCACGCGGAAGAGCGGCGTCTGCAGGATGTGCACGTGTCCGCGGCGGATCAGGTCGGGGTAGTACTTCATGAAGAAGGTCAGCACCAGCATGCGGATGTGCATGCCGTCGTCATCGGCATCCGTGGCGACGATGATGTTGTTGTAGCGCAGGTTCTCCAGGTCGTCCTCGATGCCGAGGGCGGAGACCAGCAGGTTCAGTTCTTCGTTCTCCGCAAACTTCTTGCGACCCTCCTTGTAGCAGTTGAGCGGCTTGCCGCGCAGCGAGAAGACGGCCTGGTAGTTGGCGTTGCGCGCCTTGGTGATCGTTCCGCTTGCGGAGTCGCCCTCCGTGATGAAGATGGAGGAGTTCTCGATGTTCTCCTGGGTCTTCTCCGTGACCTTGTCGTTGAAGTGGAAGCGGCAGTCGCGGAGTTTGGGGTTATAGACGTTGGTGCGCTTGTTGCGCTCGCGGGTCTTCTTCTGGATGCCGCTGATCTCTTCGCGCTCCTGCTGCGAGGCCTTGATCTTGTCCTCGATCGTGGGGACGATCTCCTTGTGCATGCGGAGATAGTTGTCCAGGTTCTTGGACACGAAGTCGTTGACGTAGGAGCGGATGGTGGGGCCGATGTCGGTCTTGAGCGCGCCGGATTCGTCGTGGAACTGCTTCTCCCACATGTAGTTGGACCCGAGCTTGGTCTTGGTCTGGCCTT
>CAMHIP010000122.1 GCA_946185205.1 uncultured Bacteroidales bacterium | reverse complement strand
ACGGCATCAACATCCCGGGCATCTTCAAGTTCTACAACGACAACGTCACCGCCGGCACCTACGTGGAGAGCAAGGAACAGGAGGGCTACGCGCGGATGCGCCGCAAGTACCTGCTGGCCTACGATGAGGCCATCCCGACGGTCCGCCAGGCCGACCACTGCATCGCCTGCCGCCGGTGCGAGAAGGACTGCCCGCAGAACATCCGCATCCCGGACCAGCTGCGCCGCATCGACAGATACATCGAAAGTCTGAAGCGCGAGACCCTGTAGTTTCTCAGACACCTCGCCCGCTTCGGGCGGGTTTTCCGGGCGACCCCTCTCCATTTCGGGAGGGGTCGCCCGTTTTTCCCGGAAAATCCGGGCGAGGTGATCGAAAATAGGATAAGCAGGGATTTTTTGCTACTTTTGCAGGTTGATTTGAAAAGCAAACAATTAAAGCTACAAATATGACCTCCAAGGAAATCAGACAGAAATTCCTCGACTTTTTCGCATCGAAGGGCCATACCGTCGTGCCGTCCGCGCCGATGGTGGTCAAGAACGACCCGACCCTGATGTTCACCAATGCGGGCATGAACCAGTTCAAGGACATCTTCCTGGGCAATGCCAAGGCCCCCTACAACCGGGCCACCGACTCCCAGAAGTGCCTGCGCGTGAGCGGCAAGCACAACGACCTGGAAGAAGTCGGACACGACACCTACCACCACACGATGTTCGAGATGCTCGGCAACTGGAGCTTCGGCGACTACTTCAAGACCGAGGCCATCGACTGGGCCTGGGAGCTCCTGACCGAGGTCTATAAGATCGACAAGAACCTCCTCTATGCCACCGTGTTCGAGGGCGCCGCGGAAGACGGCACCGCGCTCGACACCGAAGCGCAGCAGGCCTGGCGCAAATACCTCCCCGAAGACCACATCCTGCTGGGCAACAAGCACGACAATTTCTGGGAGATGGGCGAGACGGGCCCCTGCGGCCCCTGCTCCGAGATCCACATCGACATCCGCACGGCGGAGGAGAAGGCCGCATCCGGCATCCCCGGCCGGGACCTGGTCAACCAGTCCGACCCGCACGTGATCGAGATCTGGAACCTCGTGTTCATGCAGTATCAGCGCATGGCCGACGGCCACCTGGAGCCGCTGCCCGCCCGCAACATCGACACGGGCATGGGCTTCGAGCGCCTCTGCGCCGTGCTCCAGGGCAAGAACAGCAACTATGACACCGACGTCTTCACCGGCATGCTCGCCCGCATCGGCGAACTCTCCGGCCACAAATACGGCGAGTCCGACAAGACCGACGTGGCGATGCGCGTGATCGCGGACCACATCCGCGCCATCAGCTTCAGCATCGCCGACGGCCAGCTGCCGTCCAACGTCAAGGCCGGCTACGTGATCCGCCGCATCCTGCGCCGCGCCGTGCGCTACGGCTACACCTTCCTCGGTCTGTCCGAGCCCTTCCTCTGCCGGCTCGTGCAGCAGCTCGTGGATGACATGGGCGAGGCCTATCCCGAGATCGCGAAGCAGCAGAAGTTCATCGAGAACGTCATCCGGGAGGAGGAAATGGCCTTCCTGCGCACCCTCGACCGCGGCATCCGCCTGATGGACGAGTGCATGGAGCGCAGCAAGGACAGCAAGGTCATCGCCGGCTCCGACGCCTTCAAGCTCTACGACACCTACGGCTTCCCGATCGACCTGACGGAGCTGATCGCCGCCGAAAACGGCTACACCGTCGATCAGGAGGGCTTCCAGGCCGAACTCAAGCAGCAGAAGGACCGCGCCCGCAACGCCACCGCCAACACCTTCGGCGACTGGACGGTCTATCACGAGGGCGAGGACGTGGAGTTCGTCGGCTTCGATACGACCTGCGTCGAGGGCGCGCTGCTCCTCAAGAGCCGCACCGTCGTCCAGAAGAACAAGGAAATGCTCCAGCTGGTCTTCGACCGCACCCCGTTCTACGGCGAGATGGGCGGCGAGATCGGCGACACGGGTGTCATCACGGCCGAGGGCGGCGAGCAGATCCGCATCCTCAACACCGTCAAAGAGAACAACCTTACCATCCATATCGCCGAGCGCCTGCCGCAGGACGGCAGCGGCGCCTTCCGGCTGGCCGTGGATGCGGAGCGCCGCCAGCGCATCGCCAATAACCACAGCTGCACCCACCTGCTGCACCGGGCCCTCCGGGAGATCCTCGGCACGCACGTGGAGCAGAAGGGTTCCTTCGTGGGCGACCAGGGATTCCGCTTCGACTTCTCCCATTTCGAGAAACTCTCCGACGAGCAGCTCGTCGCCGTGGAGAAGCGTGTCAACGAGCTGATCCGCAGCAATTTCCCGCTGGACGAGAAGCGTGATGCCACGATGGACGAGGCCCGCGGGATGGGAGCGATGGCCCTCTTCGGCGAGAAGTACGGCGACCGCGTGCGCGTGGTCCGCTTCGGTCCGAGCGTGGAGCTCTGCGGCGGCTGCCACACCTCCGCCACGGGCAACATCGGCTTCTTCAAGATCACCGGCGAGTCGGCCATCGCGGCCGGCATCCGCCGCATCGAGGCCGTGACCGGCGCGCAGGCCGAAGATCTCGTGCTGGCGATGCAGGGCCTGATCAAGACGGCCCGCGCCTTCTTCAACAATGTCCCGGACCTGACGGGCGCCATCCAGAAGATGGTCGAAGACAACGCCACCTTCAAGAAGCAGGCGGAAGAATTCGCCCGCCAGAAGGCCGCCGACTTCGCCCGCGTCCTCACGGAGAAGGCGGAGGAAGTGAACGGCATCAAGCTGATCGTCGCCGCCCGGGCCGGGCAGGATTTCGATCCCGCCATGATCCGCAACGCTGCGCTGACCCTGCAGAAGGAGCTGAAGGGCACGGCCCTCGTGGGCGCCTACAGCCATGACGGCAAGCCGCAGCTGGTCCTGATGTACTCCGACGACCTCGTGGCCGCAGGCCGCAACGCCGGCAAGGACATCCGCGATGCCGCCAAGTTCATCCAGGGCGGCGGCGGCGGACAGCCCGGCCTCGCCACGGCCGGCGGCAAGAACGCCGACGGGCTGGATCAGGCCCTGGAAGCGCTGAAAGAGACCGCCACGCGCCGTTAATCCCTTCCCGTCAGGATGAAGAAACTCGACCGCTTCATATTGAAGTCGTTCATCGGACCCTTCGTCGCGATCCTCTTCGTCGTGGTCTTCATCCTGATGATGCAGACGCTCTGGCTCTACATCGACGAGCTGGTGGGCAAGGGCCTCGGCCTGCGCACCATCATGGAGTTCCTGTTCTGGGGCGTATGCAGCCTGGCGCTGCCCCTGGCCCTGCCGCTCGCCACCCTGCTGGCCGCCACGATGACCATCGGGCAGCTCGCGGAGCGCGGCGAACTGATGGCCATCCGGGCCGCCGGCATCTCCTTCGGGCGCGTGATCGCCCCGCTCTCCGTGGCCGCCCTGCTGATTGCCGGCGGCACGTTCCTGGTCTGCTCGCGGCTCGTGCCGCATGCCTACAACCAGATCTACACCCTGCGCGACGACATCGCCCGCACCAAGGACGAGATCAAGATCCCGCCCGGGACCTTCTACGACGGCATCGACGGCTACATCCTTCGCGTGGGCAGCCAGGACAAGGACACCAAGATGCTCCACGACGTGCAGGTCTATGACCACACGGCCCACAAGGGCAACATCTCCGTGACGATCGCGGACTCGGCCATCATCAAGATGGCCAAAAGCAAGGAGTACCTGACCTTCTCCCTCTATCACGGATCGACCTACCGCGAGGACAACACCCTCCGCTACAACGACACGAGCCTGGTCCTGCAGCACATCGACTTCGCCCGGCAGGAGCTGCTGATCCCGCTCAAGAACTACAGTTTCGAGAAGTCCGACTCCGCCCGCTTCGACGATGCGATCAAGACCAAGCAGATGGACGAGCTGCGGCATCTGAGCGACTCGCTGCGCCACTACCTCGACTCGATGCACAACCGGCATTACGAGGTTATCCGGCGCAGTCCGACCTTCCAGCAGAACAAGCAGCTGGACACGGCCCTGCGCAATGCGAACCGGCAGGATTTCTCGGCGCCGGACTACCTGCAGTGGGGGAGCCCCGACGCCTCTGCGCAGGCGCGCATCCGGGCGGCCGACAACGCCATGAAGCTGAGCGGCGAGATCAACAACTTCCGTTTCGAGTCCTATGACCAGAGCTTCAACCTCCGGCAGTCCGACCTCTCCTTCCTCGAGAAGTATGCCGCCGGCCTGGCCTGCTTCCTGCTCTTCTTCATCGGCGCCCCGATGGGCGCGCTGGTCAAGAGCAAGCGCGGCGGCCTCGGCGTGGGGCTCATCATCTCGGTGCTCTTCTTCGTCATCTACTACGTACTCAACATTTCCGGCAGCAAGCTGGCGCGCGACGGCGCCGTGGAGACGCCCGTCGGCGTGTTCATCGCCTGCGCCGTGATCGCGCCGATCGGCGGCTTCCTCACCTGGAAGGCCCTGCGCGACGCAGAACTCTTCAATATGGATCAATTCAAAACCTGGTGGCGCCGGATCACGAGCAAGGCCGTGCGCCTGATTCGTCCCACGCGCATCGTCTATATGGGCACGCCCGAGTTTGCCGTGAAGCCGCTCGACACCCTCGTGCAGGCCGGCTACAAGGTGGTCGGCGTGGTCACGGTGGCCGACAAGCCGTCCGGCCGCGGCCTGAAGTTGAACGAGAGCGCCGTCAAGCAGTACGCCGTGGCGCACGGGATCCCCGTGCTGCAGCCCGTGAAACTCAAGGATCCGGAATTCCTCTCGGCCCTGCGGGCCTGGAAGGCCGACCTGTTCGTCGTGGTGGCCTTCCGGATGCTGCCCGAAGAGGTCTGGTCGATGCCCCGGCTCGGCACCTTCAACCTCCATGCGGCCCTGCTGCCGCAGTACCGCGGCGCCGCCCCGATCAACTGGGCCGTCATCAACGGCGAGAAGATGTCCGGCGTGACGACCTTCATGATCGACAAGGACATCGACACCGGCGGCATCATCCTCCG
>CAMHIP010000121.1 GCA_946185205.1 uncultured Bacteroidales bacterium | reverse complement strand
ATCCCCATCAAGATCGTCTATAAGGGTACGGCCAACAGCAGCCGTGAGGTCGAGGACGTGATGAACGCCGCCAACAATGATCCGAAGTGCGTGGGCGTCATCACCTGGATGCACACCTTCTCCCCGGCCAAGATGTGGATCAAGGGCCTGCAGGACCTGCGCAAGCCGCTGTTGCATTTCCACACCCAGTACAACGCCGAGATTCCCTGGAACGATATTGACATGGACTTCATGAACCTCAACCAGAGCGCCCACGGCGACATCGAGTTCGGGCACATCTGCGCCCGCATGCGCGTCCCGCGCAAGGTCGTGGTCGGCTACTGGAAGGATCCCGAAGCCCAGCGCCGCATCGCCATCTGGGCCCGCGTGAGCGCCGCCCTGGCCGACGCCCGCAAGGTCCGTTGCCTGATGTTCGGCATGAACATGAACAACGTGGCCGTCACCGACGGCGACCGCGTGGAGTTCGAGCAGCGCCTCGGCTACCATGTGGATTATTACCCGGTTTCCAACCTGATGGACTACTGGAAGAAGGTCACCCCGGAAGAGACCGACGCCCTGGTGGAGGAGTACAAGAAGCTCTATACCATCAAGATTGACGAGACAGGTTCCGAGGTCTATTGGGAGAAGGTGCGCAACGCCGCCCGCGCGGAACTTACCATCCGCCGCGTCCTCAAGGACGAGGGTGCCACGGCCTTCACCACCAACTTCGACGACCTGGGCGACGCCGACGTGGACGCCCCGGATTTCGTCGGCTTCGACCAGATCCCCGGCCTGGCCACCCAGCGCCTCATGGCCGAGGGCTACGGTTTCGGCGCCGAGGGCGACTGGAAGACCGCCTGCCTGCAGCGCACCCTCTGGGTCATGTCCCAGGGCCTGCCCGGCGGCTGCTCCTTCCTGGAGGACTACACGCTCAATTTCGCGGGCGAGCAGTCTTCCTGCCTGCAGAGCCACATGCTCGAGGTCTGCCCGATGATCGCAAGCGACAAGCCCAAGCTCGAGGTGCACTTCCTCGGCATCGGCATCCGCAAGCAGCCGACCGCCCGTCTGGTGTTCACCTCCAAGACCGGCCCCGGCGCCAAGGCGACCGTCGTGGACCTGGGCAACCGCTTCCGCGTCATCGTCCAGGATGTCGATTGCATCGAGCCCAAGCCCATGCCCAAGCTGCCCGTGGCCTCGGCCCTCTGGGTCCCGCGTCCCAGCTTCGAGATCGGCGCCTGCGCCTGGATCCTCGCCGGCGGCACGCACCACTCGGCTTTCAGCTATGACATCACGGCCGAGTACTGGGGCGACTTCGCGGAGATCACCGGCATCGAGTTCCTGCACATCGGCAAGAACACGACCATCCACCAGTTCAAGCGCGAACTGCGGATGAACGAGGTCTATTATCTGCTGAACAAGGCCCTCCAGTAGTATGGACGCAAGACAACTCATCGAATCCGGCGGTGCCGTCCTGGGCATCGAACTGGGCTCTACCCGCATCAAGTCCGTGCTCATCGGGCCGGACTTCAAGCCGCTCGCCCAGGGCAGCCATGAGTGGGAGAACCAGCTTGTGGACGGCCTCTGGACCTACAGCATCGAAGCCATTCACGCCGGCCTGCAGGCCAGCTATGCCGACCTGCGCGCCAACGTGAAGGCGGAATACGGCTGCGAGATCAAGCGCCTCTCCTGCATCGGCGTCAGCGCGATGATGCACGGCTACATGCCCTTCGGCACCGACGGCCGGATCCTGGTTCCGTTCCGCACCTGGCGCAACACCAACACCGGTCCCGCCGCCGCGGCGCTGTCCGACCTCTTCCAGTTCAACATTCCGCTCCGCTGGAGCATCTCCCACCTCTATCAGGCCATCCTGAACGGGGAGGAGCATGTCCCGCAGATCGCGTTCCTGACCACGCTGGCCGGCTACATCCACTGGCAGCTCTCGGGCGAAAAGGTCCTCGGCATCGGAGACGCTTCCGGCATGATCCCGGTCGATCCCCGCACGAAGGACTACAACGCCCGGATGGTCAAGGCCTTCGACACCCTCATCGCCCCGAAGCATTTCCCCTGGAAACTGCGGGACATCCTGCCCAAGTGCCTTCCTGCAGGCGCCGACGCCGGCAGCCTGACGCCGGAAGGCGCCCTGCTGCTGGATCCGTCCGGGACGCTGCAGAGCGGCGCCCTGCTCTGCCCGCCGGAAGGCGACGCTGGCACGGGCATGGTGGCGACCAACGCCGTCGCTCCGCAGACGGGCAATGTTTCCGCCGGCACGTCTTCCTTCTCGATGATCGTGCTGGAGAAAGACCTCTCCAAGCCGTATGAGATGATCGATATCGTCACCACGCCCGAAGGGGCGCCCGTGGCGATGGTGCACTGCAACAACTGCACGTCCGACATCAACGCCTGGGTGAACGTTTTCGCGGAGTTCCAGCGCCTGATGGGGCAGGAGACCGACAAGGGCGAGCTCTTTACGCGCCTGTTCGAAGTGGCCCTGCAGGGCGATGCCGACTGCGGCGGGCTGCTCTCCTACAACTACATCTCCGGAGAGCCGGTCACCGGCTTTGCCGAGGGACGTCCGCTGCTGGTCCGCAGCGCCTCCGACCGCTTCTCGCTGGCCAACCTGATGCGTGCGCATCTGTATGCCTCGATCGGCGTGCTCAAGATCGGCAATGACATCCTCTTCGGCGAGGAGCAGGTCAGGGTGCACCGGATCACGGGGCACGGCGGCCTCTTCAAAACGAAGGGCGTGGGTCAGCGTTTCCTGGCCGCGGCCCTGAATTCCCCGATCTCCGTGATGGAGACGGCGGGCGAGGGCGGCGCCTGGGGCATCGCCCTGCTGGCTGCCTTCTGCGTCGAGAATCCCGGCCGCCTGTCGCTCTCCGACTGGCTGGACCAGGTGGTCTTCGCCGGCAACGAAGGCGTACAGGTGCAGCCGGATCCCGCCGACGTGGCTGGGTTCGACGCCTGGATCCGGCAGTACCGGGAGGCCCTGCCCGTCGAGGAAGCCGCAGTGCGCTGCAAGAAATAGGAGATGGAACTCATCTGGGATCCGCTCCGTCGCAAAGAAGTCGCTGCCACACCCGAGGAACGGGTGCGGCAGTGGTTTATCATGCAGCTCCGGGATGCGTCCGGCGTCCCGGAGCACATGATGATGAGCGAGGTGGGCTTCCGCTTCGGCGCCAAGAACTGGCGGGCCGACATCGTGGTCTATGACCGCGCCGCCGCGCCGCTTGCCGTCGTGGAGTGCAAGCGGCCCGACGTGGCGCTGGACGCCCGGGTGCTGGAGCAGGCGATGCGCTACAATTCCGTGCTGGGCGTGCGTTTTTTGTTCGTGACAAACGGAAAAATGACGTATCTTTACAGGCTGGAAGGGGAGACCTTCGTCCCGATGGATCATCTTCCCTCCTATGAAGAGATGTTATGCCCACGATAACCGCCCAATTTCTGGACCGCCCGATTTTCCGCATCGTCAGTGAGATCGCTGCCGAGCGGGGGGTGCGTGCCTTCGTGATCGGAGGCTTCGTGCGTGACTGTTTCCTCGGCTGCCCGCGCTCCGACATCGACATCGTCGTGGAGGGGAGCGGCATCGATTTCGCCCGGGCCGTGGGGGAGCGGACGCATCAGCATGTGTCGTATTTCAAGAATTTCGGCACGGCGATGCTGCATTTCCGCGGCGACGAGGTGGAGTTCGTCGGGGCGCGCAAGGAGTCCTACCGGCGCGAGTCACGAAAGCCCATCGTGGAGAACGGGACCCTCGAGGACGACCAGCTGCGCAGGGACTTCACCATCAATGCGATGGCCTTTTCGCTGCAGGCGGAGGATTTCGGTGCGCTGGTGGATCCGTTCGGCGGTATCCGCGACCTCAGCGACGGCATTATCCGCACGCCGCTCGATCCCGATACGACCTATTCCGACGACCCGCTCCGGATGCTGCGCGCGGTGCGTTTCGCCGCCCGCCTGTCCACCCCGGAGCATCCTTTCACGATCGTGCCCGAGTCGATGGCTTCGATGCGCCGGATGGCCGACCGGCTGAAAATCCTGTCTTGCGAGCGTATCGCCGAGGAGCTGAACAAGATGCTCTTGACGGACCATCCCGCCATGGCGTTCCGCCTGCTGGACGAAGCCGGCCTGCTGGGGCAGGTCCTGCCGGAACTGCTCGCCCTCAAGGGCGTGGAGACGGTCGATGGCCGCGGCCACAAAGACAACTTCGCACATTCGCTGGCCGTCCTCACGAACGTGGTTCAGGCGCAAATTACTGCGGCTCCCGCGAGAAAGCCGGATCGCGACAGCGATTATCCGGCCATCCCCCTTGAGGGGGTGCAGGGGGTGAAGGAAACTCCGGAGGAGCCAAAGCACGAAGGGCTTTGGCTTCGATGGGCGGCGTTGCTTCATGATATCGGCAAGCCGGCCAGCAAGCGCTACGAACCTTCGCAGGGCTGGACCTTCCACGGGCACGAGGTGATCGGCGCCCGGATGGTGCCGAAGATTTTCGACCGGCTGCGCCTGCCGCAGGACGAGATGAAGTATGTCCAGAAGCTGGTCCGGCTGCATCTGCGCCCCATCGCGCTGGTGGATGAGGAGGTCACGGACTCGGCCGTGCGCCGTCTGCTTTTCGATGCGGGCGACGATATCGACGACCTGATGACGCTCTGCAATGCCGACATCACTTCCAAGAACGAGGCGAAGGTGGCGCGGATCCGCGCCAATTTCGAGCTGGTGAAGCGCAAGCTGGTGGAGGTGGAGGCGAAGGATGCCATCCGCAATTTCAAGAATCCGATCGACGGGGAGTATGTGATGCGGGTCTATGGCATTCCGCCCTGTTCGCAGATCGGGCAGCTCAAGGAGATGGTCAAGGAGGCCATCCTGGACGGGGTGATCGGCAACAATTTCGAGGAGGCCGATGCGTACATGCGGCAGCGGGCTCCCGAGCTCGGGCTGCATGAGGTATGATCGACCGCTACCTGACCTATCTTTCGACCGTCCGGCGCTATTCGCCCCGGACCTGCGAGATCTATCGCGGGGTGTTGGAGGATTTCGAAGCATACACTTCGCTCCACGGCGACCTGCCTCCGTCGGGGGTGAGCGAAGCGGAA
>CAMHIP010000120.1 GCA_946185205.1 uncultured Bacteroidales bacterium | reverse complement strand
GAAGTCCCTGAGAATGAGGAGATTCCAGATCTTCGGGCGACTTCTGAGAGACCCGAAGATTCAGAAGAAACTGAATACCAGGAAGTTGCGGAAAACTCCGAAAACCAGGATCCTGCCGCAAACCCGGATTCCGCCGATAATCCGAACCCCTCCGAAACCTCCGAAACCTCCGAAACCTCCGAAACCCCCGCCCCTCCGGAACGCAAGGGGATGTCCGGGTGGCTGGTGACGCTGCTGGTCCTGCTGTGCCTCGCCGCCGCGGCTTTCGCCGCCTTCATGGTCCTGTCGCGCCTGGCGCCGGACATCACCGACAAACTGCTCTACACCCCGGAAGAACTCCGCATCATCAATTATTGAGACCGTGCTTGAACTGATCTACCCCACCTCCCCCGCTCCGTTGCTGCGGGGCACCCGGCGCGGCAAGGCGGCGGAGATGCTGCCTGTCGTGGACGAATCCGGCTATGTCCGCGCCCAGGCCCCCCGTACCAGTTTCCACCACGGCGGCGAGAAGCCGCTGCACCCGGTGGTCCATCTGCACATCATCAACCGCCGCGGCGAAATCTACCTCCAGCAGCGCGGGGCCAGGAAGGACCTGCTCCCGCTCCGTTGGGACACCGCCGTGGGCGGCCATGTCTCCTACGGAGAATACATCCTCGAAGCGCTTTACCGCGAATCCGCCGAGGAGCTCGGCCTGCACGATTTCCTGCCCCAGGGCCTGTGCAACTATATTTTCGAGTCTGACGACGAACGGGAACTCGTGAGCGTCTTCGCCGCCGTGGGCGAGTACGAGATCCGGCCGGATCCGGACGAGCTGGCCGGCGGGCGCTTCTGGACCCCGGAAGAAATCGAGCAGACCATCGGCAAGGGGATCCTGACCCCGAACTTCGAGCAAGAATACCACCGCATCAAAAATGCCCTTTTAGCCCTGTTGTGATGCAGATACTGCGCAAATTCATCAAGGACCAGTTGTCCGTCTGGCCGCTGGCCGCCGCCAATTTCCGCGCCCTCAAAGGCGTCAAAACCCGGGAGATGACCGTATATGGCCTCCCCTGCCGGGTCCAGTGGAATCCGGAGCGGGTCGGCTCTTCGACCGCGGACACTTCCCCCGAAGCCATTGCCGCCCGGCCCTGTTTCCTGTGCGAACAGAACCGACCGCCCGAGCAGCACCATATCAAGTTCGAAGGCCGCAAAGGCCGCCGTTACAACGTGCAGGTCAACCCCTTCCCCATCTTCCGCGACCACCTCGTGATCGTGCGCGACGAGCACCTCCCGCAGGCCATCTGGCACCACCTGCCGGACATGCTGGACTTCGCCGCCAAATATCCCGACTACACGGTCTTCTACAACGGCCCGGCAAGCGGCGCCTCCGCTCCGGACCACCTGCATTTCCAGGCGGCCCCGCGCCACAAGATGCCGCTGGAAGAAGCCGTCGACGCCTTCCTGGAGGAGCCCGGGAAGCCGCTCGCTTCCGTCAAGGACGCCACGCTGTACCGTTTTCCCGGCTTCTGCCGGGGCGTGTTCGCCCTCAAGGCAACGACCTCCAAGTCGCTCACCAAGCTCTTCTACCGCCTGCTCGAATGCACGGACCGGCAGGAAGGCGAATCGGAGCCGAAATTCAATCTCTACGCCTACGTCAAGGGCGGGCAGTGGCGCGCCTTCGTGGTGATGCGTTCCGCCAAACGCTCCCACCATTTTACGGCCGAAGGGCCGGAACACCTGACCATCAGCCCGGGCGCCGCCGACATGGCGGGCGTGTTCGTGACGCCTTTCCGGGAAGACTTCGACAAGGTCACGCCCGCGCTGCTGGAAGAGATCCTGGACGAGGTGACCATCCCGGCCCGCGAACAGGAGATGATCGAATGGCGCCTCACGCGCACACAGCCCCGCGTGTCGGTGGGCATCCTCGCCGCCGAGGAAATCTGCTTCGAGATCATCTCGGACGGCGCGGGGCCGCAGTACGTGCGCTGGAGCGAGGGCCGCATCGCCTACAACGGCGCCCTCTACGACGAGCTGTACTTCGACTCCATCACCCGCTCCACCCTGTTTGCGGAGCCCTCGTTCGTGCTGCACGACGTGGTGATCGGCATCGATTTCCACTGGGAGCAGAAACGCACGCTGAAGTTTGCCGGCGGGCTCAAGTTCATCGTCGAAGGCGACAAGATCCGCGCGGTCAACCTCGTGGGCATGGAGGACTACCTGCTGAGCGTCATCTCCTCGGAGATGAAGTCCAGCGCCTCCCCGGACCTGCTCAAGGCGCACGCGGTCATCTCCCGCTCCTGGCTCCTCGCCCGGATGCAAGACCATTCGGCCCACCGGGATTTCGACGTCTGTGCGGACGACCATTGCCAAAGGTATCAAGGACTTACGATGGCGGTCGGAGAACGCGTCCGCACGGCCATCGACGAGACCTGGGGGCAGGTGCTCCGCTACGAAGGAGCGCTCTGCGACACGCGTTATTCCAAATGCTGCGGCGGAAAGACGGAACTGTTCAGCACCTGCTGGGAAGACATCGACTACCCCTACCTGCAGTGCGTAGAAGACCCGTGGTGCGACTGCGAGAACGACGAAATCCTGTCCCAGGTCCTCAACGATTACGACCAGCAGACCAAGGATTTCCACGACTGGACCGTGCGCTATGACGCGGCGGAGCTTTCCGCCCTGGTGCGGGAGCGGACCGGCATCGATTTCGGGGAAATCCAGGCCCTGGAGCCGGTGGAGACCGGCCCGTCCGGCCGCATCAAGTACCTGCGCATCGTGGGCAGCCGGCACACGGAGGTGATCGGCAAAGAGCTGAAAATCCGCCGCGCGCTGAGCCGTTCGCATCTCAAGAGTTCCGCCTTCAGCGCGGAGCGCGACCCGGGCGGCGCCTGGATCCTGCGCGGCCGCGGCTGGGGCCACGGCGTCGGCCTCTGCCAGATCGGCGCCGCCGTGATGGCCGCCAACGGCTACGACTACAGGCAGATTCTCCAACACTACTACCCCGGAACCCATGTCGAATAACAAACAGCTTTCTCCCTGGTGGTGGGTGCCCACGCTCTATTTCGCCGAAGGCATTCCCTATTTCATCGTCAACGTGATCTCCGTGACGATGTTCAAGCGGCTGGGCATGCCCAACGGCGACCTGGCGATGTACACCTCCCTGCTCTATCTCCCCTGGGTCATCAAGCCCCTGTGGAGCCCGTTCGTGGACGTGATCCGCACCAAACGCTGGTGGATCCTCCTGATGCAGGCCCTGTGCACGGCGGGCTTCGCCGCACTCGCCCTCAGCGTCAGCCCCGACGCCTTCGGGCTCTCGCTGGTCATCTTCTATGTGATCGCGTTCGCGTCCGCCACGCACGACATCGCCGCGGACGGTTTCTACATGCTGGCCCTGGAACAGAAGCAGCAGGCCGCCTTCGTGGGCATCCGCAGCACCTTCTACCGCATCGCCTCCGTCTTCGGACAGGGCGTGATCGTGGTGCTGGCCGGCGTGCTGGAGGAGCGCCTCGGCGCCATCCCGCGCGCCTGGAGCATCACGCTGCTGGGCTCCGCCGTGCTCTTCGCGCTGATCACCCTCTGGCACTGGCGCTTCCTGCCGGCGACGGAAGGAGATTCGCCGGTCAAGCCGGCGAATGACGGGTCGGAGGCACCGTCCGGCTCAGCCGAGGCAAAACGGATTTTCAAGGGTTTCGCAGAGGCCTGGGTGACGTTTTTCCGGAAACCGGGCGTATGGCTGGCCATCGTGTTCATGCTGCTCTACCGGCTGCCGGAGGCGCTCTCCGTCAAGATGCTGACGCCCTTCCTGCTGGATCCCGCAGAGGCCGGCGGACTGGGGCTCAGCACCGCCCAGTCCGGCCTCGTTTACGGGACCGTGGGCGTGATCGCCCTGACCGTGGGCGGCATCCTCGGCGGCCTGTACGCCGCCCGCCGGGGCCTGCGCCGCTCGATGTGGCCGATGTCGATGGCCCTGGCGCTGCCCTGCGCCGCGTATCTGATCCTGGCCCTCGTGCAACCTTCTTCGCTGTGGAGCATCTATCTATTGGTAGCCCTCGACCAGTTCGGCTACGGCTTCGGCTTCACGGCGTACATGCTCTATATGATGCAGTTCTCCGAAGGGGAGTTCAAAACCTCCCACTATGCCATCTGCACGGCCTTCATGGCCCTGTCGATGATGATCCCGGGCCTCTTCGCCGGCTGGATGCAGGAGGCGCTCGGCTATGTTGGATTCTTTATTGTCGTCATGATATGCTGTCTGGCAACCGTTACCGTCACATTCTTTGCGCGGCGGCGCTGCTCTTCGTAGCCGCCTGGGCCGTCGCAGCCCCCCGGGTCAAGCCGGGCATCGAGGTCCTCCGGGACCGCAACTTCGCAGGACTCGAAGGCAAGCGCGTCGGGCTGGTCACCAACCCCTCCGGCGTGGACAGCCGGCTGCGTTCCACCATCGACATCCTCTTCGAGGCGCCGGGCGTCAAGCTGGTCGCCCTCTACGCCCCGGAGCACGGCGTGCGCGGGGACGTGTATGCCGGCGGCAAGGTGGAGTCGGGCAAGGACCCGCACACGGGCCTGCCGGTGCACTCGCTCTTCGGCAACACCCGGCAGCCGACGAAAGAGATGCTGCAGGGCGTCGATATCATGGTCTATGACATCCAGGACGTGGGCAGCCGCTCCTATACCTTCATCTCCACGCTGGGCCTGGTGATGCGCACCTGCGCGGAAATGGGCATCCCCGTGATGGTGCTCGACCGCCCCAACCCGCTGGGCGGGCTGAAGGTCGAGGGGCCGCTCGTGCGCGACGGCTACCATTCGTTCGTCAGCCAGTACAAGATCCCCTATGTGTATGGGCTCACCGTGGGCGAACTCGCCCGCCTGATCAACGAGGAAGGCCTCAACTGCGGGCAGAACGGCAAGGCCGCCCCGCTGAAATGCAAGCTGCAGGTGGTGCCGATGCAGGGCTGGGAACGCTGGATGCTCTTCCAGGACACCGGCCTGCCCTGGATCCTCCCCTCACCCAACATCCCCTATGCCGAGACGGCCATCTGCTACCCTTCCGCCGGCCTGTGCGGCGAAATGTACAACTACCTCAACATCGGCATCGGCTACACCCTCCCCTTCGCCAC
>CAMHIP010000119.1 GCA_946185205.1 uncultured Bacteroidales bacterium | reverse complement strand
TCAACCCTCCAACCGCAAGCGTGTCAACAAGCACGGCTTCCGCGAGCGTATGAGCACGCCCAACGGCCGCCGGGTCCTCGCAGCCCGTCGCGCCCACGGCCGCAAGAAGCTCACCGTCTCCTCTGAGGACCGCTGGTAGAAACGGGCCCCAAAAAGACTGCCGACCCAACTGGGCCGGCAGTCTTTTTTTATGCTGACGGGTCTTATTTCCGCGTCAGGATGCGGTCGATCATGCCGTAGGCCCGGGCTTCTTCGGAAGTCATCCAGAAGTCGCGGTCGGCATCGGCGAAGACTTTGTCGTAAGGCTGCCCGCTGTGCCGGGCGATGATGGAGACCAGCTCTTCGCGGATCTTCTCGATCTCTTTGGCGGCGATGAGGATGTCGGAAGCCTGTCCCTGCGCCCCGCCCATCGGCTGATGGATCAGCACGCGGGCGTGCGGGAGGGCCGAGCGTTTGCCGGGCGTGCCGGCGCAGAGCAGCACGGAGGCCATCGAGGCCGCCATGCCCGTGCAGATCGTGGCCACGTCGGGCTGGACGAGCTGCATGGTGTCGTAGATGGCGAGCCCGCTGGAGACCTGCCCGCCCGGGCTGTTGATGTAGAGGGAGATGTCCTTCCCGGCGTCCACGGAGGAAAGGAAGAGCAGCTGGGCGAGGATGATGTTGGCGACATCGTCGTCGATGCCCACGCCGAGGAAGATGATGCGGTCCATCATCAGCCGGCTGAACACGTCCATCGAAGCTACGTTGAGCGGACGCTCCTCGATGATGGTCGGATTGATGTAGGCGTTCGTCGCGGCCTGGTAGTCGTGCAGGGTCAGCGGATTGATCCCGCGTCCCCGGGTGGCGAATTTTTCAAATTCTTTCTTGGACATAAGGAAAGGGATTAGTTGTCGAAACCGATGGCCTGCCGTTTCGTGACGGACAGGGAAGAAGGATTGCAGCGGATGGACTCTTCCAGGCCCTGCTGGGTGATGAGCTCGTCCGCGAGCGCCGCCACCATCGCCGATTCGTTGACGATGAAGGCGATGTCGGACGAGGCGTAGCCCTCGGTCAGGTCGGTCAGGCGCTGCAGGTCGATGTCGTCGGAGAGCGGACGCCCCTTGAGGTAGAGCGCGAACATGGCGCGCCGCGTCTCGGCGTCCGGGGCGGGAATCTCATACTTGAGGTCCATCCGTCCCTTGCGCAGGATGGCCGGGTCGATCATGTCGATGCGGTTGGTCGTGCCGATGACGAAGATGCCCCGGGCGGAGCAGTTGTTCAGCTGGGAGAGGAATTCGTTGATCTCGTCCGCCCGGTGCCGGGCGGAATCCGATCCGCGGGAGGGCACGAAGGCGTCGAACTCGTCGAAGCAGATCACGGCGGGGGCGTTCTCCTCCGCCTTCTTGAACAGGTCGGCGATCTTGCCCTGGGTGCCGTGGATGTAGGTGCTGCCGAGGTCGGAGCCGTTGACGAGGTAGTAGTTGAATCCCGATTCCTCGGCGAATTTCTGGGCGAAGAAGGTCTTGCCGCAGCCCGGAGGGCCGTAGAGCAGCATGCCGTTGGGCGGCGTCAGCCGGTACCGGGCCGCTTTCTCCTTGTCCTGCAGGACCCAGATCACCCGGTTGGTCAGCTCCTTCTTGAGCGCCTCCATGCCGGCCACGTCGGCGAATCCGCCCTGGCCGGGCTTGCCCTTGCGGGGCTGCATCCGGACCACGTCCTCGCGGGGCTTGTCCGGCTGCCCGGCGTCTCCCTGCGGCTGCTCCGAAACGGTCTGCGCCTTGTCCGGCTTCTTGTCAGCGCCCGCCGGGGCGTGCGTCAGGACGACGGCCTGCGGCTCGCAGCCCTGCGACAGCAGCGCCAGGAACTCATCCGCCGTGGGACGCAGGGCGGGATCGGGGCTGAGGCCCCGCTTCAGCGCATCGAGGATCTCGGGGTGCTCCGACAGGTGCGAAGGCAGGCCGAGGGACCCCTCCCGGGCGCGCTGGGTGCTGATTTTCTTCTGGTACCAGGGCATGTTGTCCTTGATGCCGCAGTCCCAGGGGGCCACCCCGCAGATCAGGGTGTAGAGGACGGCTGCGGCGGAGAAGATGTCGGTCGCTGCGTTGAAGGTGCCCGTGATGGCTTCCGGAGCCAGGTAGCGGATGTTGAGGTCTTCCGTCGGGAAGGGGGGCGCCGGATCCGTGCTTTCGTGCATGTGCCCCAGGTCGATGATCTTCGGGGTGATTTCCCCGGCCGGAGAGGTCTCGAGCAGGATGTTGCGCGGGGTGATGTCGTTGTGGCTCACGCCCAGCTCGCCGTGGAGATAGGCCAGTCCTTTCAGGATGGGGATCAGGAGGAATTTCGCCTCGGCGGGGCTGAATCTCACGTCGCTGCGCAGGGCCTCCGACAACAGGATCCCGTTGAAATACTGGGTGACCAGGATGGGGTACTGGTGGCCCTGGGTGGTCAGGACGCCGTCGGCGATGTACCGGATGACGTTGGGGTGGCTGATCCGGCGGCAGTGCCAGATCTCCTCCACGACTCCTTCTATGCGCATCTTGTCCGGGATCTGGGCCGGGTCGAAAATTTTCATGAAGAACGGCGTACCGTCCTTGCCGCGGATCACGTAGCTGTCGTTGTACAGGCCCTTCTTGATGAAGCGCTGCACGGTGTAATCCGCGAAGGTGGAATTGTCGGGAAGACGGATCATGATTCTGCAGTATCTGGACAAAGATAGCAAAATAAATTCGTATCTTTGCATTTCGTATGAACGGGGAAAACGATTTTTCGCGCCTGGAGTTGCGCCTGCCTGCCTGCAGGAGCAACTATCGCTATTTCCGCGGGCGGCTGAAGCCGTCCACCAAGTTGCTGGTGCTCGTCAAGGCCAACGCCTATGGCCACGGCGCCGTGGAGTTTGCCACGATGATGCAGCGGGAAGGCGCCGACTACCTGGCCGTGGCCCTGCCCGTCGAGGGCATGGAACTGCGCCGCAACGGTATCTCCCTCCCGATCCTGGTGCTGACGGCGGGGACGGACTTTTTCCCCGAGATCATCGACAACCGCCTGGAGCCCGGCATCCCCAATCTTTACACGCTGGAGGCGCTGTGCGCCGAACTCAGGAGCCGCGGCCTCCGCGATTTCCCGGTCCACATCAAACTGGACACCGGCATGCACCGGCTCGGCTTCATGACCGGAGAGCTGCCGGCCCTGCTGGATTTCCTGCGGCAGCACGGCGAGGTGCGGGTCAAGAGCATCTATTCCCATCTGGCGGCGGCGGAAGACCCGGCCGAAGACGCATTCACCCTCGGGCAGATCAAGATGTTCGAGACGAATGCGCAGACCGTCACGGACGCCCTCGGCTACAAGCCGCTGTGGCACGTGCTCAACTCCGCCGGCATCGAACGCTTCCCGCAGTACCAGCATGACATGGTCCGCCTGGGCATCGGGATCTACGGGATCAGCGCCCTGCCGGGCGTGCAACTGGCCCCCGTCGCCTCCCTGAAGGTGAAAGTCCTGCAGGTCAAGACCCTGGGGCCGCAGGACGGCACCATCGGCTACGGCCGCCACGGGCATGTGGCGCCGGAGGGAAGCGTCATCGCCACCATCCCGGTGGGCTATGCCGACGGCCTGGACCGCCATTTCGGCTGCGGGGCCGCCTCGTTCAGCATCCGCGGCCACCGCGCCCCCACCATCGGCAACATCTGCATGGACATGTGCATGATCGATGTCACCGGCATCCCAGGCGTGCAGGTGGGCGACACCGTGACCATCTTCGGCGAAGACCCCACGGTCGGGGAGCTGGCCGGCATCCTCGGGACCATCCCCTACGAGATCCTGACCTCGGTGCCCCGGCGCATCGAGCGCATCATCATACGGAAATAGTTGATATTCAGAAATATGAGAAAAACGCTCACCCTCCTCGCGCTGGCGCTCATCGGCGTCAGCGCAACCGCCCAGCCGAAGGGCAGCATCACCCCGCAGATGCTCTCGGAGATCCGCAAGGGTTACGAAGGCAATGCCGCCGACAAGGCCCTCCGCAACGCCCTCAACACCACCTCCATCACGGTCCTGTCCGCCAACGCCGACAACGCCGCGATGATCGACACGGAGTTCTCCGACCGCGTCAGGACCTGGGGCATCACCGACCAGAAATCCTCCGGCCGCTGCTGGCTCTTCACGGGGCTGAACGTCCTTCGGGCGGCCGCCGCCGACAAGCACGGGCTCGGCGATTTCCGTTTCTCGCAGAACTACAATTTCTTCTATGACCAGCTCGAGAAGGCCAACCTCTTCCTGCAGGCCGTCATCGACACCCGCGACAAGAGCTTCGACGACCGCGAGGTGGACTGGCTGTTCAGCAATCCGATCAGCGACGGCGGGACCTTCACGGGCGTGGCCAACCTCGTGATGAAATACGGCGTGGTGCCCGCGAACGTGATGCCCGAGAGCCTGTCGGCCAACAACACGTCCGCCATGGCGACGCAGCTCAAGACCCTGCTGCGCCGCGACGGACTCCGGCTCCGCGAGACGCCCGCCGGCGTCAAGGCGAAGGACCTGCCGGCCTGGCTGGAGAAAGAGAAGACGGCCATGCTCAAGGACGTATATCATGTCCTGGCCCTGTGCCTGGGCGTCCCGCCGACGGAGTTTGAATGGAAAGGGAAGACCTACACCCCGCAGTCTTTCTACCGGGAACTGCTGGGCTACGACCTGGAGCACAATTACGTGATGCTGATGAACGACCCCTGCCGCGAATACGGCAAGGTCTATGAGATCCAGTACGACCGCCATCTGTATGACGGGCAGAACTGGCTCTACGTCAATCTCCCCATCGAGCGCATCAAGGAGATGGCCATCGCTTCCATCAAGGCGAACAAGGCCATGTATTTCTCCTGCGACGTGGCGAAGTTCCTCGACCGCAGCAAGGGCGTGGCCGACCTGCGCAACTTCGACTACGAATCCCTGCTGGGCGTGGACCTCTCCATGGACAAGCGCGAGCGCGTGATGACGCACGCGAGCGGTTCTTCCCACGCGATGACCCTCATCGCCGTCGATCTCAAGGACGGCGTGCCGCAGAAATGGATGGTGGAGAACAGCTGGGGCGCCTCCTCCGGCTACCAGGGCAACATCATCATGACCGACGAGTGGTTCAACGAATACATGTTCCGCCTCGTGGT
>CAMHIP010000118.1 GCA_946185205.1 uncultured Bacteroidales bacterium | reverse complement strand
GCGCTGATGGTCGTGTTGAAGGAGAAATTCTCGATGTCCTCCTGCTCCTTGCCGATCAGCTTGTGCAGGACCTTCAGTTCGGCGGGAGAGGCCTTTTCATCCGTCACGACGAGCCCCTCGCGTCCGGCATACAGCCGCCAGAACTTCTTGAGGAAGCGCGCCACGCCGTCGATGCCCTTGGTATCCCAGGGCTTGCTCTGCTCCAGGGGGCCCAGGAACATCTCGTAGAGGCGGAGCGTGTCGGCGCCGTAGGTGTCGCAGATGTCATCCGGATTGACCACGTTGTACATCGACTTGCTCATCTTCTCCACCGCCCAGCCGCAGATGTATTCGCCGTCTTCGAGCACGAACTCGGCGTCGGCGAATTCCGGACGCCAGCGGCGGAAGGCCTCCAGATCGAGGCGGTCGTTATGGACGATATTGATGTCCACATGGATCTCGGTGGTCTCGTACCCATCCTTCAGGCCCAGGGAGACGAACTTGTTGGTACCGACGATGCGATAGACGAAGTTGGAACGGCCCTGGATCATGCCCTGGTTGATCAGTTTGCGGAAGGGTTCATCCTCGCACACATAGCCCAGGTCGTAGAGGAATTTGTTCCAGAAGCGGGAATAGATCAGGTGGCCGGTGGCATGCTCCGTGCCGCCGATATACAGATCGACGTTGCGCCAGTACTCGTCCGCCTCGCGACTGACCAGCGCGTTGTCGTTGTGCGGGTCCATATAGCGCAGGTAATAGGCGCTCGAGCCGGCAAAGCCCGGCATCGTGCTCTTCTCCAGCGGGTAGCCCTCCCAGGTCCAGTCCTTGGCGCGGGACAGGGGCGGTTCACCGTCCGGGGACGGCTTGAAGGAATCGATCTCCGGCAGGCGGAGCGGCAGTGCGGAGAGCGGCAGCGGCGTGGGGATGCCGTCTTTGTAGCAGATCGGGAACGGCTCGCCCCAATAGCGCTGGCGCGAGAAGATGGCGTCACGCAGGCGGTAGTTGGTCTTGCGGCGTCCCAGGCCGTGCGCCTCGACATAATCCTTGGCGGCCTCGATGGCCTCCTTCACGGCCATGCCGTTCAGGAATCCGGAATTGCACATGACGCCTTCCTTGGCATCCACGCTCTGGCTGCTCACGTCCGCCCCTTCGATGACGGGGACGATCGGCAGGCCGAACTTCTTCGCGAAAGCGTAGTCGCGGCTGTCGTGCGCAGGCACGGCCATGATGGCACCGGTGCCGTAGCCGGCCAGCACGTATTCGGAGATCCAGATGGGGACCTTCTCCCCGGTCACGGGGTTGATGCCGTAGGAGCCGGCGAACACGCCCGTGACCGTCTTGGTCTCGGCGATGCGCTCGCGCTCCGTCTTCTTCTTTACATATTTCAGGTATTCCTCCACCTCGGCCTTGCGGTCGGCGGCGGTCAGGCTTTCCACCAGCTCGCTCTCGGGGGCCAGCACCATGAAGGTCACGCCGTAGATCGTGTCGGCGCGGGTGGTGAAGATCGTCACCGGCATCTCGCGGCCGTCACAGACCGTATTGAATACCATCTCCGTGCCTTCCGAGCGGCCGATCCAGTTGCGCTGCATCTCCTTGAGGGAGTCGGTCCAGTCCAGCTTTTCCAGTGAGTCGAGCAGGCGGCCGGCATACGCCGAGACGCGCAGCTGCCACTGTGTCATCTTCTTCTGCTCCACCGGGAAACCGCCGCGCACGCTGAGCCCGTCCTTGACTTCGTCGTTGGCCAGCACCGTACCGAGGCCCTCGCACCAGTTGACGGAGGTCTCGCCCTGGTAGGCGATGCGCCAGCGCATCAGGATATCGGA
The DNA here is from genome assembly GCA_946185205.1 of uncultured Bacteroidales bacterium. Taxonomy (GTDB): domain Bacteria; phylum Bacteroidota; class Bacteroidia; order Bacteroidales; family UBA932; genus Cryptobacteroides. The sequence goes on along the minus strand of CAMHIP010000118.1, from coordinate 3,349 downwards.
CTTCTCCTTGTCGGAGGCCGCCTTCCACTGCTCCGGCGTCACGTCTTCATAGCCGGTGGTCTCCAGCTTCGCGACCAGCTCGGAGATCGGGCGGGCCTTGTCCTGCGCCGGGTCATACCAGCTGTCGAACATCTGCAGGAACGCCCACTGCGTCCACTTGTAGAATGCGGGGTCGCAGGTGCGCACTTCGCGGTCCCAGTCGTAGGAGAAACCGATGCGGTCCAGCTGCTCCCGGTAGCGGCGGACGTTCTTGTCCGTGGTCACTTCCGGATGCTGCCCCGTCTGGATGGCGTACTGCTCGGCCGGCAGGCCGAAGGCGTCGTAACCCATCGGATGGAGCACATTGAAGCCCTTGAGGCGCTTGTAGCGCGAAAAGATGTCGCTGGCGATATAGCCCAGCGGATGCCCCACATGCAGTCCGGCTCCGGACGGATACGGGAACATGTCCAACACGTAGAATTTCGGCTTCGCGGGATCTTCACTCACGCGGAAGGTCTTCTCGGCGGCCCAGCGGGCCTGCCACTTGCTCTCAATCGATTTGAAATCGTAATCCATCTATTCTATTTTCTTTTTGTATTCTTCACCAATCTGAATTCGACATAGACCGACAGGGCGGTCTTCACCTTCTTGCCGCGCAGGATGCCGGGCTTCCAGTCCGGAGACGCCGCGATCACGCGCACGGCTTCCGCGTCCAGGCGCGGATCCAGGCTGCGGGCCACCTTCACGTCCCGCACCTTGCCCTTCTCGTCGATCACGAAATCCACGAGCACGCGGCCCTGGACGCCTTCATCCACCGCACTCTGCGGATAGCGCAGATAGGCATACACCCAGCGTTCCATGAAAGCGGCCGGGTCGCTGGAGCGGAAGAAGGTGGGGCGGACATCGCAGTCGAAGAAGGAGACCAACTCGCCGTCCGATCCCTGCCCGACGCTGCTGTCCCGGCGGAAATCGGGTTTGCGGCCGTTCACGAGGGCCATCGAGAAGTTGTAGAGGTATTCCAGTTCGCGCTCCATCCCGTCATATTCCAGGATGGAGGCCCTGTCCCGGTCGGAGTTGTATTCGGGATACATGCCCGTGGTGAACAGCACGGAGGGGATCTCCCGGTCGTAGAAGATCCGGTGGTCGGAGTTGACCGGCTCGCGCGTCACCACCTCCGGCTGGACCGGCTGGAGGGTGGCGCCCACCTGCTCCAGCAGCGTATTCAGGTCGGGATTGGAGGAAGTGAAGGCATAGAAGCCGTTGGAGCCCGTGCCGAGCATGTCGAGGTTGATCATCGCGTCGATGCGGTCCGCCCCGGAAAAGGAACGGTGGAGGAAATACCAGGCCCCGGCCCCCGTCTCCAGCGACGAGCCGAAGGCGGCGAAGATCACGGAACGCTTGAGCAGCACGCTGCTGCCCGAAAGCATCCGGGCCAGTTCCATCAGGATGGCGAGTCCGGAGGCGTTGCCGTTGGCCCCGTAGTAAATCCGTTCCCGGGACGCTCCGTCAACCCGGTAGGACATCGTCCCCAGGTTGTCCAGTCGCGCACCGATGACGATATAGCGCTCGCGGAGCGCCGGGTCGTAACCCGGGATACAGGCGAGGACATTGCGGGAGGTGAGGGTGTCGCCGGCGGCCTGTTTCAGGCCGAACAGGTCGCCGTCCGGTCCGCTCAGGACGTCCAGACCGTATTTCGACAGCACTTCCGATACATAGGCGGCCGCTTCGCGTTCCCCTTCGGATCCGGCCTTGCGGCCTTCCAGCGCGGCGGACGACAGGAAGGAGACGTGCTCCTTCATCGCGGCCACGGCCTCGCTGTCATCCAGCGAAGCGGGAGTCGGACGGTACTGGGCGGCTGCGCCCAGGCACAGCGTCAGGGCCAGCAGGGAGATGAAAATCTTGTTTCCGGGCATGGCGCGCTACTCGTTGTTGATGATCCAGGCGTCCGCCGGGCAGAAGGACTCCCGGCTGACTTTCTTCAGCGATGCATACGCCTCGGTGAGGCTGTTGGTCGGGCAGATGCCCACGGCGGTGAAACCGTTCTTGAAGGGGATCCGGGTGGCCGGATAGCCGGCGCTCTCGGCCCGGGCGGCCTGCCGTGCGGCGTTGTCCGGACTGCTGAACGCACCGATCATCACATAGTAGCGGTACGCGAGCTGCGCCCCGCCGGCGTCCACGCGCTTCGAGGAGATGACGACCCGGCCCGTGCTGCGGCGCAGGGAATCGACCAGCGCCAGCGAATCGGCGATGTGCTGACGGCGCTGTTCGCGCGCAAGGGCCTCCGCGGCCTTCAGCGAATCCTCCCGCTGCCGCTTCGCCGCCTCCACCTGCTCGATGAGCACGCGTTTGGCAGCGATCTGCTGCGACGTGGGACGCCCCGCCAGCTGGCGGAAGAAATCACATCCTCCCAGCAGACAGACCGACGCGGCCAATGCCGCCATGATAAATGCTTTTCTCATATTTAAACCACAAAAATACAAAAAGTCTTATATTTGCACAATTTTATGAAAGCGACCCGACTCCTCCCCCTCTGCCTGCTGCTCGCCAGCGCCGCCGTCCTGCATGCACAGCGGCCGCAGTACCCCTGGTTCTCCGATCAGTATCAAATCCCGTTCCCGAAAGCGTTCCTCAACGCACCGGACACCGTGAGCGTCATCGTCATCGGTGACGTGATGATGCACACCAAGCAGCTCGCGCGCGACCACCGCCCGTTCATGGAGCGGATCGCACCCGCCCTGCGCGAGGCCGATTTCGCCGTGGCCAACATGGAATTTCCGCTCGGCGGGGAGCCCTACGCCGGCTATCCGGCCTTCTCCACCCCCGACTATTACGCCTGGTATGCGGCGGACGAATGCGGGATCGACGTCTTCCTGACGGGCAACAACCATGTCCTGGACCGCGGTTCGCGCGGGCTCAAGCGCACCCTGGACGTCTATGAGCAGATCCGCGACTCGCTGGGCGTGCGCCAGACGGGCTCGGCCCGCAACCGGCAGGAACTGGAAGAGACCTATCCCCTGCTGCTCTCCCGGCGCGGCATCCGCATCGCCCTCGTCAATTTCACCTACGGGACCAATTCCGGACAGGATACGGAATGGCCGAAGGTCAATTATATGCGGAAGGAGGAAGTGGGCGCGGCCATCCGCAGCGCCCGGGACAAGGGGGCCGACTTCGTCGTGGCCCTGCCGCACTGGGGCACGGAATACCAGCTCAGCCCCGACGCCACGGAGGTGTCCTGGGCCAAATGGCTCGTCTCGCAGGGCGTCGATGCCGTCGTGGGATCCCACCCGCACGTGGTGCAGGACACCACGCACATCCAGGGCGTGCCCGTCATCTATTCGCTCGGCAACGCCATCTCCAACATGAGCATCAT
>CAMHIP010000117.1 GCA_946185205.1 uncultured Bacteroidales bacterium | reverse complement strand
CGCTGCTGCTCCACGCCGATCGAGCTGACCTCCATGAAGCAGTATTCGCAGCCGGCCTCGACCATGTCGGCGAGCAGGGCGTTGATCGTCACGGGGTCGGAGGTGGTGTTGGCGGTCTCGCTGCGGCGGGTGCCCACGTAGTTGGCGATGGTGGAGAGCAGTCCGCACTCGTAGCCGAGGTGGCGGAACAGGTGGTAGAGCAGGGTCACGGTCGTGGTCTTGCCGTTGGTGCCGGTGATGCCCACGAGCTTGAGCTTGCCGCTCGGGTGCCCGTAGAAGGCGTCCGCCGCCATCGCGACGGCCTTGCGGCTGTCAGAGACCGTCACGACCGTCAGCCCGTCATTCGCCGGCTTGACCGGCGAATCTCCCGCTTCGTACATCACGGCGGCGGCGCCGGCCTCGATGGCTTTCCCGATGTAGGCGCGGCCGTCGTTCCCGCATCCGTTCACGGCGATGAACAGACTGCCGGGTCGGACCTGGCGGGAGTCATTGGTCAGCGCCGTGATTTCCACGTCGGGATCGCCCTGTACGGACAGGACGCCGCATGCTTGTATGATATCTTTCAGTTTCATTTCGTTGTAGCGGTTGGATTCCGCTTCAGCTGTTCGCGGAAGCAGGGATCGATGTTGTATAGCTTGTCAATGACGGTCCGGATGGCGCGCGCGGGGATGCCGCCGCCCTGGAACTGCTTGCCCGTGGGCTTGGAATAGACCGTGCAGATGATGCTGTATTGCGGTGCGTCCGCCGGGAAGAACCCGACGAAGGTGCCCTGGTATTTGCGGCGGCCCTGCGCATCCTGGTACTGGCCGTTGGCGTAGGTGCCGAAGGAGGTGCCGGTCTTGCCGGCCACGGCGCATTTGGCGTCCTTGAGCCGTTTGGCGGTGCCTTCCTCCGTCACGGCCTTGAGGGCGCGGGTGATCGTGTCGGCCACGGCCTTGGAGCAGACGGCGGCGTTGAGCACGGCGGGCCCGCGCCGCTCGGTCACGATGCCCCTCTCTTCGATGTCCTCGACCAGGTAGGGTTTCATCATGCGCCCCTTGTTGGCGATGGCGTTGTAGAAGGTCAGGATGTGCAGCGGGGTCTCTTCGGTGCTGTAGCCGAATCCGATCGAACCCAGGTCCGTGTCGGTCCAGTAGCGCGTGGCGGGACTCGGGATGGTCGGGGTCTGGAGGCCGTCCAGGTCGAAGGCGAAGGCCTCGCCGAGCTTGTAGTTGTAGATGTTCTGCAGGAAGCGCTCCGTCTTCTCCAGGCCCTTGCCGCGGCCCTTGGACTTGTCGATGCCGTAGTTCTTGACCGCCAGGGTCGCGAACACGTAGTTGGACGAGATCTTGAAGCCGTCCAGGATCGAGATGCGGTTGGTCTTGTGCTGCCGGGCGAAGTCCGGGATGTGCGCGTCGCGGATCGAGGTGCCGGCCACGTTGCCGTTGGTGGCGGGCAGGGTCTCGTCCAGGCTCCTGACGAAGCCGTCATTGAGCACGGACATCAGCGTCACGGTCTTGAAGACCGAACCGGGCTCGCCCTTGCGGCCGATGGCCAGGTTCTGGATCTCCTCGAAGGGACCCGTGCCGTCTTCCCGCACCAGGTTGACCATGGCGCGGATGGCGCCGGTGCTGACTTCCATCAGCACGAGGCAGGCGCCTTCGAGGTCGGGTTCTTCCGTGATCTGCTCGCGGAGCGCCTTGTCGGCGATGTCCTGGTAGTCGATGTTGAGCGTGATGCGGAGGTCTTTGCCGTCCATGGCCTTGACATAGGCGCTGTCGCTGTTGCGCACGCGGCCGTAGTCGGTCACGCGCATCCATTCGCGCCCTTCCTGCCCGTGGAGGACATAGTCGAACTTGCCTTCCAGGCCGATGTGCGTGTTGGTGACCTGCGACTTGTTGTTGCGCACGAATCCGATGGTGCGGCGGGCCAGCTTGCCGTAGGGATACTGCCGGATGTGCTCCTGCTCCACGATCATGCCGCTGCGGTAGCGGCCTTCGCGGAAGAGCGGGAGCTCGATGACGCGGTTATAGACGTTGCGGTCCACCGGGCGGCCGATGCGGACGTATTTCTTGCCGGCGGCGCGGCTGTCCTTGATGAGCTTGTAGTACTGGTCCGCCGTCTTGTCGCCGAACTCCGCGGCCAGCCCTTCGGCGAGCTGCCGGGCCTTGCCGAGCCAGGCCTGCTCCTGCTCGGGGGTGTTGGTGTCCTTGAGCACGGTGCAGTCCATGTAGAACTGGTAGATCGGGCAGGAGATGGCGAGCAGGCGCCCTTCGGCGTCGAGGATGTTGCCGCGGGCGGGCTCGATGACGCTGACCGTGTTGGACGGGGTGAGCGCGTCGGCGATCTTGGGGTCCGGCTTCCAGAAGAGCTGGATGCCCGCGAGCCGCAAGATCAGCACCAGGGAGGCGATGAGCAGCAGCACGTAGAGCAGGTACAGGATCACGCCGATCCTGTCCCGTTTCTTGGGTTTGGGTGTCGTCGCTTCCGTACTCATCTCTTCACGGTGGTTGCAGGTTTGTCCGGCTCTCCGACCCGGGAACCCAGTTCCCCGAGCATCTGCTCCACGGAGGAGCGCCGGCTCACGTTGACGATCTCGAAGACCTTCTGGGAGTGGACGATCTCGAGCTCCTTGAGCACCGCCTTGTTCTTCTCGACCTTGCTCATCGTGGTCTCGATCATCAGGCTGAACCAGATGGCGAGCCCGAAGAGCAGGAAGGTGTAGGCGATGTGGATGAAATAGCGCCCGATGTTGAGGCGGAGCAGGAACTCCCCCCTCAGGACCGCCTGGAAGCTGTTCTTGAAGAACAGTCCGATGTCTGCCAGTTTCCAGGTTTTCATACTTTCTCGGCGATTCTGAGTTTGGCGCTGCGCGCACGGGTGTTGCCGGCGATCTCCGCCTCGTCGGGCAGGACCGGTTTGCGGCCGACGGCCTTCAGGGGCGCGCTGCTGTGCCCGAAGACGTCTTTGTCCTCCGTGCCCCCGATGTTGCCGGAACGGATGAAGTTCTTGACCATCCGGTCTTCGAGGGAGTGGTAGGTGATGACGGCCAGCCGGCCGCCGGGGCGGAGCGAGGCGGCGGCGCCGGAGAGGAATTTCTCCAGCGCGCGCATCTCCTCGTTGACCTCGATGCGCAGGGCCTGATAGACCTTGGCGAGGTACTTATGTTCGGCGAATGAAGGCAGGGCTGCCGCGATGGCACGGTCGAGGTCGTCTGTGGTGAGGACCGGCGCAGCGGCGCGGGCGGTCACGATCAGCTGAGCCACCCGGCGGGCATTGTCGAGCTCCCCGTAGAGCCGGAAAATCTTTTCCAATTCTTCTTGCGTATAAGAATTGACGATGTCAGCCGCGGTCTTACCGCCCTGCACGTTCATCCGCATGTCAAGCGGAGCGTCGAAGCGGAAGGAGAAACCCCTTTCCGCCGTGTCGAACTGGTGGGAACTCACGCCCAGGTCGGCGAGGATCCCGTCGAGCCCTCCTGCCGCGTGGAGGAGGGTGTAGTTGTGGATAAAACGGAAGTTATTGTGTATAAGAATGAATCGGGGGTCGTCGGGTGCCTGCGCGAGGGCGTCCTCGTCGCGGTCGAAGGCCATCAGCCGGCCTTTCGGCGAGAGCCGGGAGAGGATCTCGCGGCTGTGTCCGCCGCCGCCGAACGTGGCGTCCGCGTAGAAGCCGTCCGGGTTGAGGACCAGGGCGTCGATGCTGGGGTGCAGGAGGACGGGGTTGTGGTATTCGGACATATCGCGGGGCCTCTACTTTTTGGAGAGGCTTTCCGCGATGGCAATGAATTCTTCGTTGGACAGTCTGGACGCCTCGAAACGCTCCTTGGCCCAGATCTCAATCTTGAAATCATTGCCGGAGAAAACCACTTCTTTGTCCACACCGATGGCGTCAAGGAGCTTGCGGCTGATCGAGATGCGGCCGAACTTGGCGTCCGGCTCCACGATGTCCCGGTCCCGCATGTATTCTCTCCAGAAGGTTGCGTGTTGACGGTTGAAAGTGAGGTCGAGGCTGTCCTTGACCTGGCCGGACTGCCGCTCCCACTCTTCGTAGGAGTACATTTCCAGACAGGGCTCGAACAAATCTTTTTTTACGACGAACCTCATGTCGCTTCCCGGCGGCATGGCACCCTTGAGCGGCGCGGGGAAAACGAGTCTCCCTTTGTCGTCCACTTTGGATGTGTATTCACCGATGAAAGTGACCATTGTCTATCAATTCTTATACGCAGTGGACAAAGATAGGAATAATTTTCCATTTTCTTCCAAAATCTTCCAAATTTTTCCACTTTCCGGGGTTTTCCGGTTTCCTGCTTCTGCTTCCCTCCACCGTCGGGGTGTGAATCGCCATTCCTGGCACCCCGGAGGCGTAGCTGCCTGCGGCCGGTGGGGAGGGGGAGCGGGCGGCCTCCTCCCGGCTCGGCATCCATCCTCGCTTCCCGCTACGCGGGAACCGGATCCGGCGCTACGGATCCTGCTGCGGCTGAGCCTTCGCCGGAAGGAGGCCGCCCGCTCCGCTGTCCTGCGGCCGGAGTCTTCCAGACGGGCGGCCGGAAATTATTTTCGGCAGGTTTGCCGAAAAACCAATTTCCGCTCCGCTGTCCGGCCGCGGGAGGGTGTGGGGTTGCAAATGGATTTTTTTGTTATATTTGTATGAACAAATCTTTATGCTATGAATATGAAGAAATGGATTTTTGTTTTCCTGCTGGTGCTGCCGTGCTTGTCGGGGTGGGGCCAGTCTGAGAAGTATCAGTTGACGGAGACGGGCTGGGGCCGGATTGAGAAGTCTTATCAGAACGGAATCCTTACGAATCTCGGGGAGATCAACATCCCCCGCTGGCGGAAGGCATCTGGTTCATTTACCGTCGATTTCGACAAGAAGGAGGCCGTGCTCTCCCAGCGCGGCAAGAAGGACAAGACCTTCACCCTGCTGTCGGAGACGAGCCCGAAGCAGACCCGGGATGGCTGGACCTATGTGGAATACATGGCGCTGGACGGAAGCAACAGTGTCTGCCATTTCTGGATCTGCCGGCACGAAAGCGGGTGGCAGCGTCTGCTGACCCTTTATCCCTGGTCGTATCCCGACACGGTCTATGGCTACAATTTCGGTCCGGAGGAGTAGGCCGTCCGCCCGGCAGGGCTGATGCTTCCCCGGATTCCTGAACGACTGCGCGCTGCGTCCCCGTTTTCCGGACGCAGCGCGCATTTTTCCCGGGTTTTTGACCGCCGTGTCCGT
>CAMHIP010000116.1 GCA_946185205.1 uncultured Bacteroidales bacterium | reverse complement strand
TTGTTAATAAATAAGTTATAAAAAGCCCCCAGTTTTTGGGGGCTGCAAATATACGCAAAAACTTGCAAATCGCAAAATCAGATGCGCTCTAACTACCTGAATTTCGCGAACTCTACATCTTTCCGGGACTGCTCGTAGAGGCGTTTGTCCTTCGCTTCCACGTTCGCGAGGTGCTTCTGCACGCCGGCGGCGTCCCCCTTGCGGGCGGCGATCACGGCGCGCAGGTACTCGGCGCGGGCGCAGTTGCAGGAAATGCGGGAAGCGGCCTCGTCCAGGCGGCCGGCCAGCAGGCTGGCGAGGGCGCCGTTCAGCCCGCCGGTGCCCTTGAGCTGGGTGGCGGCGGCGTCATAGTGGCCGTCCAGCAGCTCCAGCAGGCCCAGGTTGGCCTTGGCCTCCGGGGTGCCGGCTTTGCGGAACCAGTCGGCCGCGGCCTTGCGGTCGCCGCGCTGCAGCTCCACCACGCCCTTGGCGTTGAGCACGTCGGCGTCGGACTCCTTGATGGCGGACAGATAGCGGGAGGCGGCATCGGGGCGGGCGTCATCGAGCGCCAGCGCCGCGAGGTTGAAGCGGGCGCGGTCGGAGCCGAACTTCTGCACCGCCTTCTCATAGAGCTCCGCCTTGCGGGCGGCGTCGTCCGAAATGGACGCCACGCGCAGCAGGCCCTCCTCGTCGAGCACGTCGATCGCCTTCTGCGAGAGCTCGACCAGCTCCGCATCGGAGAAGTTCTGGTAGTCCACTTCCGTGATGAAGCGCGCGCGGCGCAGCTCCGGGAAGACGTTCTTGTTGATCTCGGTATAGACCTTGGACATGTTCTTGATCTCGTTCTCGCGGACGGCGGGGTCGCTGTACATGGACAGCACGCGCAGGATCAGGTCCTTGTCCTCGAGGTCGGAATTCTCGACGGCCTCCTTGAAGCCCTCCCAGTCCTGTCCGATGCTGCGCACCTCCAGGTTGTCGGGGGCCTTCTCGCCCGTGACCTTGCTCCAGGCCTTCTGGGCGGAGGCGGCGCGCTGGTCGGAGAGTTTGGCGTTGTAGGCCTGGCCGCCTTCCGGAGAGGCGTAGGCCACGACGCTCGTGCCCTTGACCGTGTAGCGCGGATCGGCGCCGATGGCGTCCAGGGCCGCCTGGAGTTCGCGGATCGAGCGGGAACGCAGTTCGCTGCCCTTGATGGTCGAGGAGTTGTAGTCATACATCACCTGGCCTTCCGTCTGCTCGTGGATGACCTCCTGGTAATTGTCCTTCTTGTAGCTGTAGGCACCGCCGGCATCGGCCAGCAGCTGGGTCACGATGGTGCCGTCGGCCACCTTCACGGCCGGGACGGCGATGTCGCGGCCATTGTAGCTCGCCACGCTGCGCAGTTCCAGCCAGGCCTGCTCCACACCTTCCTCATAATCGAAGGCGAAGTGCTCGCTGACGCTGCCGCCGGACTTGGGGACCACCTTGAAGTTGTCCATCACCTTTTCGCCCTGATAGACGAAGGTGGGGCCTTTCTGCTCTTCGCCGCCCGCGTACACCAGCACAGGGGTGACCTGCAGCAGGGCCTTGGGATGGAAATAGCCGTCGGGATAGGTGACGGTCAGGTCGACGGGGATCTTGTCCCCGACCAGGGCGAGGACCTCGGGCGTACACCGGACCTGCAGTTTCTCTGCCAGTTTCATCTGCTCGGCACGGGACTGAGAGCAGGCGGCGGCCACTGCGACGGCGGCCGAAAGGACCAGGATCTTGAAGATATTTCTCATATGCATAAACGGTTTGTGTTGGTTGATGACATTCAATTTTACAAATATAAAAAATAATCCTTAACTTTGCTTGCTATGGAAATGCAAGAACTGCAAAGACTCAAAAATAAATTCGATATCATCGGCAACGACGCCGGCCTGAACCGTGCCCTGGAGACGGCCGTCGCCGTAGCGCCCACGGACCTGACGGTCCTCATCACGGGCGAGAGCGGCGTCGGCAAGGAGAACATCCCCCAGATCATCCACCAGTTCAGCCGGCGCAAGACCGGCAAATACCTGGCCGTCAACTGCGGAGCCATCCCGGAAGGGACCATCAACGCCGAACTGTTCGGCCACGAGAAGGGCGCCTTCACGGGCGCCATCGGCGAGCGGAAGGGCTACTTCGAGGAGGCCGACGGCGGGACCCTCTTCCTCGACGAGATCGGGGAACTGCCGCGCGAGACGCAGGCCCTGCTGCTGCGGGTGCTGCAGAACGGCGAATTCATGAAGGTCGGCTCCTCCAAGGTGGAAAAAACGGACGTGCGCGTGATCGCCGCGACCAACGTCAACCTCGCCTATGCCGTGGCCACGGGCAAGTTCCGCGAGGACCTTTATTACCGCCTCACCGGCATCCAGATCCAGATGCCGGCCCTGCGCGAGCGCAACAAGGACGACATCTACCTGCTGTTCCGCAAGTTCACTTCCGACTTCTCCGAGCGCTACAACCTCTGCAAGGTCAACCTGAACCACGACGCCATCTCCCTGCTGACCGCCTACCGCTGGCCCGGCAACATCCGCCAGCTGAAGAACATCGCGGAGACGGTGACGGCCCTGGAGTCGCGCCCCGTCACGCCCGGCAGCGAGCGGATCGAGCTCGGCCCCGCGGCGCTGATGCGCTACCTGCCGGACGAGAAGGACTCGATGCTCCCCGCCACCACCGGGTCCCAGCCCGCGGGCGGCATGTCGGACAACGACAAGCAGATGATCATCAAGGCCATCCTCGACCTCAAGCAGGAGGTGGACCGGCTCAAGGAAATCGTGCAGGCAGGCGGCATCCAGACGGGCGGCGTGCAGGCGCCGGCCGGCATTCCCGCCGGACTACCGCACTATGTGGACCAGTCCGACTTCGGCCCGGAAGAGCAGCAGATCGAGCCCGAAGCGGCCCCGGAGGGCATCTCCATCCGCAAGGCCAGCGACGAGCTCATCGAACGCGCGCTCGCCAAGCACGGCGGCAAGGTCAAGCCCGCCGCCGCCGAACTGGGCATCTCCGAACGCACCATCTACCGCAAGCTCGCGGAGTGGAAAGAAAAAGGAAAACGGCCATGAGAACCACCGCCGCCCGGATCCTGCTGCTCCTGACCGCCGCGCTGACGCTCAGCGCGTGCGGGATCTATTCTTTTTCAGGCACTTCGATCCAGAACGACGTCAACACCGTCACCATCGCCTATTTCGAGTACAAGGCGCAGAAAGTCAACCCCTCGCTGAGCAACGACCTCACCGAAGCGCTCCGCACCCGCTTCCGCCGGATGACCCGCCTGGAGCAGGTGGAGCAGGACGGCGACCTGGAGATCGTCGGGGAGGTCACGGGCTACAGCGTATCCGCCAGCGCCATCACGGCAGGAGAATATGCCGCGCAGAACCGCCTTTCGGTGACCGTCAGCGTGTCCTTCACCAACCGCAAGTATCCCGAAGACGACTTCGAGAACAAGAGCTTCTCCGCCTACGCGGACTTCGACTCCACCCTCTCGCTGGATGCGGTCGAATCGTCGCTCTGCGCCGAAATCATCGATAAACTCATCGAAGACATATTCAACGCCACCGTCGCCCAATGGTAAATCCGATCGATATCCACAAACTCACCCTGGAGGAACTCTCCGGCGTGATTGCCCTGTACCCCTGGTACGGCGGCGCCAGGATGGAATTCTGCCGCCGCATGTCCGGCGCAGGCGCCCTTTCCGAGAGCCAGATTGCCGAAACCGCCCTGCACCTGGGCGAACGCCGGGTCCTGTCCTCCCTGCTGCACGCCGGGCGCACCGTGGACTGCTCGGACAAGGACGTGCGCCGCATCATGGACGCTTTCATCCCGGACCGGGAGGAGCGGCCCGCGCGGCGCGTCTATGTGGTGGGCGGCGACTATTTCTCCCAGGACCAGTACGAAGCGGCCCGGAGCGAGGGAGACGGCGTCTTCTCGCGTTTCGCCGCGAAGGCGCGCGAAGAAGGTTATACCGACGGGGCGGAAAGCTCCGGCATGCCGGAAGAGGGATTCTGCACCGAAACGCTCGCGCGGATCTACCTCGAACAGGGCTATCCGCAGGAGGCGATCGACATTTATTCCCGTCTAAGTTTGCGATATCCGGAAAAAAGTGTTTACTTTGCAGCCCTTATTGACGAAATAAACAAAATAGAGAACTGAATATGAATGCATTGTTTGTGATTTTGACCGTGCTGATCGTCCTCGCCGCCATCCTGCTCATCATCGTGGTGCTTCTCCAGAATGGCAAGGGAGAGGGTATGGCCAGCAACTTCGTGGCCGGCAACCAGACCTTCGGTGTCCGCCAGACCGCCGACGCCCTGGAGAAGATCACCTGGGGCCTCGTGGCTTTCATCCTCGCCGTGTCCATCATCTCCTCCTTCACGACCGGCAGCAACGGCACCGCCATTGACGTGACCGACCAGATCGAGAACGTGGCTGACGAAGCCGCCCAGCCCGCCTTCCCCTCCGCCCCGATCCAGCAGGAAGCTCCGACGGAGTAAGATTTCTCCTGACAATTTGTCAGTGGCTCAAGATTTGAGCACAAAGTCGTCGACCCACTAAAGGGCCGACGATTTTGATTATGGACAACAGCAAGTACGAATTCTTAAGCAAGTACGCCGTGGACCTCAACGAGGCCGCGGCCAAAGGAAAGCTCGACCCGGTCATCGGCCGCGACGAGGAAATCCGTCGCGTGCTGCAGATCCTGAGTCGAAGGACCAAGAACAACCCGATCCTGGTCGGCGAACCGGGTGTCGGCAAGACCGCCATCTCGGAAGGCATCGCCACCAAGATCGTGAACGGGCAGGTGCCCGAAAACCTCAAGAGCCGCAAGGTCTTCTCCCTGGACATGGGCGCACTGATCGCAGGCGCCAAGTACCAGGGCGAATTCGAGGAGCGGCTGAAAGGGGTGGTCAAGGAAGTCGTGGAAAGCGACGGCGAGATCATCCTGTTTATCGACGAGATCCACACGCTGGTGGGCGCAGGCCGCTCTTCCGGCGCCATGGACGCTTCCAATATCCTCAAGCCCGCGCTCGCGCGCGGAGAACTGCGCACCATCGGCTCCACCACCCTGGACGAGTACCAGAAGTACTTCGAGCAGGACAAGGCCCTGGAGCGGCGTTTCCAGAAGGTGATGGTGGACGAGCCCTCGCCCGCCGAATCCATCGCCATCCTGCGCGGTCTGAAGGAGAAATACGAGAACCACCACCGCGTGAGCATCGAGGACGACGCACTCATCGCCGCCGTCAACCTCAGCCACCGCTACATCAACAACCGTTTCCTGCCGGACAAGGCCATCGACC
>CAMHIP010000115.1 GCA_946185205.1 uncultured Bacteroidales bacterium | reverse complement strand
ACCTCGGAAGGCTCCACGCCGAGCTTGTCGACGATGATCGCTTTCACTTTTTCTACGATTTCTGCGTATTCCATAACAATTTTAGATATTAAGGTTTTATTAGTACATTCGGTTTGTCAAAATCCTCGCAAAGTAACACAAAAAAAACCAATTTTGCAAACCTTCCCCTTTTCTATCGTCCGGCAGCCCGTCCGGAAGACTCCGCCGCCTACTTGCCGGACCGGCTCAGGTCCAGCCAGATCCGCAGCCCGTTGAGCGAATTGAGCAGATAGAAGCTGTACTTCACCACATAGACCAGCGCATAGGAAGAATCCGGCGACTGGCGCAGCGTCAGCACCCACATCACGACCGAAGCGATATTGACGCCGATCCAGAACAGCCACTGCTCCATGTAGGCCGTGGACAGCAGGTACTGCCCCAGCAGATTGCACATCATCGACAGGGCGTCCGTCAGCACCAGCCAGCGGACGACGCCGGCCGCATCCTGCTTGTCCAGGGCGCACAGGATGAAATAGGCCGCCACCAGACCTGCCAGGAAGATGCCCCCGAAGAGCAGCCACTGGCGGCCGTTCAGCCGGCGGGCCCGCACCTGCTCCTTGCCGTCCGCTCCGCGCGCCTTCCACTGCACGAACCCGACGATCTGCATCGGCAGGAAATACAGGAGGTGCAGCGCCGCGTTGCCGTATTTCGCGCCCGCCAGGCACATCGCCCCGTAGATGGTCACGTCGATGAGCCCGAAGAGGAAGGTGAGGATCCGGCCGTTGGCCGACAGGACATTGGCCAGCACCCCGGCCAGCGACCCGAACGCCGCGATGATGAGCAGGGCCCGGCCTTCCTGCGCGTCGTGCAGCTTGAAAGCCAGCACCAGCACGGTCACGACGGCCATCCCGATGAGGATGAAGCCGTTGAACCATTTGTTGAATTTATCCGTCTTGTCCATGATTGAGTTGTTCGTGAATACGGCGGGCCAGGGCGGGGCCCACCAGTGCCGCCAGGTCCGTTTCGGGAGCGGCCGCGATGCGCGCCACGCTGCCGAAGTGCATCAGCAGGCGCTCCTCCGTCTGCGCCCCCACCCCGGGGATCTCGCGCAGTGCGGACTGGATCGCCGCCTTGCTGCGGAGCGACCGGTGGAAGGTGATGCCGAAGCGGTGCGCCTCGTCGCGGATGCGCTGCAGGACCTTGAGCGCCTGCGAATTGCGGTCCAGAAAAAGGGGATACGGATCCCCGACCCGGATCACTTCCTCCAGGCGTTTCGCCAGGCCGACCACGGTGAGCCGGTCCTGGATGCCCAGCTCGCAGAGCGCCTGGTAGGCGAAGTCCAGCTGGCCTTTGCCGCCGTCGATGACCACGAGCTGCGGCAGGTCGTCGGGGGCCTCCGCGAGCAGGCGGGAATAGCGGCGGTTGACGACTTCCTTCATGGAAGCGTAGTCGTTGGCGCCCACCACGGTCTTGATCTTGAATTTGCGGTAGTCTTTCTTGGAGGGCTCCGCGTTGCGGAACACCACGCAGGAAGCCACCGGATTGGTGCCCTGGATGTTGGAGTTGTCGAAGCACTCCATATGCACCGGCAGCTCCTTCATGCCCAGCGCCTTGCGCAGCTCCTCGAGCACCGCGGCGCGGAACTCGTCGGGGTTGGTGTGTTCGCGCTGCTTGAGGGAATTGGCACGGAACTCCCGGGCATTCTTGGCGCCCAGCTCCAGCAGGGCCAGCTTGTCGCCGCGCACGGGGATCCGGAAATCCACGCCTTCCAGCTCCACGTCGGGCAGGAACGGGACGAGCACTTCGCCCCGCAGGGTCCCGAACTTAGAGGAAATCTCGGCGATGAACTCGCTCAGCACCGCGGCGCGGTCCTCCTCGATGTTCATCTTGAAGCCGAGGTTGAGCGACTGGATGATGGCGCCGCCCCGGATGCGCAGGAAACTGCCGAACGCCTCGAGTCCGTCGATTTCCAGCGCGAACACGTCCACGTCGCGCTCGCCCGCCGCCGTGATGATGCTCTTGGCGTAGTGCTTCTGCAGCGCGTCGATCCGGAGCTTGTACTCCTGCGCCGTCTCGAAATCCAGCGCATCGGCCGCCGCGCCCATCCGCGCCTTGTAGTCGCGGATGATGCCGTTCACGCCGCCGGAGAGCTGCCGCACGATCTCGTCGATCCAGCTGCCGTACTCCTCGCGCGAGACGGCGCCGATGCAGCAGCCGCGGCAGCGCCCGATGTGGAAGTCCAGGCAGGGGCGGAATTTGCCGCGGAGCACGGCTTCGGACGTGATCTTGAGGTTGCAGGAGCGCAGCGGATACGTCTCCCGGAAGAACTCCAGCAGCGCCCGCGCATGCAGCACAGAGCTGTAGGGCCCGAAATAGCGGGAGCCGTTCTTCACCACGCGGCGCGTCAGGAAGACCTTGGGGAATTCGTCCCCGGTCACGCAGATCCAGGGGTAGGTCTTGGAATCCTTGAGCAGGATGTTGTAGCGGGGCTTGTACTGCTTGATCAGGTTGTTTTCCAGCAGCAGGGCGTCCGCCTCGGTATCGACCACCGAATACTGGACATCCGCGATCCGGGACACGAGCAGGCGCGTCTTGATGTTGAGCCGTTCCGGGTCCACGAAATACTGGGCCACCCGCTTGTTCAGGTCCTTGGCCTTGCCTACATAGATCACATTCCCCGCGGCGTCATAATAGCGATAGACACCCGGGGAATGCGGCAGAAGCTGTATTTTCTCCCTAACGTCCAAGGACTTCGGCAACGGCCTTCGCCGTCTTGTCGCCACGCAGGTCATCCCCGCGCTTGAGGATGGTACCGTCCTTGTCGAACAGGATCATGTGCGGAATGCCCTCAATCCCGTAGAGGGAAGCGGGCTCCTGATGGCCGTTGTTGAGCTGGTTCCACTTCATGCCGTAGAAAGCGGCGGTGTCGATGGTGTTGTGCCAGTCCATCTTGCGGCTCTCCTCCCAGACGGCGACGCTCAGCACGTCGAAGTCGGCGCCGTGATATTTCTCCCAGACGGCCTTGATGTTGGGAATCTCGGCCTTGCAGGGCGGGCACCAGGGGGACCAGAAATCGACCAGCATCACCTTGCCCTTGCCGACGAAGTCGGACAGGCTCTTCTTCTCGTAGATCGGGTTGCCGTCCTTGTCAACGCCGGCGACATGGTCCACCGTGAAATCGACGAACTTCTTGCCCACGGCCGTCGCCTTCTTGGTCTCCAGGTTGCCCAGGATGTAGGAGACGGCCTCGGTGGCCTTCACCTCGTCGCTGAGCGGGGCGAGCAAGCTCTCCAGTTCGGCGTCGTCCATATAGGAATAGATGTTGGAGATCACCTGCGGAGCCACCTCGACATTGGATGCGTTCTTGGAGAGCACCTTGCGGCCGGCGGCCACCATCTTGGCGATGACGTCGTCCTGCAGTTGGCCGAACTTCTCCTCTTTCTGCTCGTCGGTCAGGGCCGCGTCGGCATCGACCGCTTCCGCGGAAGCGCGGTAGTCGTTCATCAGGGTCTCGATGTCGGACTGGAAGCCGGCGAGGATCTCCTCGTTGGATTGTTTCGCTTTGCAGCCGGCCAGCACCATCAGGGCCACCGCTGCAATCCAGACAAATTTCTTCATTGCTTGATTACGGATGGTTGTTACACTACAAAAAAGCCGGTTCCGAATCTCCGGAACCGGCCTCAAATATAGCAATTAATTGACAAATATCAATTGATTACTTGTTGTCGCGGCGCGGACGGCGGTCACGGTCGCCATCCCGGCGGGGACGACGGTCGCCACCACGGGCACCACCACGGTTCTGACCGGTGGCCTGGGCGTTGGCGGCGGCGAGGGCGGCAGGAGTGAGGTCCTGCTTGCCATAGCGCTCACCATTGCAGATCCACACCTTGATACCGAGGGTACCGACCTTGGTGTTGGCCACGGCCAGGGCGTAGTCGATGTCGGCGCGGAACGTATGGAGCGGCGTACGGCCTTCCTTGAACATCTCGCTGCGGGCCATTTCGGCGCCGCCGACACGGCCTGCGATCTGGATCTTGATGCCCTCGGCACCGACGCGCATCGTGTTGGCGATGGCCATCTTGATGGCGCGGCGGTAGGACACGCGGCCCTCGATCTGGCGGGCGATGCTGTCAGCCACGATGTTGGCGTCCACCTCGGGGCGCTTCACTTCGTAGATGTTGATCTGGACATCCTTCTTGGTGACCTTCTTCAGCTCCTCTTTGAGCTTGTCCACCTCGGTGCCGCCCTTGCCGATGATGAAGCCGGGACGGGCCGCGTAGATCGTGACCGTGATGAGCTTGAGGGTCCGCTCGATGACGATGCGGCTGAGGCTGGCCTTGGCCAGGCGGTTGCCGAGATACTTGCGGATCTCGTAGTCCTCAGCGATCTTCTCTGCATAGTTGCCACCACACCAGTTGGAGTCCCAACCACGGGTGATACCGATTCTGTTGCTGATAGGATTAGTTTTCTGTCCCATAATTACTTATTCTCCACTGGTTGTTTGACATCGAGGATGACGGTGACGTGGTTGGAACGCTTGCGGATGCGACCGGCACGGCCCTGCGGGCACGGACGGATGCGCTTCAGCGTACGGCCTTCGTCGACCATGATGGTCTTGACATAGACGTTGCCGTTGTCCAGCTCCTTGCTCTGCTCGGGATTCTTGGCTTCCCAGTTGGCGACGGCGCTGCGGAGCAGCTTCTCCAGACGCACGGAGGCCTCCCGCTTGCTGAACTTGAGCAGGTCGAGTGCGCGGTTGACCTCGACGCCGCGGACGGTGTCAGCCACCAGACGCATTTTGCGGGGAGAGGTGGGGACGTCATTCAGCTTCGCAACAGCTGTAACCTTCTTCGCCTCCTTGAGGCGCTCGGCCATAAGTCTTTTACGCTTTCCCATAATGATTACTTCTTATTGTTACCTGAATGACCTCTAAAGTTGCGGGTAGGGGCGAACTCGCCCAGCTTGTGACCGACCATCTGCTCGGTGACGTACACAGGGATGAACTTGTTCCCGTTGTGAACGGCGATCGTATGGCCGATAAAGTCAGGAGAGATCATGCTGGCACGGGACCAGGTCTTGACCACTTCCTTCTTCTTGCTACCATCATTCATAGCAAGAACTCTCTTCTCCAGGGCTTCCTGGATATAGGGACCTTTTCTTAAAGAACGACTCATAATCTCAAAAGTTAATTCCTGTTATTTCTTTCTTCTCTCAATGATGAACTTGTTGGAAGCGGCCTTCGGATTACGCGTCTTGTAGCCCTTTGCAGGCAGACCCTTACGGGAACGCGGATGTCCACCGGAAGCACGGCCTTCACCACCACCCATCGGGTGATCGTGCGGGTTCATCACGACACCACGGT
>CAMHIP010000114.1 GCA_946185205.1 uncultured Bacteroidales bacterium | reverse complement strand
GATGCTGCGCGCCAAACTGGACCGTCCGATCCGCGTCTGCGGCATGGTGAAGAACCTGGGCGAGCCGGGCGGCGGCCCCTTCATCATCCGTGACAAGGACGGCGCCACCTCCCTGCAGATCCTCGAGGGCGCCCAGATCAATCCGGACGACCCGCAGGCCGTCGCCTGCCTCAAAGCCGCCACGCACTTCAACCCCGTGGACCTGGTCTGCTGCCTGCGCCGCCACGACGGCAGCAAGTTCAACCTGCTCGACTATGTCGATGAGGAGACCGGCCTGATCAGCGCCAAGAGCTACCAGGGCCGGGAACTGAAGGCCCTCGAACTGCCCGGTCTGTGGAACGGGTCCATGTCCGACTGGAACACCCTCTTCGTCGAGGTCCCCATCGAGACGTTCAACCCTGTCAAGGTGGTCCTGGACCTGCTCCGGGACGCGCATCAGTAATCTATGGAAGCAGAACGCAGCACCGACCGGCTGGCCCGGGTCATCCTGAACGCCGCCATTTTCACCGTCATAGCCCTGCTGTGCTGGTATTTCCGCAGCGTGCTGGTCTATATCATCGCCGCCTTCGTGGTGTCGCTGGTGGGCCAGCCGGTCAAGCGGCTGCTCCGCAAATGCCGGATCAAAGGCAAGTCGGCGCCCGACTGGCTCCTGGCCGCGCTGACGCTGATCATCGTCATCGTCGGCCTGCTGCTGCTCGTCACGCAGATCATCCCGGTCGTCGGCGGCATCATCCGTGAAGCCGCCAACGGCAGCCGCACCCTGCCGGACGTCGGCTTCATCGACAGCATCAACGACTGGCTGATCAGCGTTTTCCCGGCCCTGGGGCCGGATTTTGACGGCGTCGCCCTGCTGCTGGACAAGTTGCGGGAGATGACCAGTTTCTCCGACATCTCGGGCCTGCTCGGCTCCGTCGCCTCCTCGGTGGCGGGCTTTGCCGTCGGGGCCTTCTCCACGGTGTTCATCTCCTTCTTCTTCATCAAGGACGAACAGCTTTTCGGCCGCATCGTCTCCGCGCTCGTGCCCGACCGGCACGAATCCGCCGTCGGCAAGACCATCGTGGAGATCGAGGGGCTGCTGTCGCGCTATTTCGTCGGTCTGATCATCGAGATCGTCGGCGTGATGCTGGTGGACTTCCTGCTGCTCTGGCTCGTGGCCCGGCTGGGCGTGCAGAACGCGCTCGGCATCGCCTTCATCGCGGGCCTGCTCAACATCATCCCCTATGTCGGTCCGCTGATCGGCGAGGTGCTCGGCGTGGTGCTGGGCGTCGTGCTCAAGTACACCACCGGCGTGGGGCTGGCCGTGGATATCTGGTGGTTCGCCCTGATCGTGCTGGGGCTGATGCTCGTGGCGCAGCTCGTGGACAACGTCATCTACCAGCCGCTCATCTACTCCACCTCCATCAAGGCCCATCCGCTCGAGATTTTCATCGTGCTGCTGATCGCCGGCCACATCGGCGGCGCCGTCGGCATGCTCACCGCCATTCCCGCCTACACCGTGGTGCGTGTCATCGCCAGCCGTTTCTTCTACCACTGGAAGCCGGTCCGGCGGCTGATTCCCGACCGCGAAGGCGACGACGAAGACGATCCGGAGGCAGCCGAAATGGGAAGATCGTAAGTTTTTTTGAAGAAAAGGCATCTTTTCCGAAAAAATGACTATCTTTGCAATCCCTTTCGAGGGCATCTGGGTGTGGCGCAGTTGGTAGCGCACCTGGTTAGGGACCAGGAGGTCGCTTGTTCGAGTCAAGTCACCCAGACAGAAAAGCCGCAGGATGCAACTGCGGCTTTTTTGTGGCGTCATGCCCGGCTCCGCTCCGTCATGCCCGGCCTGCCGGGATCCCTACTCCGCCAGTTCCCGCATCCACGCGGTGACGGGCTGGCCCATGCTCTGTTTGAAGACGGTGCCGAAGGTGCTGTAGCTGCGATAGCCGCTTTCGAAGGCGAGCTGCTTGGCCGTGACGGAGCGGCCGGCGGCGAGGGATTCCTGGTAGAGGCGGATGAAGTGCCTGATACGCAGGCCGTTGATATAGTCGTGATAGGTTTTGCCCTGCTGGGCGAAATACATGCTGAGAGCGGTCGTGCCGACCCCGATGGCTTCCGAAAGCTGGGTCAGGGTCAGGTCGTGCTGGAGATAGAGCTGTGCCTGTTCGCAGTGCTGCTCCAGCAGCGCCCCGGTATCGGAAGGGACGGTCCGGGCGCCCTCCGTCTCCGGTCCGGACGTCTTCCGGTGCGGCTCCGGCTGCCCGGCGTCACCGAGCTGCTGGATCGTCTCCACGCGCCAGAGCAGCAGGCAGATCACCAGGACGGCACTCACCTGCACCAGATACTGGACCGCCAGTTTGTCGGGACTGACCCCGTAGAAGACGAAGACCAGCATGAAGACGGTCAGCGCCAGGAGACTCTTCCGCACCTCCTTGTGCTCCAGGTCAGCATAATTGTCCCGCAGCCAGCGGCTGTACTGCCGGACAGCGAAGATCATGAAGATCGTGAACACGATGTCCAGCCCGATGATATAGATGCGCAGCAGCGTCAGGACCACGTCTTCGGGAGAAAAGGCATACACCGCCACGGCCGACACGACGGGCACCATCGCGATGAGGATGGGCAGGATCGACCGCCGCCGGTCCTGCAGCATGGCGAGCAGGGTCGCCATCATCGTGGTGACCAGGACCACGCAGTCGAGGCCCGCGCAGACCATCGTGCCCATGGTGTACTCCTCTTCGGGACTGGGCGGGACGAACATCCACCACACATGCCCCAGGGCCATGACGGCCAGCAGGGCGGCCGCCCAGCGGCGCAGACGGACGGGAGACGTGACGTCGGAGGCGAACGCATTGCCGCGACGGAACAGCAGATAGATGCAGCCCACAATGGACAGCATCATGACGCCGCCGTAAAGCAAGGCGTACAACAAATCCGGCGCTAAAATATACGATTCCATCCCGTCAAATTAAAGCAAAAATCTTCAAAAAAACAAACGCACCCCGCCGGAAAACGTCCGGCGGCCCGCCGCGTCAGTCCGCGAACTCCATCTCGTCGAAGAGCCAGCCGGCGTGGCCGATCTCCCGGATAACGAAAAGCAGGTAGCGGATATCCAGCGAAATGTTGCGGCAGTAGTCGGGGTCGAAGACGATGTCGCTCATCGTCCCCTCCCAGACACGGTCGAAATTGATGCCGATCAGGTTGCCGTCGGCATTGATGACCGGACTGCCGGAATTGCCGCCGGAAGTGTGGTTGGTCGCGAGGAAGCAGACCGGCTGCGCCTCATGTCCGCCGGCGGCGTAGATGTCCCGCAGGGCCTGGGGGATGTTGTAGTCGAAGATGTCGGGATTGTCCTTCTCCATGATCCCCTTGAGCGTGGACACGGGCGAATAATGGACCGCGTCCGAAGGGCTGTAGCCCGCCACATGGCCATACGCCACGCGCAGGGTGAGGTTGGCGTCGGGATAGAAGGCCTTGCCGGGCTCGAACTCCATCTGGGCCCGCATATAGTCGCGGTACAGCAGGCGCAGCTCCCGGGAGGCGTCCTCGATCACGGGCTGCAGGTCCTGCCTATACCACTGATAGAAAGCATCATACAGCTCCCAGGCCGGATCGGCGAGCACCTGCGGCAGGTCCGCCTCCGTCAGGGCCGCGACACGGGCGCGGTCGGTAAAGAGCGAGCGGGCGTACAGATCGTCGCGCCAGGCCGCCACGCTGCCGTAGGCCGCCAGTTGTTTCTTGAAATACTCCGGCTTGTAGCCCGGAGCCATGTGCCGGTCGAAGGCCTCCAGCATCGCCACGAAGATCTCCTCGTCGATCGGCCGGTAGTAGTCCTTGAAAAAGCTCTCCGCGAGCGGCGCCACCGGGCGTTTCCCTTCCAGGGCGCCCTTGACGTTGCCGGCCAGCTGCAGCAGCTCGACCGTACGCACCGTCTCGGTATAATACTCGTAGGCGCGGTAGGCCGGGTTGCGCCGGGCATACACCGCCGCCAGGCGTCCGGTCAGCCCCTCGTAGCGGCCTCCCCGTGCCCAGTCCTCGAAGCGGCGTTCATACGCCTGCTTGGCGGCGACCGTCTTCAGGCGCGCGATTCCCTTCGCCTCGCCCTGCCACTTCTTCCAGGCATTGGCGACGTTGGCGTTCTTGGACGAATACTGGATGCGCACGGCCGGATCCTGCGCCATGTATTTCTTCTGGATATCGAGGCGCTGCGTGCGCAGGGCGATCTTCTCCGGGTCGGAGACCTCGCCCACATAGCGCACCTCGTCGGAGGTCACATACTCCTTCGTGCTGCCCGGGCAGCCATAGACGAAGGTGAAATCCCCCTCCTTCACCCCCGCGCGGGAGATGCGGAAGAAGCGTTTCGGCGTGTAGGGAACATTGTCGGCGGCATAATCCGCCGGCTCGTTGTCGCGGCCCGCGTAAATGCGGAACACGGAGAAATCGCCCGTGTGCCGGGGCCACATCCAGTTGTCGGTGTCGCCGCCGAACTTGCCGATGGAGGAAGGCGGAGCGCCGACCAGCCGCACATCGCGATAGACCTTATAGACGAACAGGAAATACTGGTTGGCGTAGTAAAGCGCCTCCACGCGGGCGCGGATGCCCTTGTCCGGGTCCGCGACCGACTTCACGATCGCGTCGGAATTGGCCTTCACCACGGAATCGCGCTGCGCCTCGCTCATCGAAGCGTCATAGCCGCGGAGCACGGCCTCCGTGACCTCGTCCATCCGCTCCAGGAAACTCACCGTCAGCCCCGGATTGGGCAGCTCCTCGCTGCGGGACATGGCCCAGAAGCCGTCCTTGAGGTAGTCGTGCTCCACGCTGCTGTGCTGCTGGATCTGGCTGTAGCCGCAGTGGTGGTTGGTGAAGAGCAGGCCATCCCGCGAGACGACCTCCCCAGTGCAGCCGGAGCCGAACAGCACCACGGCGTCCTTGAGCGAGGCCTGGTTGACACTATAGACATCTTCGGCCGTGAGGCGGAAACCGTGCGCCTGCATATCCTCGATACGCTGGGAGATCAGGACGGGGAGCCACATGCCTTCTTCGGCCGGCAGCGGCTGGCACAGGGCGGCGGCCGCAAGCAGGGCCAGGACAATTCTTTTCTTCATATCGCGAGTGTTGGTATTTTACAAAAATAGGCATTTTCTTCCGAAAAATGGTTATTTTTGCCGCCCTATGAAACACGAGCCTGACCACATCGAAGTACGCGGCGCACGCGTGCACAATCTCAAAAATATTGATGTCGATATCCCCCTGCACCGCATCGTGGGCATCGCCGGCGTGTCCGGCAGCGGCAAATCGTCGCTGGCCCTCGGCGTGCTGTACGCCGAAGGGTCGCGGCGCTACCTCGACTCGCTGTCCACCTACACCCGCCGCCGGATGACGCAGGCGGCCAAGGCCGACGTCGATGAGGTGCTTTACGTGCCCGCCTCGCTCGCGCTGCACCAGCGCCCCGGCGTGCCGGGCATCCGCTCCACCTTCGGCACGGGCACGGAACTGCTCAACAGCCTGCGGCTCATGTTCTCGCGCCTGGCCAGCCACCGCTGCCCCAACG
>CAMHIP010000113.1 GCA_946185205.1 uncultured Bacteroidales bacterium | reverse complement strand
ATGAAAAAGAAATTCAGATGTCTGGTTTGCGGATACGTCTATGAAGGCGAGAACCCTCCCGCCGAATGTCCGCAGTGCCACGCGAAGGGGGACAAGTTTGTCGAAGTCAAGGGCGAGGGCCTCGAGTGGGCCTGTGAGCACCACCTGGGCGACGGTGTCGTCGAGGACGCCGAGATCATGCAGGGCCTGCACGACCACTTCAACGGCGAATGCTGCGAAGTGGGCATGTACCTCGCGATGAGCCGCCAGGCAGAGCGCGAGGGCTACCCGGAAGTGGCCGACGCCTTCCGCCGCTACGCCTTCGAGGAGGCCGACCACGCCGCCCGCATCGCCGAACTGCTCGGTGAGGTGGTCTGGGACACCAAGACCAACCTCAAGAAGCGCGCAGAAGCCGAATGCGGCGCCTGCGAAGGCAAACTGGCCATCGCCAAGCGCGCCAAGGCCCTCGGCTATGACGCCATCCACGACACCATCCACGAGATGGCCAAGGACGAAGCCCGCCACGGCGCCGGCTTCCAGGGCCTCTACAAGCGCCTCTTTGAAAAGTAGCGTCCGCCCTTGCTCAAAAAAAACTGCTGCAGGAATCCTGCAGCAGTTTTTTTATCAGTCGTAGCTTCCCGCGGGGTGCAGCGGATCGTGGACGCACACGTCCCAGATCTTGCAGCAGCGGTCTTCGCCCGCCGGGCCGGAGACATAAAGCGTCACCACATAGTGGGTGCCGTCGTTCTTGTACTCGTGGACCGGGTTCTGCTCGGTGGAGGTGGTGCCGTCGCCGAAGTCCCATTTCCAGGAGGTCACCTTGCCGTAGCTCTTGTCGGTAAAGACGACGCGGCGGGTGTCGGGCACGACGTAGTGGTCCCAGGCCGCCTCAACCGGACGGCGGAAGCGATCCTCCAGCGGCATCAGCGTGAAGAGCCGCTCCATAGAGGCGTTCCCGAACATGCGGTGGTGCTTGGAAAGGTTCCAGAAGCCGTTGTTGCCGCGGCCGCCGTCGTAGTCGATCACCGCCCAGCACAGGCCAATCTTCTTGCCCGGATAGAGGCGGCTCTCGGTGGAATGTGCCGGGCCGTCGGGGCTGGCGAAGTCGAACGGGGTGATGTAGAACTCAAACTTCAGCGTGCCGGACTCGCCGTGCTTGAAATCATAGGAGTAGGCATAGTTGGCATAAGGCAACTCCTTGAGCCACTGCTGGATGCCCCAGACCATCGTCCAAGCCTTGCCCGGGGTGGGCGGCGTCATGATGTGGTAATTCTGCGCGTGGACATTCTGCAGGGCGAAGAAAGCGTCCGTGCGGCTCATCACCTCGCTGTTGAGCCGGAACTCATCCGTATGCGGGCCGCCCGACAGGTCGGCATCCACCACGATCTCGAAGGTATCGTTGCGCAGCTCCAGCTTGTCGAACTCCCAGAAATCGTCATAGGCCTCGTAATAGAAATACAGGCGGTTCAGGCCCTCGACCCAGCCCACCTTGACCTTGATGTCCAGGGTGGATTTGTCGATGCCCGCGTGCTTGCCGCTGTCGTCCCACATCTCCTCCGTCGTCACGGCATAGCTCTCCGGCACGATGTCCCAGTCGGAGAAATCGCCGTCAATCCGGGGGATCTGGTTTTTCGGGAACTGGAACACCTTGAACCCGGGCTCGGTGACCTGCACCGTCAGGTCCAGCGGCTGCTGGGGGTACTGCGCCGCTGCTGCCAGCGGCAGCAGCAGGAGCAGCAGGGATGCGAATCTTTTCATTTTAGTACTGATACAGTTGGACCTTCATGAATTCAGGAGAAGGACGGCCGAAGTCGAGGCCCTGGCCGGAGTAGTTCTCCTCGATGGCAGGCAGGATGTCATAGCGGAGCTGGATCTCGTCGCCGTTGAGCCAGCGGCCTTCCACCCATTCTCCCTCCGGGGTATAGTCGCCCGTCGTGACCTTCGCCAGGCCCACGGTCTTGTTGCCGGTGCGCGGCTGGAAGACGACACGGATGTTGGAGCCGAGGAAGGTGAAGTTGTCGGCATCGTCCTGGATCACGATGGCATAGCCCTGGGCATCAGGAGCATAGGTGCCGCCGGTACGCTGCGGGGCGCCGCCGTTGCGGCGGCCGCTGGACACGAGCTCGAACTGGACCTTGTAGTCGCCCATCACGACCTCGTCCTTGACGCGGGTAGGATTCAGGGCCTTGACCCAGGTGCCGTGGATGCGGCCTTCGGCCTGGGCCTTGAGGATCTCCTTGGAGAAGCAGCCGGCCTTGTGGTAGAACTCGGCGAAGGTCTTGTTCCGCTCGGTCGTGGCACCGCTCTCGAGGCCGAACGGGCTGTAGCCGATGGCGCCCATCTCGCCGATGGCGAAAGCGGCATTGGCGGCGCCGCCCTGGCCGGCGTGGGACTCAGGGATGAAGACGGGGTTGCCGCTGCGGGAGTACATCCGCAGGATGGTCGGGAAGTCGGCGAGGTAGATATCCGGGCTGAGGATGTCGATCGCCGGGGCCGCGGCGCGCCAGATGTCGTGGTTCTGGGCCTGCGGGCCGCCGGAAGGATAGTTGCCGGGGCGCTTGTCCTCGGGCTGGACGATCCAGGCGTTGACGAAGGTCGGCAGGTCATATTCGGCCTTGCCGGCCGCGGAGACGATGTTCATATAGGAAGCGTAGTTCCAGGCCATGAAGATCTCGTCGGTGCGGTCGCCCTTGCCGAAGACTTCTTCCCAGGTGCCGGAAGTCTTGCAGCCGCTCTTCTTCCAGGCGTCCATCGTCTCGGGCAGCAGGCTGTCCTTGTGGGCGGTCAGCCAGCTGATGAGCTCGGCGGGCACGGGGCCGGCGAAGGCGGCGTTGGCGGCCGGGCTATAGTCCCGGGTGTAGCCGTGCAGGCCCACTTCGTTCTCCATCTGGATCATGATGACGGTCTGCTCGGCGGCGTCAATCTCCCGGATATGCTTCATCATGGCGGCGTAGGCCTTGCCGTCGGCTTCCGCCGTGGCCTTGCCGAGCGTGCTCAGGATCGGGAGTTTCCGGCCTTCCTTGGTCAGTGCCGGGGGATATTTGTCGTTGTCCTTCTTGACCCAGACCGGATGGTAGGAGCTCATGCCGTTCTTCCAGCTGCCGAACCAGAGGATGGCCAGCTTGAGGTCGTTGGCGCGGGCGGCCTTGATCATCTCATCGACGACGGTGAAGTCGAACTGGCCCTGGACGGGCTCCACCTGCTCCCAGGTCACGACGGCGAGGACGGTGTTCATGCCGCCTTCCTTGAGGTTCTTCCAGAGCGGCTCCATGTAGGCGGGGCTGGAAGCGGAGGAATTGCGCAGCTCGCTGGCGAGCGCGAGGAAAGGCTCCCCTTTCACGATCAGCTGCGTGACGGGGCCGCGTTTCTCGAGGTGGGGCTGGGGCGGAAGGGATTCCGCAGGCGTGTTGGTAGTCGGAGTGTTGGTGCACGCGGCGAGCAGCAGGGCTGCGCATCCGCAGAGGATAGTGGTTAATCGCATCATGGTTTTGATTTGTTTCCACAAAATTAAAAAATCCCCGGGGCATTTCAAACCCGGGGAATCCCTGTTTCGGTATGCAATCCGGTCAATCCGGGATAGCGGAGCGGTCAGACGGGCTCAATCGAAGAAAGGGTAGAACAGCATGGCCGCGGCCATCGGGTCCACCGTGTCCGGGAACTGCTGGGAGACGGAATTGTCCGTCCGGGAGGCCTCGTACCATTTCATGGTCGTGTTGTGGGTCACCTTGCCGGCATCCAGGCCCCGGTTGTCCTTGAAATACCAGGTGTCGCCGAGCTTGGTGACGCGATAGACATTGGTCGTCCCGCGGAAGTCGATGGTATATTCGTTGCCGAGCTGGCGGATGCAGCCCCGGGACACGGAGCCGCCGGTCCCGTTATAGACATAGAGCGACCCGCCCAGGTAGGAGGCGCGGCCGATGGTCCGGCCGTTTCCGTCCAGGGCGCGGAACTCGCTGCCGGAAACCTCGATCCTGGACGCCCGGCGGCCGGAGGAGGCATTCTGCGAGGCGGAAGAGCCGCCGGACTGCTGCTGGGCGGAGGACTTCTTCGCATTCTTGAAGCTCGCCAGCATGTCTTCGTCCATCAGCACGCAGAGGGTGACGAACGCAAGGGCCTGGGGATCCATCGGAGTCTGGAACGTGACGAGTTTCTGTCCATGGATGAACAGGGTACCCGTACTGTCATAATACCGCCCGATCTCCGTGCCGTCCTTCAGGACATAGAAGGCGTTGATCCGGATGTTCTTGAGGCCACCGGTGGTGCTGCTGACCAGTCCGGTCTCATCGATGATGCCGACCTGTTTTCCCAGGTCGCTCCACACTTCTCCGTTCTCCCGGAAGGTCAGCGTTACATGCTGACCGGCACGCTCGCCGCCGGAGCGGGTGAGGCTCATCACGAAAACGCGGCTGTCCGGACGCCAGACGCCGAGCTGCTTTCCGCTGGCATAAAGCACTTCCTTCTCCCCTTCCCCGACCTCCAGTTTCTCCTGGGCGGAGAGGGAAAAACAAGCACCGACAAGGGCAGCTGCCGCCACTGTCAGGCGAAGCAAAAATCCTTTCGTTTCCATAGGCAGACAAACTTTTCGCTCAAATATAGGCATTCCGGCGGAAAAAAGAAAGGCCCTCTATTCGAGCGCCTTTCCATTCTCATCTACGATTTCATACTGCAGGATACTGTGATCGGTCATCTCGACCAGGTCCAGCTTGCACTTGTACTTGCGTTTCCATTTGCGGAGGAACGAGTTCCATCCGCGCGTCAGGTAGGCCCCGAGGATGGGGCTGACCCGGACGGTCATGGTCTTCACGCCCTTCTCGACCTGGTCGGCGATCTTGCGCTCGACTTCTTCGTCGATGACCACGGTGGAGGTGATGTGGCCCGTACCGTGGCAGAGAGGGCATTTTTCGGTGGTGTTGATCTCTGTCACGGGGCGGATCCGCTGGCGCGTGAGCTGCATCAGGCCGAACTTGGTCAGGGGCAGCACGTTGTGCTTGGCGCGGTCGGTCGCCATCAGGTCCCGCATCAGCTTGTAGAGATCGTTGCGGTGCTCGGGCTTGGCCATGTCGATGAAATCGACGATGACGATGCCGCCCATATCGCGCAGACGCAGCTGGCGGGCGATTTCTTCGGCGGCGAGCTTGTTGACCTCGAAGGTGTTCTCCTCCTGGTCGGTGGTCTTGGCCCGGATGCCGCTGTTGACATCGATCACATTGAGCGCCTCGGTGGTCTCGATGACCAGGTACGCACCTTGCTTCATGGGTACCACCTTGCCGAAGGAGCTCTTGATCTGGCGGGTCACCTCGAAATGGTCGAAGATGGGTTCCCGGCCCTCGTAGAGCTTGACGATCTTCTCCTGCTCGGGAGAGATCAGCGAAATGTACTTGCGCGTCTCTTCATACACCTTCCTGTCGTTGACATGGATGTTGGAGAAGGAATCGTTGAGCAGATCGCGCAGCACCGTCGTGGTCTTGGAGTACTCGGTGAAGAGGAGTTTCACCCCCTTGGATGCGGCTACCTTCTTCCAGGAGCTCTCCCATTTCTCGATGAGCAGGCGCAGCTCGGCCACCAGGACGGCGGCCGTCTTGCCTTCCGCGGCGGTCCGGATGATGGCGCCGTAGTT
>CAMHIP010000112.1 GCA_946185205.1 uncultured Bacteroidales bacterium | reverse complement strand
CCGCCGAACTGGGCGATGTTGGCCTTGACCCATTTCAGCACCTGGATCTGGTCCAGCGTGCCCCAGTTGCCGGTGGCGTGCTCCGGGTCCTCGGCCGACAGGGCCGGATGGGCGAAGAAGCCGAAAGGTCCCACGCGGTAGTTGAACGACACGAGCACCACGTCCTTGCCGGCCCACTCCTTGCCGTCGAACTCCGGCTCGCTTCCCCAGCCCTCGCGCAGGCCGCCGCCGAAGATCCACACGGCCACGGGCAGTTTCTTGTCCGTCTGCCCGGGCGCCTTGGTCCAGACGTTGAGGTAGAGGCAGTCTTCGCTGTAGGGGGCTTCGTCGCCGTAGCCCCACTCGGTGGTATAGCCGCCGGGGTAGTGGGCCGCCTGGAAGGCCGGATGGCCGAATTTGTCGCAGAGGCGCACGCCCTCCCAGGGGACGACGGGCTGCGGGGCGCGCCAGCGGTTCTCGCCGATGGGCGGGGCGGCATACGGGATGCCGCGATAGACGGTGACGCCGGGGGCGTCATCCAGCAGGACTCCCTGGATCCGGCCGCCCTCGACGGTGAGGACGGGATTGTCCGGGACGGATGTACACGCGGCCAGGACGGCCAGCGCGGTAGTGAGGAGGATTGATAGCTTTTTCATGATGAGTCCAAGTTAGAGAGAGATTTCCGCATGCGCAAGCGCGTGGTTGATTATTGCAACAAAATGACGAAAAGCCGGAAAAAATGCCTATCTTGGCGGTGTATCACCTAAGTTTCAACGTTATGCCGAAAAGATTCGCAACTGTTGCAGCAGCGCTGCTTGCGCTGTGTCTCGTAGCGGGCGCCCAGGGCCGCAAACCCGCTTCCGCCCCCGATTCCTCCAAAGAGAATGACAAGAAGGAAGCGCCCCTCGCGCTGACGGTCAAGGCCGGCCTGCACGGCGTGGCGCAGCACGAGAAAGACTGGTACTTCGACGTGCCCGATTCCCTGATCGGCCGCCGGATGCTCGCCGTGACGCGCTACACCAGCCAGACCCCCGGCGCCGGCACTTACGGCGGCGAAGAGGTCAACGAAGTGATGATCTACTGGGAGAAGGCCTCCAACGGCAATCTCCTGCTGCGCGCCGACGTGATCAACGTCCGGGCCGACGGGGACCAGACCATCCACAAGGCCGTCAAAGTCAGCTCCGAGAACCCGATCGTGGCTTCGCTCAAGCCGGAGAAAGATGCTCCGGAAGGGGTCACCCGCGTCAAGGTCAACACCCTCTTCGAAGGGGACCTGCAGGTCTTTTCCCTGGACAGCGGCACCAAGCGGCAGATGAATCTGGGCGGCGTCAAGGGTGACGCTTCCTTCATCGAGAGCATCCGCACCTATCCGATCAACACGGAGGTGACCGTGACCAAGACCTTCTCCTACAACGCCCCCACGCCCGGCCAGGGCGGACAGGGCGGTGCCCGCACCACGTATCTGCCTGCAGGAATGGAGGCCGGTGCCGTGACGGTGGTCCTCAATACGTCCATTGTCCTGCTCCCCAAGGAGCCGATGCGGCAGCGCTGGTTCGACCCGCGCGTGGGCTATTTCGCCGGCGGCTACAGCGAATTTTCCGACGACCAGCAGGGCGTGGAGAGCATCCGCTTCATCGCGCGCTACCGCCTGGAGGCCCGTCCTGAGGACGTCGAGCGCCAGAAGCGCGGCGAGCTGGTGGAGCCGGTCAAGCCCATCGTCTATTACATCGACCCCGCTACGCCGAAGCAGTGGCGCAAATACCTCATCGCCGGCGTCAACGACTGGAACGTCGCCTTCGAGCAGGCCGGCTGGAAGAATGCCATCCACGCCGAGGAGTGGCCGGAGGACAATCCCGACATGAGCCTGGAGGACGCCCGTTTCTGCGTGATCCGCTACCTGGCCTCCCCGATCGCCAACGCCTACGGGCCCAATGTGCACGACCCCCGCTCCGGCGAGATCATCGAGAGCCACGTGGGCTGGTACCACAACGTGATGACCCTCGTGCACGACTGGTACCAGGTGCAGGCCGGCGCCGTGGATCCGCGCGCCCGCAAGATCAAGTATGACGAAGAACTGATGGGCGACCTCATCCGCTTCGTGTCCTCGCACGAGATCGGCCACACCCTGGGCCTGCGCCACAATATGGGATCCAGCAGCCAGACCCCCGTGGAGAAGCTTCGCGACAAGGCCTGGGTCGAGGCCAACGGCCACACGGTCAGCATCATGGACTACGCCCGCTTCAACTACGTCGCCCAGCCGGAAGACGGCATCGGCAAGGCCGGCCTCTATCCCCGCATCGGCGACTACGACAAGTGGGCCATCGAGTTCGGCTACAAGCCGACCTACTTCAAGACCGCCAAGGAAGACCACCTCTACTGGAACAAGGTCATCATGGAGCGCCTGGCGGCCAATCCGCGCCTCTGGTTCGGCGGCGAAGGCCGTGACGCCGACCCGCGCGCGCTGACCGAAGACCTCGGTGACGACGCCGTGGCGGCCAGCAACTACGGCATCCTCAACCTCAAGCGCGTCATCACGGAGATCCCCGCCTGGAATGTCGAAGAATCCGACATGTTCGTCCACGTCGGCCGGATGTACGAAGCCGTCGTGGGCCAGTTCAACCGCTATCTGGGCCACGTCTCCGCCAACATCGGCGGCCGCTTCATCACCAACCACAGCATCGAGCAGACCGACCTGGTGAAATACGCCCCCGTGCCCAAGGCCCGCCAGAAAGCCGCGCTGGACTTCCTGAACGAACAGCTCTTCCAGAAGCCGGCGTGGCTCGTGGACGTGCCTTACATCTTCGACCTGACCGACCGCCCGGACAATTATCTCTACCCGCTGGTCAACAATGTCGTAAGCGCCTCCAACCTGCTGGACATCAACAAACTCGTCCGTCTCCAGCAGTTCGCCGAATACGACGCTTCCAACTACAAGCCTGAGGAATACCTCTCCGACCTGCAGGCCATGATCTTCTCCGAGCTCGGCAAGGGCGGCAAGGTGGACAGCTACCGCCGCTACCTGCAGCGCCGCTACGTGACCGCCGCCATCTCCTCGGCCGGCAGTGACGCCGCCCGCTCCTCCGACGGACGCAACCTGCTTGTGGCCAGCCTGATGGATATCCAGAAGCGCGCCGCCAAGGCGAAATCCTCCGATGCCGCCACGCAGGCGCACTGGAAGGCCCTCGCCCAGCAGATCGAGTCTGCGCTGAAGGAGATGAAATAGACCGGCTGTCAGCGGGGGCGTATCCTGGAACCTTCCGGGTCGGGATGCCGGCCGCCGAAATCGGAGCGGCGCGCGCCGAAATGCGGACGGGCGGCTTCTTCCAGGGCGGAGAGGGTGCGGGGCAGGCGCTGGGCGCCGGGCAGTTTGACCGTGCGTACCACCTCGCCGCGCGCATCGCGGCGCCAGGAGCCGGAAGACAGCTGCTCCCGGCGCTGCGTCCGGTTGCCTTCCGGCGTCAGCAGGGCGATTCCCAGCCGCTCGAAGACGATGATCCCGTCCTGCGCATAGTCGGCATACTGCGCCACCGCCAGGTCGCGCAGCCAGGTGCCGTCCTCCTCGTACATCTCGAGGACCAGCAGATAGGAAGCCTCCGTGCCGTGTACGTCGTCGGCGATGCCGTCGGAGGAGAAGGTCCCCCGGCGCAGGGCGAGCCGGACGGTCCGCGCGTTATGCGGCCCCCACCAGATCACTTCCTCCCCATTCATGCTGTAGGAGGGGTTCTGGAAGCGGTCGTCGAAGGCGCAGACCAGATTCTCATACAGCTCCACCTCCACGCCTTCGGAGCGCGTGCGCACCGAGCAGTTGACCACTTCGCCCATCCGGAAAGGATAGTTGAACAGCGGAGCGGCCATCGCCTCGCGTGCCTGCCGCACCTGGTGCAGGGGGAGTTCCGGCGGCAGGTAGGAGGTCACGCCCACGTTGTCGCCTTCGATGATCTCGATGCGCCTGGCGGCGAAACGGCGCACGTCCGCAAGCTGCTCCAGCTCGGCGGAGCGCAGCCCCAGTCCGGCATAGATGTCTTCGTGGCCGAGGTCCCGCCAGCCCGTCATGGTCAGGGAGAAGGACGGCACGTCCAGGGCGTTGGGGTCGCTCATGATGAGCCAGCGCGTTTCGTCCTCGGCGTGGTAGATCACCCCCTCGTTGCATTCGGCTTCCAGCCAGCCCCAGCGGGAGGCCTCCCCGGCCAGCGAGCCGTCCGGCTCATAGAGCAGGGCCTTCAGCGTATAGCGCCGGCCGCTGACGGGATCCTCCATCGTCCCGTGTTCCTCATCGGCGAAGGGCTCCAGGCGCAGGAAGCGGTTGCTGAAGCTCCAGTCCAGCCGCAGGGGACGGCAATAGCCGCTGCGCGAAGTGCGCATCTCCAGGAACCAGACCTGGTTGCGGTGCAGCGGCACGCCGATGGCGCCGTTGTGCCAGGCGGCGGCCCGCACCGGATCGTCCATCGGATCGTAGGGGATCACGGCGCCGGGATGGTGGAAAGATTCGCCGCGGCGCAGGGAAGCGTCCCAGACCGTCTGCGTGAAGTCGGTGCCGAGCGTGCGGAAGCCGCTTCCGGAGCGCGTCACCGCAAGGAAATCGAACGGCAGCAGCGTCCCGCCGGCATCGTCCACCACGCCCGTGAGCCCGTTGAGGGCCGATTTGGCGATGCCTGTGCCGTCGCTGAAACTCGGCGAGGACAGGAACTGCGGCGCATATACCTCCCGGCCGTCCAAGCCATAGACGCCCCAGAGCCATTCGCCGGCCAGTTCGCCCTCGCGCACTTCGCGCTGGGCGGTGATGAAGCCCCCGTTCCGGGGAATGTTGACGGTCCGGCAATCGACCGGGAGGATGATGCGTCCGGTCTGGTCGGCCACGCCGCGCAGTTTGGTGCGGCCTTCCTTGACCATCAGCTCGCAGAGTCCGTTCTTGTCGAATTTGCCGATATCGTCGTATTCCGCCTGCAGGATCCAGTCGCCGTTCGCGTCGATCAGCCCCTTGCGGCCGTCCAGCTCCACTTCGGCGAAGCCGTCCACAAAGCGCCTGGCGGCGTCGAAGCGGGGTTCGATCACCCAGCTCTTGTCGCGGGCCTGGTAGCCGTATTTCCTGGTCTGCCGGTCCCGGGCGGGCCGGAGGTCCTGGGCGGAGGCGGCCAGCGTGAGCCCCGCCGCCAGGATGCAAGATAAGATCACGTTCAGTTTCATAGCGCTAAGATAAGCAGAAAGTCGCGATTCTTTTGGAAAAGAGCGCCGTTTTTTCTATTTTGGCAGTCTATGTCGAATACCCAAGAAAAGAAACTCGACGCGATCGCCGCGCAGCTGAAGGCCCTCTGCACGGCGTATGTGCCGCAACTTTCCGGCGACGAGGAGATCTCCGCCGGGCTGCAGCGGCTCCAGCGCCGCTCGATGGAATACCGCCACGGCTCCTTCATCATGCTGGTCGTGGGGCCGGTCAAATCCGGCAAATCCACCTTGGTCAACCTCCTGGCGCACAGATATGTAAGTCCGACCGACAAGCTGGAGTGCACCCTCCGCCCGACCATCATCTCGAGCGTGGAGGCCGGGGCGGAGCCGGCCATCGAGATCTACTCCTCCAAGGACGAATCCCGCAAGGAGAAGGACCTGGACCTGATCATCGACAAGCTCCGCGGCATCATCGACGACGACGCCGAGCTGCGCGAGCACCTGACCCGCGAGTCCTATCCGCTCAGCGA
>CAMHIP010000111.1 GCA_946185205.1 uncultured Bacteroidales bacterium | reverse complement strand
CCGCCGGCCTCGGGCACGGCCTCGATCGTCCACTGCTGGTGCGGGCGGGCCATGTAGTCGTTGGCGCGGGCCGGGATGACACCCTCCGGCCAGCCGCCGATCACTTCCTCAAGTTTCTGGTTCTCCACGGAGACCACAGGCTCATTGGCCTGGCGGCCGAAGCCGCGCATACCGCCCTGGG
Source organism: uncultured Bacteroidales bacterium (assembly GCA_946185205.1). GTDB lineage: Bacteria > Bacteroidota > Bacteroidia > Bacteroidales > UBA932 > Cryptobacteroides. The sequence continues at coordinate 5,748 of CAMHIP010000111.1, read as the reverse complement.
CACGGACGAAATCGACAGCCAGCTCCAGCGCATAGCCGCGACGGCGGGAGAGGATCTTGTAGTTGCCGTCCTGGAGGATCTCGCCGGCCTCGGGCCAGCCGTTCTTCCAGAGAATCGGACGGATGGCGAGGGTGCTGCGGCCGCTCAGGTCCAGGTCACCCTCCCAGTGGAAGGACATCTTCTCGACGCCCGGCTCCACGATGATGCGGCCGAAGTGGCCGGCACCGAAGCGGCGCTCCTCGGCGGCGACGACCATCTTGCCGCCGCCCTGGAGCATGTCACGTCCCACGTTGTCGAGGAACGGTCCGTGCGGGCTGCGGGAACGGCCGACGATGATGTTGTAGGTGGAGTTGGCTCCGTCACAGCAGGTGCCGTGCGTGCCGAGCAGGTAGTACCAGCCGTCCTGGTACATCATCACGGAAGCTTCGCAGTCGATGGCCACGTCGATGTCCTTGGCGCCTTCCTTGCGGGCACCCGTCTTCGGGTCGAGCTCGACCTGGCGGATGTTGCCGAAATAGGTGCCGAAGGTGCAGAAGAGGCGGCCGTTGGGGTCCATCAGGAAACCGACGTCGATGGCGTCGCAGTCCTCATCCATTTCGGAATGGGCGACTTCGATCGGCTCGGAGTATTTGAAATCCGGGGAATTCGGGTCCAGGGTCTTGTTCCACATCGTGAGGATGCGGCCGGCGTGACCGCCGCCCAGGCCACCGCCCGTGGCGCTGTAGCCGACGAGATAGCGGTCTCCGATCTTGATGGCGTCAGGGGCTGCACCGCCGCCGGGACGCACGGCTCCGCTGTTCCAGACCCAGCCGTCCTCGGAGATCAGGCCGCCGCCACCGGTGCCGAAGGTGTAGTACTTGCCGTCACACTCCATGATGGTGGAAGGGTCGTGGATATAAGGTGCGCCCACCTGGGCGGCTGCAGACAGGGAGAAAAGGGCGAAAGCGCCCGCAAGAAGGATATTTCTGGTTTTCATAGGACGCATCAATTAAAAGGTGGAAAGGGTGATGTTCTTGACGGGCTTGCCGGCCTCGTCGATGAAGCGGCAGCAGAAGTCGCTCATGCCGGGGCCGTTGATCACGGCGCCCCAGATGACGTTGCGGCCCTTCTTGAGGGTCAGGCGCGGGGAGGCGCAGTCGTCCATGACGCGGCGGCGGTCGCCGGACAGGATCACGGCCTCTTCACCGTTGACCCACCACATCGAGGCGGAGTTGGAGCCGACGGCAAGGCGCACGTTGGGGATGTCCTCCTCGCAGTTCACGACGGTCACGGCCCAGAAGATGACGCCGTAGCGGTCTTCGGTGAGGTTGGTGGCGAAGCGGAAGAGCTTCACGTTCGGCATCTTGCTGTCGAAGGCGTGCCACTTGAGCGTGACCTTCTTCTGCTCATACTTGGGGGGCTCGTTGAAGTTGAACGAGGGGCGTCCGCCCTGCAGGTTCACGGGCGGCTGGTATTCGACGGTCATCTTGACCTTGGCGCCGTCCTTTGGCAGGACATCGCCGAGCTGGCCCTTGAAATACTCTTTGGCGAAGGCTTCGCGGATGTAGCTGTCGGTGAACACGGTGTTGGTGCGGTTCGGCTTGCTGATCGGCTCGAGGAGGAGCCAGCGGCCGAGGAAGCCCTGGGCATCCGGGGCCGCGGTGGGCGTGGTCACGGGTACCAGGTACTTGTCAAGCTGGATCGAGGAGTCGGCATAGACCTGGGCCCGGGCGGAGACACCCGGCAGGACAAGCGCCAGGCTCATCGCAACGAGGAATGTTTTGAAGATGGTTTTCATAAATGGATATGGTTTTGGTGTAAAAATCAAGTCTGACCAAGTTACAACAAAACTTCCTCCCCCAAAAATCCCTTTCCGGCCGTTGCAGATATTTAAAAGAAATAGACCGAAAAACGAAAGGCACGACAGATACGTCAGCCTTCCCTTCCCCCTTCCGGACATGCTGTTGAGGGTCCAATGGCTGGACCCTCAACGGCAAAAAAGGCCCGAAATGCTTTCGAGGGTCCACGCCCGGGACCCTCGACGGCACCCGTCCCCCTTCCGAAAAGAACGTTGCGCCGGGAATGGGTTTTATAAACTGTCCAGCATCTTGGCGGCTTCCGCATAAGGGATTCCCGTCACCCGACACAATTGATTCAGGTCCGCGCTGAAGCGTCTTCCCAATTGACGGAGCAGTTCAGCTTTTTGTTGCGCTTGCAATTCATGGATCCCTGCCGCCCGGAACAAGGTGTGGCACAGGTCTTCACTGGCGGCGTGGATGAGTTGGTCCCGGAAAGAAGGCAGCGGTGTTCCCTCAAGCCGGGCTCTCGCCTTGGAGGATGTCCGCAAGAAATATCCCAGACGTTTTGGGGTCCGGAAGAGGGCCTCGAGGCCTTGCACAGGGATGTACGATGCCGGAAGAACATAATTCTCCGGGCAGATTCTGTACTTTGGCGGCAATTTGACATTGCTTTTCAAAAGCCGGATTTGCGCCCGGGCAGAGAGACTGCCCAGAAGCTGTCCCGTGGCGGGATGTCCGTTGAAGAGAACGTTGCCGGATCCCCATGGGTAGCCGGAAGGCTCCAGGCAGATATTGGCCGCAACACAATTCATCAGAACGTAGGCAACAGCCCTTTCCAAGGACTCGTCGTCATCATTCAATTCCTTGAAATCAACGCCGTTGCGACGGAGGAGTTCGCAGACGCCGTACTTTCTCTGATAATATGCGGCATACAGCCGCTTGAATTTGTGGATGAAACGTTCTGCTTTCTCGCGGCTGCAGCAGACCACAAAATGTACGTGGTTGGACATCAAGATAAATGCGAGCACAAGGATTCCGGAGACAAATGCCGCGACGGCAACATAGTTCATCGCTACCTTGAAATCTTCTTCATCCCGGAACCAGAGACGATCAACAAGATGATCGGTCGTAATCAAGAAATAGTGTTTCATAATCCAGTCGGTCTTCAAATTACAAGTGGCAAGGTAAGAAATGTCCGATACTTTTCCAAAGGCCGGAGGAACATTTTTTATTAATCTGCAGGGACCTCTTTTTCTGATAACATCGACAAAGATGCCGTCGAGGGTCCACGCATTGTACCCTCAACAGCAAAAAGGGCCCGAAATGCTTTCGAGGGTCCCGGGCGTGGACCCTCGAAAGCACCCGTCCCCCTTCCGAAAAGAACGTTGCGCCGGGACAGGGTTTTCAGAAAAAACTTTATCTTTGCCCCGCATGACGCTGATCCTCACAGGAAGTCCGACCCGCTACGGGGAGGACCACATCACCACCGACAACGGGCTGCTTGCCGCGGTGCAGGAGGCCCTGCCCCCGCGCCCGCACGTGTTGCTGGTCAGTGCGGCTCCTGACGACCGCAAATTCACGGACTATGTCCTGGACTCGATGTCGGACTGCATCCGCAATTCCGGGATCACCCCCGCCGCCGTCGTCATGCTGGACCGGCGCAACGCCGGGATCGCCGCCCATCTCGTGCAGAAGGCCGACTGGATCGTGCTCTGCGGCGGCCACGTCCCCACCCAGAACCGTTTCCTGCAGGAAATCCGCCTGAAGGAACTGCTGCGCGGTTTCGACGGGCTGGTCATGGGCTGCAGTGCCGGCTCGATGAACTGCGCGGACCGGGTCTATTCCCATCCCGAACTGCCCGGCGAGGCGGCGGATCCCCATTATCAGCGCTGGCTGACGGGGCTCGGGCTGACCACGCGCCAGTTGGTCCCGCATTATGACCAGGTGCGGCATGCCCTGGTGGATGGGCTGCGCCTCTTCGAAGACGTAGCCTTCCCGGACAGCTGGCGCCATGCCTTTTATACCTTCCCCGACGGGGGCTACATCCTCTCGCGCGACGGGCGCGAGGAGCTGCACGGCACCGCCTGGGAGATCTCGAACGGACAAATGCGGCAGATCGCTGCCGAAAATCAAGTGTATTCCTTTATGAACGTTATTTTCATTTCCCCGCATTTCCCGCAGACCTACAGCCATTTCTGCAAGGGCCTGCGCGCGAACGGTGCCAATGTGCTGGGCATTGCCGACGCTCCCTGGGAGCAGCTCAGCAACGAGCTCCGCGGCGCCCTGACCGATTATTACAAGGTGAACAACCTCGAGGACTACGGCGAAGTCTATCGCGCCGTGGCCTGGTTCGCCCACAAATACGGCAAGATCGGCTGGATCGAGTCCAACAACGAATACTGGCTGGAGCAGGACGCCCGCCTGCGCACGGACTTCAACGTGACGACCGGCATCAAGACCGACCGGATTGCCTCCATCCGCAACAAGAGCGAGATGAAGAAGTACTACGCCCTGGGCGGCATCCCGACAGCCCGGCAGATCAAGGGCGCGGAGGGCCCGGCGAAGGTCAGGGCTTTCGCGAAGAAGACCGGTTATCCCATCATCGCCAAGCCCGACAGCGGCATGGGCGCCAGCGGCACCACCAAGATCCTCGACGACGCCGGGCTGGACGCCTGGTTTGCGGTTCACCCCGACAACTACGGCCTGTACGTGATCGAGGAGTTCATCACCGGCCTGCTGGTGAGCTACGACGCGATCTATGACTCGAAGGGCGAACCCCTCTTCGAAAACAACACCGTCTTCCCGACCCCGATCATGGAGATTGTCCACGACAACCTGGAGACCTGCTATTGGACCAACAAGACCGTGCCCGCCAAGCTCGCCGCCATCGGCCGCCGGACGGTCAAGGCCTTCGGCATCACCAGCCGCTTCGTGCACCTGGAGTTCTTCCAGCTGGACCGCGACCGGGAAGGCCTGGGCAAAAAGGGCGACTACGTGGGCCTGGAAGTCAACATGCGCCCGCCGGGAGGCTATACCCCCGACATGATGGACTTCGCCCACAGCACGGACGTCTATCAGCTCTGGGCGGACATGGTCGTCTATGACGAAGCCCGCAAGAGCCAGGGCGAGCAGTACTTCTGCGCCTATGCCGGCCGGCGGGACTGCTATGCCTACAAGCACGGCCACGACGAAATCATGGCACGCTACGGTGCCGAGATCTGCATGGCCGAGCGCGTCCCGAAGGCCCTGTCCGACGACCTCTGCGACATGGCCTACATCGCCCGCCTCAAGGACAAGAAAGACATCGACCGATTCTTTGCCTTCGTCTGCGAACGGTAGCGGCGCACCCCGTCATCAACGGTACAATGCTTTCGAGGGTCCCGGGTGTGGACCCTCGAAAGCATTTCGGGCCCTTTTTGCTGTTGAGGGTACAATGCGTGGACCCTCAACGGCAGGCGGGAAGAGGTGGCGGTAAAAAGAAGGCCCTGCAGGGTGACTGCGGGGCCTTTCTTTGTAAGGAAGATTCGGAGCGAAGCGACCGGGGGAGTTTGAGGGGAACACCCCTCAATCATAGGTCAGACTAAGCTCCGTCCGGAGCTTAGTCTTCGTCCTTCTCCGCGGCGGCGTAGTCCGCGAGGAGCTTGGTCTGGACGTCGCCCGGGACCGGCTGGTAGTCGGCGAACTCCATGGTGAAGGTCGCGGAACCGGCGGTCAGGGAGCTCAGCGTGGTGGAGTAACGGTAGAGCTCTGCGAGGGGAACGCGGGCCTTGAGGATCGCGAAGCCCTTGTCGGCGCCCATCGTGCCGAGGATGCCGCGGCGGTTCTGCAGGTCAGACATCACGGCGCCCTGGTACTCGGACGGGGTCATGACCTCGACGTTGTAGATCGGCTCGAGGATCTTCGGACCGGCGTTGCGGAAGGCCTCACGGAAGGCGTTGCGGCCGGCGATGATGAAGGCGATTTCCTTGGA
>CAMHIP010000110.1 GCA_946185205.1 uncultured Bacteroidales bacterium | reverse complement strand
AGAGCTGGCGGCGACGGCCGCCCGCCTGGCTGATGAAGCCGCGGATCATCATCTCTGCCGCGTTGAAGTCGGCGATCACGCCGTCGCGCAGCGGACGGACGGTCTTGACGCCCGGGCTGGTGCGCTCGTGCATCAGTTTGGCCTGCGTGCCGAGGGCGATGCACTTGCCCGTATTATTGTCGATGGCCACGATGCTGGGTTCATCCAACACGATCTGGTCATTCTGGTAAATGACGGTGTTGGCGGTGCCGAGGTCGATGGCCAGCTCCTGATTCAGGAATGAAAATGCCATATTGATCTGCTGTTTCTGATTGAATTACAAATGTAAATAAAATTCCTTAATTTTGTGGAAAGAAAAGACCGAATTATGCGCAGAAAAATCTACGGAATCTTCGTGGCCGGCGGCAGCGGCACCCGGATGGGCGGCGAGGTCCCCAAGCAGTTCCTCCTGCTGGACGGCCGTCCCATCCTGCAGCGCACCATCGAGCGCTTCCTGGAGGCGGAGCCGGAACTGAAAGTGATCACGGTGCTGCCCAGGGCCCACTTCCAGACGTGGAAAGACCTCTGCGCCGTCCATTCGTTCCACTGTCCGCAGACCCTGGTGGCCGGCGGCCTGACCCGTTTCCACTCCGTGCAGAACGCGCTCCGGAAAGTGCCGGACGGGGCCGTCGTCTCCATCCACGACGGCGTGCGCCCGCTCATCAGCGCGGCGCTGGTGCGGCGCATGCTGGACCGGATGGCGTCGGACGAAGACTGCCCGGCGCTCCTGCCCGTCGTGCCCGTCGTCGATACGCTCCGCTCCACCGACCCCGGCGTTCCCGACCCCGACCGCTCGAAGACCGTGGCCGTGCAGACCCCGCAGATCTTCCGTTCCGAGGCCATCAAGGCCGCCTACAGGCAGGCGTACGACCTGTCGTTCACGGACGACGCCTCCGTGGCGGCCCGCAACGGAATTCCGCTCGCCTTTGAGCAAGGCGAGCGGTTCAATCTCAAAATCACCACCCCCGAGGACCTGGTCCTCGCCGAGGCCATCCTTACACGGCAGTGATCGTGTGGAAGCTGGTGCTCTTGTAGTCCTTGACCCAGACTTCACGCTCGAAGGACTGGTCGAGGGAGATCATCGTATCCGTGGACTGGATATACGGGATCCGCTGGATGGTATTCAGCAGGATGCTCATAAGGTGCTCGTTGTCAAAACAGTACACCTTCAGGAAGAGGGCCGCCTTGCCGGTCACGAAATGGCACTCCACGATCTCGGGGATGTGCTTGAGCGCGGCGACGACATCCGGATACTTGTTGTCCTCGGACAGATTCACGCTGATGAACGCGCAGACATTGAGTCCGAGTGCACCCGGCTTGACCACCATCCGGGAGCCGGTGATGACACCGTTGCTCTCCATCTTGTGGACCCGCTGGTGGATGGCGGCGCCGGAGATGCCGCATTCGCGGGCGATCTCCAGGAACGGCATCCGGGCATTGTTGACCAGGTAGGAAAGGATTTTCCGGTCGATTGCGTCAATCTGGTAGTTTGCCATAACTATGATCTTTTCTTGAATCTTCTGGTCTTGGGCGCGGCACCCGCTTCCGGAGCCGCATCGATGATCTTGCGGCATTCCTCCTCGGTCAGGGCCGCGGCGTCGGTGCCGCGCGGAATGCGGAAGTTGCGGCCGTCATACTTGATATAGGGGCCGTAGCGGCCGTTGAGCACGGAGATGCCCGCCGCCTCGAACTCCCTGATCACCGGCACGGCGGAAGCGCCGGACAGGGACGCCTGCACCAGCTGGATGCATTCGTCCAGCCCGATCCGCAGGGGATCGGCCCCGCGCGGCAGGGAGACGTTCTTGTCGCCGTATTTGATGTAGGGGCCGAAGCGGCCCTTGAGCACCAGGATGTCGGTGCCTTCGTAGCTGCCGACCCGGCGGGGGAATTCCAGCAGTTTCAGGGCCTCGTCCAGCGTCAGCGTCTCGATGAGCTGGCCCTTGGCGAGACTGGCCGACTGGCGGTCATCGCCGTCGCCTTTCTGCACATAGGCGCCGAACTGCCCGAAACGGGCGATGACGGTTTTCCCGTCGGCCGGATCGACGCCGATGACCCGCTCGACATGGCTGTACTGCCCGTCGCTCATCGTCGCTTCCACCTTCTTGTGGAAATCGCCGTAGAAGGCGGCGATGACGTCATTCCAGACCAGTTTGCCCTCGGCGATGCTGTCGAAATCCTTCTCCACGTCGGCCGTGAAGTCGTAGTCCATGATGCGCGGGAAGTTCTCGACGAGGTAGTCCGAGACCACCATGCCGATCTCCTGCGGGATCAGCTTGCCCCGCTCCGCGCCCACGTTCTCCGTCTTGGCGGAGGAGACGACGGCGCCGCCCTTGAGGGCGAGGTTCGTCACCGGGACCTTGCGGCCCTCGACGTCGCCCTTGAAGATGTAGCCGCGTCCCGTGGTCAGCGTGGAGATGGTCGGCGCGTAGGTGGACGGACGGCCGATGCCGAGCTCTTCGAGCTTCTTGACCAGCGTCGCTTCGGAATAGCGGGCCGGGGCCTGGGTGAACTTGCACTCGGCCGTGATGCCCTTCTCCGTGAGCGGGTCGCCCACGTTCACCGGAGGCAGGATCGTGGCGTTGTCTTCCTGCGGCTCGTCGTCGCTGCCCTCCATATAGAGTTTGAGGAATCCGTCGAAAAGGATCTCCGTGGCCTGGATACCGAACTGCTCCGGACGCTTGTCGGAAGCCACCTTGATGGAGGTCCCGAGCACCTTGGCCTCGGACATCTGCGAAGCGACGGTGCGCTTCCAGATCAGGTCGTAGAGCTTCTTTTCCTGGGCCGTGCCTTCGATTTCCGTGTTGGCGATGAAGGTCGGCCGGATGGCTTCGTGCGCTTCCTGCGCACCCTTGCTGTGCGTCTTGTACTGGCGCGGGTGGGAGTATTCCGGCCCGAAGTTGTCCAGGATGAACTGCTTGCTGGTGCCGAGCGCCAGCGCGGACAGGTTGGTGGAGTCCGTACGCATGTAGGTGATCAGACCCCGCTCGTAGAGCCCCTGCGCCAGGCGCATCGTCAGGCTCACCGGGAAACGGAGCTTGCGGGCGGCTTCCTGCTGGAGCGTCGAGGTGGTGAAGGGGGCCGCCGGGAAGCGGACCGCGTCCTTCTTCTCGACGGAGGCCACGCTGTAGGAGGCGCCGATGCTGTCCTGCAGGAACGCGCGGGCCTGGTCTTCCGTGGCGAAGCGCGTGTCCAGCAGACCCTTGACCTTGACGCCGCCGGCGACGAACTGGGCTTCCACCTTATAATAGGGCGCGCTGTCAAACGCGATGATCTCCTTCTCGCGGTCCACCACCAGGCGGAGCGCCACGCTCTGCACACGTCCGGCCGAGAGGCCGCGCTGGATCTTGCGCCACAGGATCGGGGAAAGCTCGAAACCCACGAGCCGGTCCAGCACGCGGCGGGCCTGCTGGGCGTTGACCAGGTTGTCGTCGATGTCCCGCGGCGTCTCGATGGCGTGCAGGATCGCATCCTTGGTGATCTCGTGGAAGACGATGCGGCGGGTACGGCTCCGGTCGAGGCCGAGGGTCTCCACGAGGTGCCAGGAGATGGCTTCTCCCTCGCGGTCCTCATCGGAAGCCAGCCAGATGAGCTGCGCGCCCGATGCGGCTTTCTTCAGCTCCGACACGACTTTCTTCTTCTCGGCGGGCACGACGTACTCCGGCTTGAATCCGGCGGCTACGTCGACACTGAGTTTCTTGTCCTGCAGATCGCGGATGTGTCCGAAACTGGACATCACCGTGTATTCTTTTCCCAGATACTTCTGGATGGTCTTGGCCTTGGCGGGCGACTCGACGATGACTAGATTCCCTCCCATTTTTCTTCGCTTTTTCGTTTTCGGACTGCAAAGAAAATCAGAAACTCGGTAAAATTCAAAATTTAATCGCTAATTTTGCGCTCGTTAATCTGGGGTCATAATTATAATTATGACAAATTTTTTGTAGATGAAAGAGAACACGAAGAAGAAGATCGTCAAGTGGTTTTGGGTCCTGGTCACGGCTCCCTTCGCCCTTGTGTTCCTGCTGCTTTTGCTGGTAGGCATCTTTGCGAAGATCCCTTCCTTCGAAGAGTTGGAGCACCCGGACAACAAGCTGGCCACCCAGGTCATTGCAGAAAACGGCGAAGTCCTCGCCACCTTCCATATCGAGAACCGCACCTATGTCAGCTATGACGAGCTGTCGCCGCACCTGGTCAACGCCGCCGTAGCTACGGAGGACGCCCGGTTCTACAAGCATTCGGGCGTTGACATGAAGGGTCTCGCCCGCGTGCTGTTCAAGACCCTCCTGATGCGGGATTCCAGCCAGGGCGGCGGCAGCACCATCACCCAGCAGCTCGCCAAGACCCTCTATCCCCGCCGTGAGATCCGCAACAAGTTCCAGATGGTGGGCATCAAGCTCAAGGAGTGGATCACCGCCGTCAAGATCGAGCGCGACTACACCAAGGAGGAGATCGTGGACATGTACCTCAACTCCATCTTCTTCGGGAGCAGCGCCTATGGCGTCAAGGCCGCTTCGGAGACCTACTTCGCCAAGGAGCCCGCCGACCTGACGGTCGAAGAGGCCGCCCTGCTGGTGGGCATGGTCAACAAGCCCACCCGCTACAACCCGGTCCTGCATCCCGACCTCTCGCTGGAGCGCCGCAACTTCGTGATCGGACAGATGCACCGGAACGGCTTCCTGACCCGTGAAGAACGCGATTCCATCCGCCAGATCCCCATCACGCTCAACTTCCAGGTCCAGGACCACAACGCCGGCCGCGCCCCCTATTTCCGCGACATGCTCCGCCGCGACATGCAGGCCACGCGCCCCAAGCGCTCCGACTACCAGTGGCCGGAGGACTACGCACACGACTCGCTGCGCTGGCGGGACGACCCCATCTACGGCTGGCTCAACAAGCACAAGAAGGCGGACGGCAGCAAGTACGACCTGGACCGCGACGGCCTGCGCATCTACACCTCCATCCACTACCAGATGCAGCAGTATGCCGAAGAAGCCGTCGCCGAGCATATGGGCGGCAACCTCCAGAAGGCCTTCGACCGCGAACTGCGGGGCAAGCGCAACCGCCCGTTCGCAAATGACGTGACGCCCAAGATGGCCGAGACCCTGATGAACCAGGCCCGCCGCTGGAGCGACCGTTACCGCCTGCAGCACCGCGCGGGCAAGAGTGACGCCGAGATCCTGGCGCAGTTCTCCAAGCCGGAGAAGATGCGCGTCTTCGCGTGGAACGCCAAGGGCTACGTCGATACCACGATGACCCCCGACGATTCCATCCGCTACTACAAGAGCTTCCTGCGCTGCGGCTTCATGGCCATCGAACCGGGCACGGGCTTCATCCGCGCCTATGTCGGCGGCCCCAACTACCGCTATTTCAAGTACGACAACGTCCGCCAGGGCAAGCGCCAGGTCGGATCCACCATCAAGCCCTACCTTTATACCCTGGCCATGCAGGAAGGCATGACCCCCTGCGACCAGGTGGTCCTCCTGCCGCAGACCTTCGTGCTGCCGGACGGCAAGGTCTGGACGCCGCGAAGCACCGACAAGGCCGAGATGATCGGCAAGACGGTCACCCTGCGCTGGGGCCTCGCCCACTCCTCCAACAACGTCTCGGCCTTCCTGATGAAGGAGCTCGGCCCGGCCGCCATGGTCCGGATGGTCCACCAGATGGGCGTCCAGACGCACCTGGACGAGGTGTATTCGCTGTGCGTGGGCGCCGCGGAAGTCCCCGTCTTCGACATGGTGGCCGCCTACAACGTCTTCCCTTCCCACGGGACCTACATCACGCCGCAATACGTCTATAAGATCACGGACAGCGACGGCCGCACGATCGACGAATTCACCAACCAGAAGCGCGACGCGATCTCCGAGCAGACGGCCTACCTGATGGTGAACCTGATGCGCGGCGTCGTCAACGAGGGCACCGGCAACCGCCTGCGCTCCGTATATGGCCTGCGCGGCGAGATCGCCGGCAAGACCGGCACCACCAACGACAACTCCGACGGCTGGTTCATCG
>CAMHIP010000109.1 GCA_946185205.1 uncultured Bacteroidales bacterium | reverse complement strand
AACTGTTGACCTGCGCGTTACGAATGCGCTGCTCTACCGACTGAGCTAAAGTGGCAATGGGATTGCAAAGGTAGTAATATTTTTGAAATCTCCTACTATTCGGCGGCGCATTTTTTCTTGTGCGTCATGATATCGAGCACCATCCGGTCCGTCTCCTGCATGCCCACGGAGCCCAGCCGCGTGAGATTGTGGATGCAGCGGTCCACATCGTCCTCGATCAGGCCCTCGACGCTGCTCACGGAATGGTTCTGCACGGCCAGCATGGCGCTCAGCACGGCCGTCGAGACGCCGCTGCTGACCTTGAGCGCGCAGCTGGGCTTGGCGCCGTCGCAGACCATGCCCGCCAGGTTGGCGATCATGTTCTTGACGCTCGCGCAGATCTGCTCGTAGCCGCCGCCCATCAGGTAGGTGATGCCGCAGCTGCTGCCGGTCGAAGCCACGACACAGCCGCACAGGCAGCTCAGCCGCCCCAGACTCTGCTTGATGTAGATGGCCGTGAGGTGGCTCAGGATCAGCGCGCGGGTCAGTTCTTCCTCGGTGTTGTGGTTCTCGCGGGCGAAGACCACCACCGGGAGCGTCGCCGCAATGCCCTGGTTGCCGCTGCCGGAATTGCTCATCACCGGGATCATCGCACCGGCCATGCGCGCGTCGCAGGCACTGGACGTGGCGCTGATGATGTGGCTGAAGATGGAGTCGCCCATGATGCCTTTGCCGAGCGGACGCGAGAGCGTCTTGCCGAGTTCGTGGCCGTAATTGCCCTTGAGGGCCGCTTCGGCGGCGGCTTCGTTGAGCCGGCGGGATTCGTCGATGAAGGTCAGGTCCTCCAGCGGAGCGCTTGTCGCGAAGTCGAAGACGCGGCGCAGCGTCAGTCCGTCCGCCGCCGCTTCTTCGCCCTCCTTCCGCTCCAGCGAAGCGCGCAGGTCCAGCGGCCGGGCGCAGGGACCCTCCAGAAAGACCAGGCGCGTATGCTCGCGGGCGATGATGGCCCGCGACCGCTTTCCGCCGCCCTCGCAGTCCACCTCGATATAGAGGACCTCGTCGCTGTCGCGGGTGAGGCCGATGGAGAGCGGGTGGGCGGCCAGCCAGGCCTTCGCTTCGGCGACGGCCTGCGGGCATACCTCTTTCAGCACCTCCAGCTGGTAGTCGCTCTTGCCGGTCAGGGCGCCGAGCGCCACCGCGATCGGCAGGCCGGTCATCCCCGTGCCGGGAATGCCGACGCCCATGGCGTTTTTGAGCATGTTGGCGCTGAGCCGGACGTCGATCTTTTCCGGGCGCACCCCGAGCGCCTCGGTGGCATAAGCGGTGCAGAGCGCCACCGCTGCGGGCTCGGTGCAGCCGATGGCCGGCACGACCTCCCGCTTGATCAGAGCGATGATTTGCTGATTGTCCATATCTGCAAATATAAGTGTGAAGGCGGACCTATTTCCGTTTCGTCTCGATCTTCGAGACGAGGTTGATCAGCACCGATCCCAGGATGCCCGCGCTGACGGAACCCATCAGGACGGCGATCTTGCCGGCGTCGCGCAGGTGCATCATCACGTCGGGGGCCGCATCGCCGAAGGAGAGCGTATCGACGAAGATGGACATCGTGAAGCCGATACCGCCCAGGCAGGCCACGGCGAAGAACATCGGCCAGGAGGCCTTCTCGGGCATGGCGCCGACCTTGAGCTTGATGGCGAGCCAGCTGAAGAGGGTGATGCCGAGCGGCTTGCCGAGCAGCAGGCCGAGGAAGATGCCCATCGAGACGCTGCCGAGGACGGCGTCGTAGCTGAACACGTTGAAGTAGGACAGGTCGCTGATCTCCACGCCGGCGTTGGCCAGGGCGAAGATGGGCATGATCAGGAAGTTGACCCAGGGACCGAGGGCGTGCTCCACGCGGTAGGACATGTCCATCGTCCCGTGGGCGATGCCCTCCAGCTTGCGCAGGGCGTGCTTCTGCGGCCCGTTGGGGAAGGGCTCGTCGTCGATCCCGTCCATCTTGTCCAGCAGTTCCAGGTAGTGGTTGCGCTTGTGGATGTACTGGGATTTGTTGTAGAGTGAGCGGGCCGGGATCAGGAAGGCCATCACCACGCCGGACATCGTGGCGTGGATGCCGCTGTAGAAGAAGAGGGCCCACACGGCGATGGCGCACAGGATATAGGGGAACATCCGCTTCTCTCCGATGCGCCGCAGCAGCAGGGTCAGCAGGATCACCAGCAGGGCGATGCCGAGCAGCAGGAAATTGATCTTGCCGCCGTAGAAGAGCGCGACCACCAGGATGGCGATCAGGTCGTCCGCGATGGCGAGGGCCGTCAGGAAGACCTTGAGCGAGACGGGAACCTTGTTGCCGAGCATCGAAAGGATGCACACGGCGAAGGCGATATCGGTGGCGGTCGGGATGCCCCAGCCGCTGGAGGCCATCGTGCCGTGGTTGATCAGCGTGTAGATGAGGGCCGGGGCGATCACGCCGCCGAAAGCGGCGATCACGGGCAGCATGGCCTTCTTGACCGAAGAAAGCTCGCCGTGGGCGATTTCGCGCCGGATTTCCAGGCCGACGGTGAAGAAGAAGATCACCATCAGGATGTCGTTGATGAATTTCTCCACGGTCATGTCGCGCGGGAAGAGGACATCAACGGCGCCGTCCTGGCTGTAGAGATGAAGCTGGAGATGGGTCTCGAGGATCTCGCGGTACAAGTCTTTGGTGAAGGGCAGGTTGGCGAGGAGCATCGCCACGACGACACATACCATCAGCAGGGCTCCCTGGAACCAGGGCTTCTTGGACAGCCGCCCGCTGCGTTTGTTGAATTCAAGGACACCTTTGTTCCAGGTGTATATCGGGATCAGTCTCATAAATAAATGCTACCTTTGGCTTTTGCGGCGCAAAGGTAGCATTTTAAAGAGAAAAAACCAATCTCAGAAGAGGCGGCCGTTCCACTTGGCGGCCAGACGTTCGCGCTTGAACTGCTCTTCGAGCCGGGCGAACTGGGCCTTGGTGTCGAGCGTGAAGGAGCCCTGCTGGATCCAGGCGAAATAGGAAGGATCCGTGTCGAAGACCTGCCGGGCCGTCTTGCCTTTGTGCTTGCCGAAATTGATCAGGATTTCGCCATTGTCGTCCAGGATCAGGTGTCCCGAGAAGTCCACGTATTTCCTGCCGACGAAGGCGGCCAGGGACTTGACGTCGTTCTTGAGCACCTGCTCGCGGTACTTGTCCGGCTCCTTATAGCGGTCGAGCTGGGCCTTGAGCACCTCGTACGTGGCCAGGGTGTCGGCTTCGGCGCTGTGGGCGTTCTCGAAGTCCTCGCCGCCACAGTAGAAGCGGTAGGCGGCGCGCAGGTTGCGGGGCTCCATGGCGTGGTAGATGTTCTGCACATCGACCATCAGCGGGGCGTGCAGGTCCACGTGGAGGTCCTTGCCGGCCAGTTTGACGCGCTCGAACTCTTCGGCGAGCATGGGCAGGTCGAACTTGGCGGAGTTGAATCCGGCCAGGTCGCTGTCCTGCAGCCACTGCGCCACTTCGTCCGCCACCTCGAAGAAGGTGGGGCTGTCCTTGAGCATGTCGTCCGTGATGCCGTTGACCTTGGAGGCTTCGGGGTTCATGGGGCGCTGGCAGCGGCGGACGTAGTCCCAGGGCTTGATGCGCCAGGTACGGATACGCTCTTCGCCGCCGGGGAAGACCTTAACGAAGCTCAGCTCCACGATGGAATCCTCGGGGATGTTGAGGCCGGTGCTCTCGATGTCGAAAAAGAGCAGCGGCCGGGTCAGTTCCAGCTGCATAGCCCTACGAAACCATGATCGGCATCAGGATGCCGCAGATCTTCTCGCTCTCGTCCTCCTCTTCGGCCGGGACGATCAGGGCGGCGCGGCGCGGGTCCGCAAACTTCATCACGACCGTCCCGCAAGTCATGTTGGACAGGATTTCGATGAGGAAGGAGGACTTGAAGCCGATGCTGAGCGCTTCGCCGTTGTAGTCGCAGCCGAGCTTCTCATAGGCGGCCAGGGCGAAGCCCAGGTCCTGCGCCGTGATCTCCAGCTGGCCGGCGGCGAGGTCGAACTTGATGTGGTTGGAGGCCTTGTTGGCGCACACGGCCACGCGGCGCACCGTGCCCAGCAGCAGGGTGCGGTCGATCTTGAGGACGTTGGCGTTGTTCTGCGGGATGACCTTGCGGTACTCCGGGAACTTGCCGACGATCAGGCGGCAGACCATCATCGTGCTGCCGAAGGTGAAGACAACCGTGGAGGAGTCGAAGGCGATGGTCACGTCTTCGTCATCCTTGTCCAGGATGGATTTCAGCACGCCTGCGGGCTTCTTGTGCAGGATGAAGGAGGCCTTCTCCGGGCAGCGGAAGTCGCGGGTGGTGTAGCAGATCAGCTTGTGGGAGTCGGAGGCCACCAGGGTCGTGCTCTCCGCGTCCATGTCGAAGAAAATGCCGTTCATCGCGGGGCGCATCTCATCGTCGGCCGTGGCGTAGATGGTGCTGCCGATGCCTTCGGCGAGGACGGTGGCCGGGACTGAGGCCGTCAGGGCGTCGTCACCCGCACCCTTGATCTCGGGGTAGTCCGCCGCCGGGAAATAGGGGAGGGACGAGTTGCCGTTGCTCCATACGCATTCGAAGGAGCCTTCGCCCGCGGTCTTGATCGTGATGGGCTGGTCGGGCAGGGCCTTCAGCAGGTCCATCATCTGCCGGGCGGGAACGGCGATGCTCCCTTCGTCGGCGATGCTGTCCACCGCCACATGGGTGCGGAGCGTGAGCTCCTGGTCGGAAGCGGTGATCTCCAGCTGGCCGTCCTTGAGGACAAAAAGGAAGTTCTCCAGGATCGGGAGGGCGGTCTTGGCGGGAATCGCCTTGGATACATCGAGGATGCCCTTGAGCAGTCCGGCGCTTGAAACGTTGAATTCCATATCAGTCTTTCTTATTAATTATTCTGTATAATCATTCTCGCAAATTTACGAATTAAATCTTGGATTTTGGCATATAATTTGACTTTTTACCATCCGGACAAAATTTTAAATGCAATATATATGAAAAAAGGTTTCCTTACCGTCTTGCTTTCCGTGCTTTTAAGCGGCCTGACCGCCTATGCCATCGTGAAAACCGCCGTTCCCGCGGCGAATGACGAATCCCAGCAGACTGTGTATTCCTCCGACGGCCAGTCCGTCCGGACTGTCAATTTGTCACTTTCCGATTATCCCGACTTCACCTATGCGGCCGAGAACGCCGTCCAGGCAGTCGTCTATGTGAAGGTGACCATCAAGAGCCAGCAACAGCAGATTGACGATCCGTTCTTCCGTTTCTTCTTCGGCGATGAGTACGGCCGCGGACAGGGACGCGAGCGCCAGGGCAGCGGCTCCGGCGTGATCATCCGCCAGGACGGCTATATCGTCACGAACAACCATGTCGTGAGCGGCGCCACCAAGATCGAGGTGACACTCAACAACAACAAGACCTACGAGGCCACCGTGATCGGCACCGACCCGGCCACGGACGTCGCGCTGATCAAGATCGACGCCACCGGCCTGCCCGTCGTGCAGTTCGCAGACTCCGACAAGCTGCGCCTCGGCGAATGGGTGCTCGCCATCGGCAGCCCGCTGGGCGAAGAGCTCCGTTCCACCATCACGGCCGGCATCGTGAGCGCCAAGGGCCGCTCGATGCCCAACTACGACGGCCAGTTCAAGATCGAATCCTTCATCCAGACCGATGCGGCCGTCAACCCCGGCAACTCCGGCGGCGCCCTGGTCAACAAGGAAGGCGAGCTGGTGGGCATCAACACCGCCATCGTCTCCACGACCGGTTCCTACACCGGCTACTCCTTCGCGGTCCCGTCCAACATCGTCAAGAAGGTCGTCTCCGACCTGATCGACTTCGGCTCCGTCAAGCGTGCGATGCTCGGCATCACCGGCGCCACGATCAACGAGGAATATGCCAAGAAACTGAACCTCCCCAGCCCTGAGGGCGTCTATGTGAGCGAGGTGGTCAAGGGCGGCGCGGCCGACAAGGCCGGCATCAAGTCCGAGGACGTCATCCTGAGCATCGACGGCACTAAGACCGCCACGATGCCCGAACTCCAGGCCAAGGTGAACTCCTATCACCCCGGCGACAAGGCGACGGTCCAGCTGTTCCGCGGCGGCAAGACGATGGACGTGCAGGTCGAATTCACCGACGGCAGCATCAAGGACGGCACGGTCAGCTCCGACGGCACGGTGGCCTTCTACGGCGCACAGCTCAAGGCGGCGGACGGCGGCGTGCTGATCGTCACGGCCGGCAACGGCAAACTGGCCCGCGCCGGCGGCGAGGACGGCTTCCTGATCCGCTTCGTCAACGACCAGAAGGTCACCA
>CAMHIP010000108.1 GCA_946185205.1 uncultured Bacteroidales bacterium | reverse complement strand
GAACCGCTGGGAATACACCTTCCCGCACCGCTTTTTCCCGGATTACTTCCAGAGCGGCGGGCTCGGATTCTTCGAGTTCTTCCAGCTGAGCGAGGAGATCGGCGCCGAACCGCTCCCCATCCTCAGCTGCGGCCTCGCGTGCCAGTTCCAGAATGACGATCCGGCCGCGCATGTGCCTGTCTCCGAGCTGGATCCCTACATCCAGGACGCGCTCGACCTGATCGAATTCGCCAACGGCGGGACCGACACGGAGTGGGGCGCGCTCCGCGCGGAAATGGGGCACCCGGCGCCCTTCGGGCTCAAATTCATCGGCATCGGCAACGAGCAGTGGGGACCGGAATACCCCGAGCGGCTGGAGCCCTTCGTGAAGGCCCTGCGCGCCGCGCATCCCGAGATCCGCATCGTCGGCTCGTCCGGGCCCGACTCCGAAGGCGAACAGTTCGACTACCTCTGGCCGGAAATGCGCCGGCTGGGCGCCGACCTGGTCGATGAGCACTTCTACCGTCCTTACGAGTGGTTCCTCTCGCAGGGCGCGCGCTACGACGGCTATGACCGCAAGGGGCCGAAGGTCTTTGCGGGCGAATACGCCTGCCACGCCCGCGGACGCAAGCGCAACCACTTCTACGCTTCGCTCCTGGAGGCGGCCTTCATGACCGGACTGGAGCGCAACGCCGACATCGTGCACATGGCCACCTATGCGCCGCTGTTCGCCCACGTGGAGGGCTGGCAGTGGCGTCCGGACCTGATCTGGTACGACAACCTCCGCTCCATGCGCAGCGCAAGCTGGTACGTCCAGGCGCTCTACTCCGAATTCCGGGGCGGACGGGTGCTGCGCGCCACGGCGGACGGAACGCCGCTGTGCGGGGCCGAAGGACAGAACGGACTCTTCGCCAGCGCCGTGCTGGACGGGGACCGCGTCTATGTCAAGGTGGTCAACACCAGCGCGGAAGCGCGTCCGCTCACGCTCCGCTTCTCCGGATTGAAGAAGGGCGCAAGCGTCTCTCCGGCAGAGTGTGTCCGCTTCACTTCGGACCGGCTCTATGAGGACAACACCCTCGACGCGCCGACGCAGATCGCGCCCGTACGGGGCGCCTTCTCCGCACCGGTGCTCACCCCAGCCGAATGGCTGGCCGCCGAAGCCGCCCGGACCGGCGCACCCGCGCGCAAGCCCACCCGCGCCGAACTCCGCTCCGCCGACCGGATCGTCGATGTGACCGTGGCGCCGTATGCCTTCGACATCTACGTGTTTACCCTGTAGGCATCCGGAAACATACTGACAACAAGGCGCCGGCCCCTGATGGGACCGGCGCCGCACTACTACTAACCTTCACAGGGCTTACGCCCCTTTTATTGACGTCCCGGATAGGCCTCGAGGGCTTTCTGGAGGGTGAACAGGGCGCGTTCCAGGTCTTCTTTGCAGAGGACGTAGGCGATGCGGACTTCGTGGCGGCCCTCCCCCGGCTCCGTGTAGAAGCCGGCGCCGGGCGCCATCATCACGGTCGCGCCTTCGTACTGGAAGTCCCGCAGGCACCAGATGCAGAATTTCTCGGCATCATCGACCGGCAGTTTGGCCATCGTGTAGAAAGCGCCCATCGGGATGGGCGAATACACGCCGGGGATCTTGTTGAGCCCGTCAATCAGGAAATTGCGGCGCTCGAGGTATTCTTCATAGACATTGTGCAGATATTCCTTCTGCACCCCCACCGAGGCCTCGGCCACGATCTGGCCCAGCAACGGCGGAGACAGGCGCGCCTGGCAGAACTTCATCACGGCGTCGCGCACCTGGCGGTTCTTGGTGCAGAGGCAGCCGATGCGGATGCCGCACTCGGAATAGCGCTTGGACACGGAGTCGAACAGGACCACGTTCTCCTCGATCCCCTCCATGTGGAAGGCGGAGATGTAGGGCATCCCGGTGTAGATGAATTCGCGATAGACCTCGTCGCTGAAGAGGAACAGGTTGTGTTTCTTGACGATATCGCGCAGACGCTGCATTTCCTTGCGCGTATAGAGATAGCCCGTGGGATTGTTGGGATTGCAGATCAGGATGGCCTTGGTGCGCGGGGTGATCTGCTCTTCGAAGGCCTCGACCGAAGGCAGGCGGAAGCCGTCTTCGATATGGGTCTTGACGCTCTTGATCACGGCGCCCACGGAGATGGCGAAAGCCATGTAGTTGGCGTAGAACGGGTCCGTCACGATCACCTCATCGCCCGGTCCCAGGCAGGCGAGGAAGGCGAAGAGCACCGCCTCCGAGCCGCCCGTCGTAATGATGATCTCC
Organism: uncultured Bacteroidales bacterium; assembly: GCA_946185205.1. Lineage (GTDB taxonomy): Bacteria > Bacteroidota > Bacteroidia > Bacteroidales > UBA932 > Cryptobacteroides. The sequence goes on along the minus strand of CAMHIP010000108.1, from coordinate 4,040 downwards.
TCCGGAGAAAGGTAGATCCCGTATTCGGCATAATACTGCACCATCTTGGTCCGCAGCGACAGGTAGCCGTCGGAGGGGCTGTATTCCAGGATCTTGCGATCGACGGCCTTGAGGGCGTCCAGACCGCACTGCGGCGTGGGAATGTCCGGCTGGCCGATATTGAGGTGATAGACGTGCACGCCGTTGCGCTTGGCGGCGTCGGCGTACGGGGCCAGCTTCCGGATCGGGGAAGACGGCATGTTCTGCGCGCGTTGGGAGATATCCATGGTCGCAAAGATAACAAAAAAGATGATACGGAGGAACAGAAAGCAAAACGGGGTGCGCTCACGCGGACCCCGTTTCCCACAATACAATTAACCAAAATCTACCACCCGGTATGTAAGAAGAACGGAGCTTACGGGTGTACACCCCGTTCGAGTTTTTTTCCAATGCAAAAGTATTTTCTTTTTTGCAATGTTTATTTCAAAAGGAGTTCATTATTCATCACTTTTGTACCAGATTGGGGGCGGGTCCGCCGGGCAGACGGAATTTTTAAAAGGAATTGAACGAAATATTATAGGAATAATGGCTAACTTGCAGCCGTTTTCATACACGATACACGCGCGCATGAGCAGAAGAAAAAACCTACTACTCCTCCTGCTGCTGGCAGGAATCAGCGGCAGCCCGCTCCGGGCCGCCGTACCCTATTACTATTTCGAGCACTATACCCTCCGCGAGGGGCTTCCCTCCAACACCATCCACTGCACCTACCAGGACCGGTTCGGCTTCGTCTGGATCGGGACCCGCGACGGCCTGTCCCGTTTCGACGGCTATGAGTTCCGCAGCCCGGGCCAGGTCGGCGTCACCAGCGCCACCGACCTCGCGAGCATGGACATCGGCGAGGACGAGGACGGCCTGCTCTGGTTCACCACCAGCGACGGCGTGGGCTGGTACGACCCGTTCAAGGGGACGACCGGCTCGCTCGGACGGCTGGGAGGCAGCCTGTCGTTCGACCTGCAGCCGGACCTGAAAGGCAACGTCTGGATGACCGGCGACAAGTTGTACCGCTACGTCAAGGCGGACGGCCAGATCAAGGAATACGCCTTCCCGGGCAGCACGCCCTCCAAAATCGCCATCGACTCCTACGACGCCGTGTGGGTCGTCCTCAGCGACGGCTCCCTGTACAACTACGACAAGCGCCGCGACAGCTTCAACCCCGTCGCCTTCGCCGACCGCCTGGCGGACATCCAGCCGGCTGAGGACGGCCACCTCCTCGTGACGACCACGGACAGCCGGGTCCTGCTCATCGAGGCCATCAACCTCTCGGTCACGCCCGTTTTCGACGGCGGAAGGTTCGGTGTCCGCAACATCCTGGAGCGGAAGCCGGGCGAATACTGGGTCGGGACCGGCAACGGCCTGTTCGTCATATCCACAGCGACCGGAGAGACGGCCGAGATCCGCAACAGCACCGATCCGCACTCCCTGTCGGCCAACTACATCACCAGCCTGTCCAAGGACAAGGCCGGCAACGTGTGGGTGGGCACCTACTACAACGGGCTCAATGTCTGGCAGGACAAGCAGGATGAGTTCATGATCTACTATCCCAACCCGTCCGCAAGCTCCATGCGCGGTTCCATCGTCCACGGCATCGCGGACGACCCGGACGGCAACATCTGGTTCTGCACCGAAGACGGCGGGCTCAACTGCCTGCACGCCAATCGGCGGGGCGGCGATGCCTGGGAGCCCATCCCGGGACTCAACATGCAGGACCTGATCATCGACGGGGACGATCTGTGGATCAACACCTTCGGCAGCGGAGTCTATCGTTTCGACCGCCGGACGGTCAAGATCCGCAAGCACTACGACCTGCCCGCCTCCAGCGGCAGCAGCATCCTCACCCGGGACGGGCGCCTGTATGCCGGATCCACCAGCGGGCTGTATGTCTATGACCCGGAGCAGGACATCTTCGAAGCCGACGGGAGCTACCGCGGCTATGTACACGCCCTCTTCGAGGACAGCCGGGGCAATCTCTGGATCGGGACCTACGGAGACGGCCTGCTTTGCCGCGACAGCGGCGGCAACACCATCCAGCACCTGACCACCGGATCGCCGGACCGCGGACTGACCGCCGACCGCATCACTTCCTTCTTCGAAGACAGCAAGCACCGCATCTGGATTACCACCGAAGGCGGCGGCGTCTGCTATACGGATCCCGAGCCGAATCTGTCCAACCTGCGGCTCCGTTCCATCACCCGCGCCGACGGGCTGCGCACCAACGTGACCTGCGCCGTGGTGGAAGATGAAGACGGCATCCTCTGGGTCTCCTCCACGCGGGGCATCTACCGCATCGACGGGCAGACCGGACAGATCCGCGACCATCTCTACGGCCGCCAGCAGATCATGGGCTCGCAGTTCTCCTACAGCTCGGGCCTGACCACGCGCAACGGCATGATCTACATGGGCAGCACCAGCGGCCTGGCGGCGTTCAACCCCGCCAAGATGAAGAAATCCGTGATGAGCTATCCGCTCTACATCACCAACATCGAGGCCTCCAGCGAAGATCGGACCCTGCGCCTGCATGAGCCGGACCGCGCCACGATCAACACCCAGCGGGTCCGCGTCCGGCAGCACGACGCCGCCCTGCTGTCCATCGGTTTCGCCGCCCCCTATTTCTCCATCCTCCAGCAGGTCAACTACGACTACACGCTCCGCCGCGGCGCACGCGAGATCCTGGCCGCCCGGACCAGCCGCAACTCGGTCAGTTTCGCGGGCCTGCGCCCCGGACGCTACACTTTCCACGTGAGCATCCTCGGAGCGGACTCCCCCAACGCCACCCGCGAGCTGAAGTTCGACATCGTAGCCCCGCTCCTGTGGAGCACCGGAGCCAAAATCATCTACCTGACCCTCTTCCTGACGCTGCTGGGCATCTTCCTCTACGAACTGGAGATGAAGCGCCGCCGCGACCGGGCCCGCCACCTGAGCAGGCTGGAGACGCAGAAGCAGAAAGAGATCTACGACGCCAAGATCAATTTCTTCACCAACATCACGCACGAGATCCGCACCCCGCTGACCCTCATCAAGATGCCGCTGGACAAGCTGATCGCGGCCGGGGAATACACGCCCAAGGCGGAGAAGGACCTGCTGACGATCCAGGCCAACACGGACCGCCTCCTGACGCTGACCAACCAGCTGCTCGACCTGCGCAAGATGGAGAAGAACGAGATCAAGCCCGTCTTCCTCAAGGAGGACCTCGCCGCCATCGTGCGCGACGTCTGCGCCCCGTTTGCCGAGAACGCCAGCGAACAGAAGATCACCCTGACGATGGACCTGCCGAAGGACCGCTTCGAGGTCATGTGCGTACGCGACTCCGTGGAGAAGATCGTCGGCAACCTGATGTCCAACGGCCTCAAATACACCAAAGACCGCATCGACGTCTCGCTCAAGCCCTCCGAGGACGGCAAGACCGCCATCCTGCGGGTGGACAGCAACGGCCCCATGATCCCGGCCAAGGAGAGCGAGAAGATCTTCGAAATCTTCTACCAGACCGGGGATTCCGCCCGCAAGAGCAAAGGCACCGGCCTCGGCCTCGCCTTCGCCCGCACGCTGGCCGGCCTGCATGAAGGGCGGCTCTACCTGGACCTCAAGGTCCGCAACCGCAACTCCTTCGTGCTGGAACTGCCCGTGGAGCACCAGGTCCCCATCCAGATCGACACGCGCACGGCGGAACCGGTATCAGAGGAAGAAGAAGGCACCGGCGCCGACCACGACAGCAGCCGCCACACCCTGCTGATCGTCGAGGATGCCGCCGACATGCGCACCTACCTCGCCCGCGAGCTGTCCGACGAATACAACATCGTCACGGCCGCCAACGGCCAGGATGCCGTGGAGAAGCTGCAGAGCGAGCGCATCGACCTCGTGGTCAGCGACATCATGATGCCGCTGATGGACGGCTGCCAGCTGTGCAACTACATCAAGACCAACATGGAATTCAGCCACCTGCCCGTGTTGCTGCTGACCGCGGCCGTGGGCATGGAGACCCGCCTGCAGACCCTGGAAGTGGG
>CAMHIP010000107.1 GCA_946185205.1 uncultured Bacteroidales bacterium | reverse complement strand
GGCGCGGAGATGATCTCCGACGCGGTGCTCGAGGACCTGGTCAGCCGCGCCGTGGAAGGAATGGACGCGCGTTTCGAAGCGAAGCGCCCCAAGGGCGGGCAGATGCCCGTGGTGATGGGCGCCGGCGCCTCGGGGATCCTGCTCCACGAAGCGATGGGACACGCCTTCGAGGCGGATTTCAACCGCAAGGGGCAGTCCGTATTTTCCGACAGGATGGGACAGCGGATCTGCCGCAAGGGCATCAACATCCTGGATGACGCCACCGTGCCCGCCAGCCGCGGCGCCTGCAACTACGACGACGAGGGCGTGCCCGGGCAGAAGACCTATATGGTCACGGACGGCGTGCTGACGTCCTACCTGCACGACCGGATCAGCGCCGGCTGGTACGGCGTGGCCCCTACGGGCAACGGGCGGCGGGAGTCGTTCCGCTACAACCCCATTCCGCGGATGCGGACCACCTATATGGAGAGCGGCCCGGACGGCACGAAGGAGGACCTGATCGCCTCCGTGCGCAAGGGCATCTACGTGGATCAGTTCGCCAACGGGCAGGTCAAGATCGGCGAGGGGGATTTCACCTTCTTCGTCAAGAGCGGTTTCCTGATTGAGAACGGCCGCCTGACGATGCCCGTCAAGGATATCAACGTGATCGGCAACGGGCCGCAGGCGCTCGCCGACATCGAAGCGGTCGCCGGCGATCTGCGGATCGACGAGGGAACCTGGACCTGCGGCAAGGAGCAGAGTGTCGCCGTGTCGTGCGGCATTCCTTCGGTGCTGATCAGCCATTTAACGGTGGGAGGAGATTGACAGGATGATGACAGAGAAAGAATTGGATTTTGTCCGCGAGGCGCTCGCCATGGCGCAGCGCGCGGGAGCGCAGCATGCGCGGGCGACGCTGTCGCTGAGCGAGGAGGACCTCGTGGCCACGCTGGACGGCGAGGTGGACCGGGTGACGCATTGTGCCGACCGTTCGCTCTCGCTCGCCTTGTTTGTGGACGGGCGTTTCGGCAGTTATTCGACCAACAAGCTGGATCCGGAGGCGCTGTCGGGTTTCATCGCCAAGGCGGTCGCAGCCACCCGCATGGTCGCGGAGGATTCCTGCCGCACGCTGCCCGATCCGGAGCGCTGCTGCCGGGATGCCATCACCGGCAACGAGCTCGGCCTGGTCGATCCCGCCCGCGATACCCTGACCCCGGCTGAGCGCCGGGAAATGGCCTTAAAGGCCTCGGTCTTCGCCATTCCGCTACACGGCAGTCCGGGTCTGAAAACGTCCGGCTGCGCCGGACCCCTCCCACCGCCTACGGCGGCGGGCCCCTCCCTCTTACGAAGCCGAGGGTGGCTACGGTTTTCAGACCCGGCTGCCGATTCCGCTGCATCGGCGAAGACCGGAGAAGTTGATTATCAGATTATTTCCGAGGAGGGAGAGTATTCCGACAGCATCTATGAGACGGTGGTGATGGACACCAACGGGCTGTGCTGCCGGCATGCAGAGACTTCGTTCGACTACGGGGTGGAGATCACCGTGGAGAGCGACGGACAGAAATACAGCGGCTACTGGTGGGATGCCTCGTCGCGGCTCTCGGAACTGGATGCGGCGGCATGCGGCCGGCAGGCGCTCGCGCGCGCCGTCTCGCAGATCGGCTCGGAGCCCGCACCCGGCGGCCGTTATACGGCCGTGATTGACGCGGAGATGGCCTCCAAGGTCGTCTCTCCCCTGCTCCGCGCCCTGAGCGGCTACGCCATCCAGCAGAACAATTCCTTCCTGATGGACAGCCTCGGGCGGCAGGTATTTCCCGAAGGGCTCACGCTCCTCGACAGGCCCCGCATCCCGGGGCAGACCTGCTCCAAGTATTTCGACTCCGAAGGCGTCGCGACCGTCGAGGCGCCCGTGATCGAGCGGGGCGTGGTGAAGCAGTATTTCATCAACACCTACATGGCACACAAACTGCAGGCCGCACCCACCGTCGAGGACGCCACGCGCCCTGTGGTCCTCCCCTGGCCCGTCGCCGGGCTCGACCGCGCAGGGATCCTCCGCCGCTGCGGCAGCGGGATCCTCGTCACCGACTTCAACGGCGGCAACAGCAACCCCGTCACCGGCGACTTCTCCTACGGCATCGAGGGCTACCTCTTCGAGAACGGGGAGATCGTGCGTCCCGTGAGCGGCATGCTGATGACCGGCAACTTCCTGACCCTGTGGGCGCACCTGCTCGCCGCGGGCGACGACGCGCGTCCCTGCCAGACCAAACTCATCCCGACGCTCGCGTTCGGGGAAGTTGATTTCAGCGGATAACGCGGTGTTTTCCGCAACCGATTATGCAACAACAACTTACAGAATATACCCCCTGCTTTTGGACCGGGTTCATTTTGTAAAACATTAACAACAAGACACTTACACAAAACACTTCACAAGCAAGCCGAATGCGTTTTAGATAAATGATTTTGAATCAATAACTTACAAAACGAACCCCTTGAATTTGGAGCGGGTTCATTTCAGAAGACATTGAACGACAAATAATTATAAAAAACAATCTATGAAAGTAGAGAACAACAAAGTCGTGGCCGTGAGCTACGCCCTGGAAGTGGAAGGCAAGATCGCCGACCAGTCCGCCCCCGGTTCCCCCCTGGAGTACATCCACGGCACCGGCATGCTCCTCCCCAAGTTTGAAGCCGCCCTGCAGGACAAGGAGCCGGGCGACACCTTCGACTTCATCCTGAGCCCCGAAGACGGCTACGGCAAATACGATCCCTCCTACCTGATCGACCTCCCCAAGACGGCCTTCGCGATCGAGGGCAAGGTCCGCGAAGACCTGCTCGTGGTGGGACGCACCATCCCGATGCTCAACCAGGCCGGGCAGGTGGTCCAGGGCACGGTGCACGAAGTCACCGAGAGCGCCGTCACGATGGATTTCAACCATCCGATGGCCGGCAAGACCCTGCATTTCACCGGCAAGGTGGAGAGCGTGCGCAGCGCCACGGACAAGGAGCTGACGGAAGGCCTGCACGGCGAATATCTCCCGCCCGAGGAGCATGAGTGCTGCCATGGCAAGGGCGATTGCCACAAGGGCGAAGGCGAAGGCTGCTGCCACGGCGAAGGCCACGGAGACGGCGAGTGCTGCCACAAGGGCGAGGGCGAAGGCTGCTGCCACAAAGACTGATCCGGCGGCATGCAGCGTTCCATCCTCTATACCCTGACTTCCGGCCTGCACGCCGGGATGGCGGTGGACCCGCGTCAGGAGCCGTTCATCCGCGAGCTGGAGGCGGCCCTCGGCACGGGATTCGACTGTCGCGGCGCCGATTTCACGGACTACGGCCGGTCTGACGCGCCGGAACTGATCTATGTCCGGACCGGCGGCACCGAAGGGCTCTTCCTGGAGCACGTCGCCCCGATCCTGCGGAGGAACGGGAAGGGTCAGCAAGCCGTCTCCCTGCTCACCAGCGGTCTCAGCAATTCGCTCGCGGCGTCGATGGAAATCCTGTCCTGGCTTCGGCAGCAAGGCTTCGCCGGGGAGATCCTACACGGCAGCGCGGACTACATCGCCGGCCGCATCCGGGGTGAGAAACAGCCCCTGGCGCACCCCGACGGGGCGGGCGAAGGCAACAGCCCGATGATCCGGCCGTACAGCTTCGGGCGGATCCTGGAGGGGCAGCGTTTCGGCGTGATCGGGAAGCCCTCCGACTGGCTGATCAGCAGCGGAGTGGACTACGCCGCCGCCCGGGAAGTCCTGGGCGCCGAGCTCATCGACATTCCCATCGAAGAACTCGTAGCGGAAGCCCGCCGGACACCTCGCCCGGAAACACCCCCCATTCCGGGCCACCCCCTGCCCAATCAGGAGGGGTCGCCCGAAAACACCCCCATTTCCGGGCCAGGTGCCCGGCTCAAACCCCTGAACGCGCCGAAATACGGCCGCAAGATCGACGCAGCCGACTGGCAGGGAGCCCTGGACATCTACGGAGCCCTGAAAAGCCTCACCCGCCGCTACCGGCTGGACGGCCTGACGCTCCGCTGCTTCGACCTGCTGACCGCCCTGCACAACACGGGCTGCCTGGCCCTCGCCATCCTCAACGCCGAGGGCATCACGGCCACCTGCGAGGGCGACATCCCGGCCCTGCTCTCGATGGCCGTCGCAAGGGCGCGCACCGGCAGCGCCTCGTTCCAGGTCAACCTGTCCCGGATCGAGGGCGACCGCCTGCTTTTCGCCCACTGCACGGTGCCGCTCAGCATCGTGGACGACTACTGCTACGACACCCATTTCGAGTCCGGCATCGGCGTCGCCATCCACGGCGAACTGCCCCCGGGGCCGGTGACGCTGTTCAAACTCGCCCCCGACGGCAGGCGGATGTTCTGCCTCCCGGCCCGGCTTGTAGAGAACAGCTACGCCGACCGGCTCTGCCGCACGCAGGTGGTCATTGAGGCCCCCGGAGCGGCGGATTATTTCCTGCGCACCCCCATCGGCAACCACCACATCATCGTTCCCGGAAAACTGTAGCCCGCCATGCGTACCGCCGTCGTCATCCTCAACTGGAACACCCGCGACTACCTCGCCCGTTTCCTCCCCCCGCTGCTGGAGAGCCTGCCGGGGCCGGACGCCGGCGTGGTGGTCGCTGACAATGCCAGCACCGACGGTTCGCGGGAACTGCTCGCGGAGCGTTTCCCGCAGGTGCACACGATCCTGCTGGAGGAGAATTTCGGCTTCACAGGCGGCTACAACCGCGCTTTTGCGCAGCTGCTCGAAGGGCCGGACGCGCCGCAGTACCTGGTCCTGCTCAACTCCGACATTGAAGTCGCGCCGGGCTGGCTGGAGCCGCTCACGGCCTGGATGGACGCCCATCCGGACTATGCCGCCTGCGGGCCCAAGCTGCATGCCCTGCTGCCGGACGGCACGGACTTCCGGCGCACGGACCGTTTCGAATATGCCGGCGCGGCGGGCGGCCTGCTCGACCGCTACGGCTTCCCCTTCTGCCGCGGACGCGTGCTGTCGCGCACCGAGCCGGACACCGGGCAATACGACCGCCCGGCGGACGTGCTATGGGTGTCCGGGGCCTGCCTGCTCGTGCGCGCCCGCTGCTGGCGGGAACTGGGCGGGCTGGACGCGCGTTTCTTCGCCCACATGGAAGAGATCGACTGGTGCTGGCGCGCCTGGCTGCAGGGCTGGCGCGTGGGCGTCGTGCCGGACAGCTGCGTCTGGCACCTCGGCGGCGGCACCCTTCCGGCGGCCTCGCCTTTCAAGCTCAAGCTCAATTTCCGCAACGGGCTGCTCCTGCTGGAGAACAACCTCCCCGCCACGCTGGGCCCCGCCCGGGCCCGCCAGCGCATCTGCGTACGCAAGATTTTGGATTGTGCCGCGGCTGTCGTATATTTGCTGTCGGGGAAAGCGGGACTCGCACGCGCCGTCCGGGACGCGCACCGCGAATACCGCCGGCTCCGCAACGCGCCGGGCGCCCCGGTTCCCCCGGGCACAAAAACGGCCCCCGGCGTGCCCGGGAAAGTGCCAGGCCTGTGGAACGGATGCATCCTGCTGCGGGCCGCCCTGCTGAGAGAGAAGATTTTTAACGATTTGAGACGCCATGAAGATCGTCATTGAAGGAGCCGGAGAAGTCGGCTCCCACCTGGCCAAGATGCTGCGCGCCGAGGCCAACGAAGTCACGGTGATCGACGACGATGCCGCCCGCATCGACGCCCTGACGGCTTATGCCGACGTGGAAACAGTGCTCGGCAACCCGTCGTCCATCCAGATCCTGCGCGACGCCGGCGTGGGCCGGGCCGACCTGTACATCGCCGTGTATCCGCTCGCCGCACAGGAGGTCAATATCGTGGGCGCGCTGCTCGCCAAGCAGCTCGGCGCCGCCAAGGTCATCGCCCGCGTCAATGACGAGGACTACCTGAATGCGGAGAACCGCCTGATTTTCAAGGAACTGGGCATCGAGCTGATGTTCTACCCCGAGAAGAGCGCCGCCGACGAAATCGTGGCCTTCCTCAAGCACAATTCCACCGCCGAGACGATGGACTTCGCCCGCGGACGGCTGCAGATCGCCGTCTTCAAGCTCACCGAAGACTCCCCCATCCTGGACCTCAAGCTCCTCGAATTCATCAAGGACACGACGCCCGAAGAGCTCCGGCAGTTCCGCGTGATCGCCATCTCGCGCGACGAGAAGACCATCATCCCCCGGCTGGACACGAAATTCCTCTACGGCGACCTCGTCTTTACGATCACCACGCGCGAGGGGGTCGAGGCGCTTTACCGCCATTTCGGCAAGACCAACGTCAGCATCGGCAGCGCCTTCATCCTGGGCGGCGGCCCGATCGGCGAGATGCTGGCCCGC
>CAMHIP010000106.1 GCA_946185205.1 uncultured Bacteroidales bacterium | reverse complement strand
TGCAGGACGCGAAGAGCGCGGAGCCGCTGTCCTTCGCCACGGTCTATCTCAACCGGCAGGGCGACACGACCATCACCCATTTCGCCCTCTCGGACCAGAAGGGCGCCGTGGAGATCAAGGACGTGCCCTCGGGCCGCTACCAGCTCCATGCGGAGCTGATCGGCTACAAGCCCTTCGCCAAGGATTACAATTTCCGGGATTACGAGGAGGACCTCGGCATCATCAAGCTGGAGGAGAATCCGGAGGTGATCGATGCGGCTTCCATCACGGCCATCGGCAACGCCGTCGAGATCAAGCAGGACACCGTGATCTACAACGCCAGCGCCTTCCGCGTAGGCACCAACGATATGCTGGAGGATCTGGTGAAGCGGATGCCGGGCATGGAGGTCGGCGAAGACGGCACGGTCAGGCACAACGGACAGCCCGTCGATAAGATCACCCTCGGAGGCAAGACCTTCTTCTTCAACGACCCGTCGGCGGCGCTGAAGAACCTTCCGGCCAAGATCGTGGACAAGATCAAGGTCATCGACCAGGACTCCAGGGAGGCCGCCTTCTCCGGCATCGCCTCGCAGGACAGCCGGGAGAAGGTGATGGACCTCGAACTCAAAGAGGAATACAAGCAGGGCTGGTTCGGCAACGCCAAGCTCGCCGGCGGCTACCGCCAGGGACGCGACGAGGGCGGGCTCAGCGACGACCGGCACGCCCTGTGGGGCGGCAATCTCCTGTTGAGCGGCTACAACGAGAAAGACCAGCTGACCTTGATCGCCAACGGGCAGAACGCCCCGGAACCGGGCAGCGGCACGGTCGTGATGATCCGGGTCGATGACGACGGCAGCATCGGGGACGTCGATCCCTATGCCCTGCGCGACGGCCTGACCACCAGCGCCATGGCGGGCGCCAACCTCAACTCCGACCGCATCCCGGGGATGGAGTCCACCGCCAGCGTGAGTTACAATTTCTCCGACAAGGTCATCGGCGAACGCTCTTCGCGCCTGTCCGCCCTCGTCGGCGAAGACCCGCTCTCCACAGACGGCCAGACGGATCTGGATTACCGCCAGCAACGCGTGTCCGTCAATTTCGAACTGCACAGGAAGGACACCAAGAAGGCGCTGTTCGACTTCAGCCCCTCCTTCCGCTTCAGCCGTTCCTCGACGGACCGGCACACGCAGTCTGCCACGACGGGAGCCGGCGCCGCTGCGGTCAACAGTTCCGACGCCTTCGCGTCCGCCGACACACGCGGTTTCCAGGCATCCGGGCGCATCTCCGGCGGCCTGAAAGATCTGGGCAAGGAACGGCGCAGCCTCACGCTGACGCTGAATTACAACTTCAACAACAGCCTCGGCGGCAGCCTGGAGCGCTCGACCACCCGCTACGGCACCGAGGAGACCCTGCGCGACCTGCGCTATGACAATACCGGCGCCGGCCGCTCCCTCTCCGGTACGCTGAGCTATCTGGAGCCCTTCGGCGAGAAATGGGGCCTCTCCGTCGCCTTCTCGCCGGTCTGGCGGCAGAGCGTCAGCGACAAAGCCGCTTTCAACGCCGACGGTTCGGCCAATGATTACTACTCCTCCCGCTCGCAGACGGATTATTTCCTCTTCCGGGAACGGGTCCAGCTTCAATACAAATGGAAGGCGACGGCGTATTTCTATTTCGGCGCGCAGCTGGACCAGACGCGCAACGAAGTGCGTTCGCGCTCGCTCGGGCGGGACACGCAGACCGGCATCGGAGAGTGGCTGGGCGACTGGTCGCCGTACATGACGCTGCGGCTCAGCAACGCAGACGGGATGTCCCTGAATGTCAACTACCAGGGCAGCGCAAACCAGGTGTCCGGCTCGCAGATCACCCCCACCCCGGACATCTCCAACCCGCTCTACATTTCCACCGGCAATATCTATCTCCGCCCGACCTACCAGCATCGGATGACGATCTCGGGCGGGTACAATAACCGCAAGACCTTCTCCTATCTGAGTGGCTATCTGATCGGCTACATGACGGAGCGGAGCATCGTGTCGGCCTCCTGGTTCGATGCGGACGGGGTCCGCTACTCCGTCCCCGTCAACTCCCGCAATCCGCAATACACCGCCCAGGCCAGCCTGACCTGGCGGCAACCGTTGGACAAGAAGCGCCGCCTCACGCTGAATGCCTGGATCTCGGGCTCCCTGTCCGGCAGCACCGGCTACCAGGCCACCGCCCGCCGCGCCGGGATGAACCTGCTCGCCTTCGACTACAATGCCTTCATGGCGGATTTCTGGGGCGACGCGCACGGGAGCCGCTTCTACAGCGGTCAGAGCGGTTTCGCGGAAAGCAGCACCACCCAGACAAGCCTGGCCGCCGATCTCGACCTGACCTACCGGCTGGACCGGTTCTCTGCATCCATCGGGAGCTCTGCCAACAACAACCGCAGCCGCTACAGCCTGGATCCTTCCGCCAACACCGACACCTGGACCTTCTTGCATTCTCTGGAAATGAACTATGAGACCCTGCACGGGTGGGAATTCAGCACCGACCTCACCTATCAACATTTCCGCGGATTCACCGCCGGGTTCAACGATCCCTACTGCCTGTGGAATCTCTCCGTAAGCAAGAGCATCAAGGCCGTGACCCTGACCCTGTCGGTGGCCGACCTGCTGAATCAGCAGCGCTCCCGGCAGCACAGCGTCAGCGCGGAATATGTGCAGGATTCCTACAGCCTCGTGATGGGCCGTTACGCCCTGTTCTCGATCAAGTGGAACTTCGGCAAGATGAACGCCGCCCAGAACTCGAAGGTCCAGAGCGCCATGTTCAATATGATGTAATTATTCGTATCTTTGCGGAGATATGTACTACGTCTCCAAAAAGATAAGGATTGCCGCGAGCCATCACCTGGTGGTGGATTATCCCACGAAGTGCGCCCGGCCGCACGGGCACAACTATGAGATCGAGGTCTTCTGCAAGGCCCCGGCGCTCGACGCCAGCGGGATGGTGGTGGACTTCAAGACCATCAAGGAGCGCGTGACCGACCGCCTCGACCACCGCAACCTCAACGAGGTCCTGCCCTTCAACCCCACGGCGGAGAACCTCGCCCGGTGGATCTGCGAGCAGATCCCCTGCTGCTACAAGGTCATTGTCAAGGAGACGGAAGACAACACCGCAACCTACGAAGTATGATCACAGAAGAACAAGCCAGGCAGCATATCCGCGAACTGCTCGAATTTATCGGCGAGGACCCGACCCGCACGGGCCTGCAGGACACGCCGGACCGGATGATCCGGATGTTCGGCGAAATGTTCCGCGGCTACGACCCGGCGCAGGCGCCGGTCGTGACCACTTTCCCCAACGGGCAGGACGGCATCATCTACGACGACATGGTGGTCGATACCGGTCCTTTCTATTCCGTGTGCGAGCACCACTGCCGGACCTTCTTCGGCGACTATTGGTTCGCCTACCTGCCCAATCCCAAGGGGCGGATCCTGGGACTGAGCAAGATCGGGCGCGTGGTGGATTACTGCTCCGCCCGGCTGCAGGTGCAGGAGCGTCTGGTGCACGACGTGGTGGAGATGCTGACCGAGGCCCTCGGGACGGAGAATCCCCCGCGCGGCATGGCGCTGATGATGCGCGGGCGGCACATGTGCAAGGAAAGCCGCGGCGTGCGCAAGAGCGGCGTGATGACCTCCACCTACCTGACCGGCTCCTTCCGCACCAACCCCCAGACCCGCGCCGAGTTCCTCTCCTACATCGACAAATTCCATGTATAAGGTCAAGAAAACGATGACCGTCTCCGCCAGCCACCACATCTCCTTCGCCGGCGGCACGCAGACGGAGCCCGACCACGGGCACAACTGGCGGATCACCGTCTGGTGCGCCGCCGAAGAGCTGGACGCCGACGGGATGGTCGTGGATTTCGTGGACATCGAAAACCGCATCTGCGGGGCCCTGGACCACCACGACCTGAATGAAGTCCTGCCCGGCAACCCCACGACGGAAAACCTCGCGCGCTGGATCTGCGACCAGATTCCGCAGTGCTACAAGGTCGAGGTGGAGGAGTCTCCGGGCAACGAAGCCTCCTACGAGCGATGAAAGTGGCCGTCATCGGCGGCGGGGCGGCCGGGTGCTTCTGCGCCATCGCGCTGAAGCGGCGGCTGCCGGAGATCGGCGTAACCCTTTTTGAATCAGGGCCCAAGCTCCTCGCGAAGGTGGCCGTGACGGGCGGGGGCCGCTGCAATCTGACCAACAGTTTCCGGGATGTGGCGCTGGGCGGGCAGGAGCCCGGGAAAATGCGCCTGGAGGAGGTGTATCCCCGCGGGGCGCAGCTGATGCGGCGCGCCTTGCGCGTGCTCAGCCCCGCGGACACGCAGCGCTGGTGGGAGGCGGAAGGCGTCCGGCTCACGACGCAGCCGGACCAGTGTGTCTTCCCGGTGAGCCAGGACGCGATGCAGATTGTCCGCACGCTGGAGCGCGAACTGCGCGAGGCGGGGGTGCAGGTGTGCCTGCATGCGCCCGTGGAGCGGATCGAGGCGCTGGCAGAGGGCGGGTTCCGGGTGGAGATTCCCGGTCAAGCCGGGAATGACTTCGATAAGGTGGTCGTGACCGTCGGAGGCAGTTCGCAGCAGAAACTGCAGCGGCTGCTGCCGGAAGGCGTGGCGGTGACGCCGTGCGTGCCTTCGCTCTTCACCCTGAAAGTGGACGACGCGGGCCTGCGCGCCCTGATGGGCACCGTGGTGGAGCAGGCGGCGCTGTCGCTTGCCGGCACGAAATTCCGCGCCCGCGGCACCCTGCTGCTCACCGACTGGGGCGTGAGCGGACCCGCGACGCTGCGCCTGTCGTCTTACGCCGCGCGCCATCTGGCGGAGAGCGGCTATACGGGGACGCTGCTGGTGGACTGGCTGGACGCCGACGAGCCCTCGGCCCGGGAATGGATCCTGGCGGCAGCGGCGGCGAATCCCCGCAAAATGGCCGCCGGGACGCCTCCGGACGGCATCACGGCCCGGCTGTGGCAGCACCTGCTGCGGCGCGCGGGCCTGCGCGAAGACCTGCGCTGGGCGGAACTCGGCAGCAAGGGCGCGGCCCGGCTCGCGGCCACCCTCACGGCCGACGCCTACCCGGTCACCGGCCGCGCCCGCTTCAAGGAGGAGTTCGTGACCTGCGGCGGGGTGGATCTTGCCGGTCTGAATATCAATACTTTGGAATTCAAGAAGTTCCCAGGCCTCTATTTCGCCGGGGAAGCGCTGGACGTCGATGCCGTCACGGGCGGATTCAACCTCCAGGCCGCCTGGTCCACCGCTGCCGCCGTCGCCGCACATCTTGCATTTTAGGGAAAATGTGTATCTTTGCACGTTGTACTATTTAAACCGTACCGAATGAAAAAGATTTTGAACGAGCTCTGCGCCAAGGATACGCGCGCAGTTGAGGCAAGGGCAGCCGGGATCTACCCGTATTACCGTCCCATTTCCTCCGGTCAGGACCCGCTCGTCACCATGGCTGACGGCACCCAGGTCCTGATGTTCGGCTCCAACTCCTACCTCGGACTCTCCGACGACCCCCGGCTCAAGGAAGCCGCGATCAAAGCCATAGAAAAATACGGCACCAGCTGCTCCGGCAGCCGTTTCCTCAACGGCACCCTCGACATCCACGAGGAGCTGGAGGCCAAGCTCGCCAAGTTCGTGGGCAAGCAGGCCGCCGTGACCTACAGCACCGGTTTCCAGGTCAACCTCGGCGTCATCAGTGCCCTGGGTTTCCGCGGCGGATTCATCTTCCTGGACGCCTTGGACCACGCCTGCATCATCGACGGCAGCCGCCTGAGTTTCAGCGAGGTGCGCAAGTTCCGCCACAACGACATGGGCGACCTGGAGAAGAAACTCTGGCTCACCCCGCGCAATGCCCCGAAACTCATCGTCGTGGACGGCGTCTATTCCATGGAAGGCGACATCGCCCCGCTGCCCGACATCGTCAAGCTCTGCAAGAAATACAACGCCGCCGTGATGGTGGACGACGCCCACGGACTCGGCGTCATCGGCAAGAACGGTTCCGGCACCGCCAGCCACTTCGGGCTGACCAAGGACACCGACCTCATCATGGGCACCTTCTCCAAGAGCTTCGGTTCGCTGGGCGGCTTCATCGCCGGCGACAACGACGTGATCGACTACCTCAAGCACAACTCCCGTTCGCTGATCTTCAGCGCCTCCATGACCCCGGCCGCCGTGGCCGCCGCCAGCACCGCGCTGGACATCATGATCCACGAGCCGGAGCGCCGCGAGAATCTCTGGAAGGTCACGCGCCACGCGCAGGAGGCCTTTGCGGCCAACGGCTTCGACACGGGCCACACCCAGTCCCCGATCATCCCGCTCTTCGTGCGCGACAC
>CAMHIP010000105.1 GCA_946185205.1 uncultured Bacteroidales bacterium | reverse complement strand
CATGCTGGCGTCCTGCCAGACGATCCAGCTCCAGCTGCTCTTGCCGTAGCGGTAGGCGCGCGTGGTGTTGTAGCGCGGCTCCACCACGTCGAAGGCGATGGTCGTCTCCACGATGGGGGCGAGCCCGTCCCCGACGGTCAGCGTGCGCCAGGGCGTCGCGCCCGGCAGGCCGAACGCCGGCTCCACGGTGCCGTTGCCGTTGTTCTCCTCCGGCATCGGGAAAGCGATGGAGTAGCCCTCCTGCGCGTCGTAGTCGCTCAGGTGCGAGGCGCAGTAGCGGCTGTCCACGCCGGTCTCGCTGACCAGGACCCAGCCGTCTCCGCCCACGCGCAGCAGGCAGGGGAAGGTGAATCCGTGGCCGTAATGGGAACGCTCCGTGACCGGGACGTCCAGGCGGTAATTCTCCTCATAGCTGGGCTTGCTGCGCTTCCAGCCGATCATCGCGTCGCTCTGCGGCGTGAGAAAGCCGGTCGTCCCCTCCGGGAAACGGAAGGCGGTGCGCTCGCACAGCACGCGCACGCTGCCGGTCTCGCCCTCGCGCGGGATCAGATAGCGGAAGGCCGCGTCGTTGGCGGTCAGGTGCCATTCGATGTCCAGCTTGCGTCCGTCGGGGTTCTGGCAGTGCAGCACGGCCCGCAGGGCGGGATGGTCGATGTGCGAGGTCTTGATGCGGTCCAGGACGTAGGTGTCGCGGATTTCTTCCCGCTGCTCGGAAACGATTTCCAGCCGGGAATAATCGACTTCGTTGGTCTGCAGGCCGAGACGGGACGGCTCCAGGAGCGTCTTGCCGTCGTAGGCGACGCTGTAGCGGAGCGTGCCGCCGTCGGCGGTGAAAGAGACTTGTAGACGGCCGTCGGGACCGGACAGGACCGGCAGTACGGCGAGGAGGAGGGAAAGGAGTTTCATCACGCGTGTGGTTATATTTCAAGCGAAAATACTTAAATTTGCTGATTAGAGGAAATAATAACCGATTCTTGAAAGAAATAGGATGAAAAAGAAAAGGATCACCGCCCTGCTCGCCGCCTGCCTGCTGACGCTGCCGCTCGCCGCCGTCCTGGGCGAACGCAACCTGGCCTCGACCCTGCGTTCGCTGCGGACCGAGCTGGAGGCCGACTACGAGAAGATCTTCACCTCGCAGGGCCGCCTCGCGGAGCAGCACGGCCGCCAGCACGACCAGATGGTGTCCATCATGAAGAAGTGCAACGAGCTCTCGCTCATGCTCTATTCGCAGAAGCAGGAATACACCTTCGACCTGACCTACGCGCTCGAGTCCGTGACCGAGGAGTACAACGACTTCAACCGCAACCGGATGCCCTACGACCGCATCGTGGGCCAGCTGGACATCGAGATCGAGCGCTACTCGCGCTTGATCGAGGCGCTGCGCCGCCTGCCGCCGCAGCTGCAGGAGATCAAGGACCTGCCGGACAGCCTGCGCTACCGCAACGACAGCATCAAGGTGGATATCCTGGAGCTGGAGCGGGAACTGGGCCTCACGGCCGAGGACGGGGAGGCGCTGGAGGATGACGCCTTCGTGCTGGACGACGCCGGCCAGCTGGAGCGCGACTCCTGCATCTTCTTCGCCACCACGATGCTCAAGATGTATTCCGCCAACAAGGACTACATCGTCGAGGACAGCACCCATTACGAGAATGTCTATCTGCGCCTCAAGGAGTCGTATGACTACGCCCAGCGCCGCTACAAGATCCTCCAGGAGCGTATCTTCGTGGAAGGGCAGACCTCCTACGGCACGATCCTGGGCAATTTCAAGCGCTACTGGGAGCGGGCCCTGGCCGGGATGGAAGACCGCTACGCCGTCACCTCCCGCGTGCAGGCCGGCGGCTCGGACACCGTCACGGAGAGCCAGTGGAGCGGGCCGGTGTTCGCCCGTTTCATCGTTATCTTCCTGACCGTGCTGCTCCTCAGCGTCCTGGTGGCCGGGGGCGTCGTGTTCCTGCTGCCGCGCTTCTTCAAGCGGCTCCGCACGCCGGGCTACCGGCAGCGCCGCCTCACGCTCTCGCTGCTCGGCGGCATCGTGATCTTCGCCCTGCTGATGATGATCAATCCGGGCGGCAGTTACGTGGCCCGGGCGTCCACCTCCCTGGTGCTGACCTATTCCTGGCTGGTGGCGGCCATCCTGCTGTCTCTGCTGATGCGCCTGGAGCCCGTCCAGCTGGGCAAGGGACTGTGGCACTACCTGCCGATGTCGGTCCTGGCCCTGCTCGTGTTCGGCTTCCGGATGGTCTTCCTGCCCAACGCCATGATGAACATCCTGTTCCCGCCCCTCCTGCTGGTCTTCCTGGTGTGGCAGCTGGTGGTCTGCCTGCATGCCGGACCGCAGCTCATGCAGAGCGACAAGACCATCGGCTGGGTGTCCTTCGGCGTCATCCTGGCAGCGCTGGTCACGGCGCTGCTGGGCTACATCTTCCTGGCCCTGCTGATCCTGCTGTGGTGGTTCTTCCAGCTCGCCTGCATCCAGACCCTCACGGCCATCTACAGCCAGCTGGTCTATTACCGTGACAACCGCATGCAGGCGCGCGTCGACGAATACCGCAAGAAGGTCAACTACGTGACCGGTCCCGAGCGGGAGAAGCTGCTGCTGCCCGCCACCTGGTTCTACGACCTGGTGCGGATGATGTTCATCCCCGTCCTGACGCTGATGTCCATTCCGTTCTGCGTGCGCATGTCGCTGAACGTCTTTGATTTCACCGACCTCTACCAGGACCTCTTCACCAAGCCGCTCTTCAACCTGACCAATGCCGAGGGCGCGGAGATCCTGCGCATCTCCTGCTACAGCATCGTGCTGACCCTGGGGCTGTTCTTCGTGTTCCGCTACGTCAACTACGTGGCCCGCGGGCTCTATATCGGCATCAGTTACCGCTCCTTCCTGCGCCGCAACAACCGCAAGGTCGTGCGCAGCAACGAAGTCAACCTCTCGCTGGGCAACAGCATCGTCAGCGTGGTGGTCTGGTTCATCTACATCGTGATCGTGGTGCTCCTGCTCAAGATCCCGACCGGCTCGCTCTCGCTCGCCGTGGGCGGCCTCTCCGCCGGTATCGGTCTCGCCATGAAGGACGTGCTCAACAACTTCATCTACGGCATCCAGCTGATGTCCGGGCGGCTGCGCGTGGGCGACTGGATCGAGTGCGACGGCGTCAGGGGCAAGGTCACGGACATCAACTACCAGAGCACCCAGATCGAGACCACGGGCGGCGCCCTGATGTCCTTCCTCAACTCCTCGCTCTTCGCCAAGAACTTCACCAACCTCACCCGCAACAACTCCTACGAGTTCATCAAGATCACCGTGGGCGTGGCCTACGGCACGGACCTGGAGCAGGTCCGGGAAGTCCTGGGCAAGGCCACGGAGGCCCTGCTGACCAAGGACGCCTACGGCCGGGACATCGTGGACCCGCGCAAGGGCATCCGCATCACGCTCAACGAGTTCGGCGACAACGCCATCGAGATCGCCCTCAAGCAGAGCGTGCTCGTGGCCGAGCGCTACGGCTACATCGACCGGGCCAAGGAGATCATCTACAAGGCGCTGAACGACGCCGGCATCCAGATCCCGTTCCCGCAGCGGGACATCCACATCATCCGGGAAGACAACAATTAACCTTATATCATGAAGAGAATCTTGCTATCAGCTTTTGCAGCGCTGCTCTGCACGGCCCTTGCCGCACAGCCGCAGCTGCGCAGCCAGTGGGAGGGCGCCCGCGTGGCGTTCCTGGGCGATTCGATCACCGACGCCCGCCAGATCGGCACCACCAACGACGTGTACTGGCACATGCTGGAGGACATCCTCGGCATCCGGCCCTATGTCTATGGCATCAGCGGCCACCGGATGAACCAGATCATCGGCCAGGGCGAGCGCCTGGAGCGCGAACACGGGCAGGACGTCGATGCCATCATCGTGTTCGTGGGGACCAACGACTTCAACGGGAGCATCCCGATGGGGGAGTGGTACAGCTATTCCTATGAGAAGACCGTCGCCGCCAACCGGCAGACCGGCCGGCAGGAAGTCACCCGCAGGCACCGGGAGCTGGTCTATGACGACGCGACCTTCAAGGGCCGCGCCAATACCACGCTCCGCTGGCTCAAGACGCATTATCCCGACAAGCAGATCATCTTCCTGACCCCGATTCACCGGGCCTTCGCCCAGTTCAGCGACGACAACATCCAGCCGCCCGAGTCGTTCGCCAACGCCTGCGGCCTGTTCATTGACGATTACGTGCAGGCCGTGCAGGAGCTCGCGAACGTGTGGGCCGTGCCCGTGATCGACCTGAACAGCATCAGCGGCCTGTACCCGCTCCTGGATGAGCACGCGCACTATTTCCGCAATGCGGACACCGACCGCCTGCATCCCAACACGCCGGGCCACGTGCGGATGGCGTGGGCGCTCGCGTACCAGCTGCTGGGCTATCCTGCAAGTTTTAATGACACAACCAATTAACCGATTGATATGAGAAGAATCATGACCCTGATCCTGCTGGCCGCCTCCACCCTTGGCCTGCAGGCCAAAGTGTACAACGTGCGCGATTTCGGCGCAGCCGGCGACGGCGTGCAGATCGACTCGCCCGCCATCAACGCCGCCATCGAAGCGGCTGCCGCGAAGGGCGGCGGCGTGATCTGGTTCCCCAAGGGCGTTTACAGCAGCTATTCCATCCGGCTCAAGGACAATATCACCCTGCGCCTGGACGAGGGTGCCGTGATCAAGGCGGCCAAACCTACGGCGGAGCAGGGCTACGATGTGGCGGAACCCAACGAATGGGACATGTACCAGGACTTCGGACACAGCCACTGGAAGAATTCCCTGATCTGGGGCATCGGCCTGAAGAACCTCAAGTTCGAGGGCAAGGGCCTGATCGACGGCACGGACGCCCTCTCGCGCGGCCTGGGCCGCCAGGGCCCCATCGCCGAGGCCAACAAGGCCATCGCCCTGAAGGAGTGCAAGAACGTGACCATCAAGGGCATCAGCCTGCTCAACAGCGGCCATTTCTCCCTGCTGCTCACGGGCGTGGACCATCTGGTGATCGACCACGTGCTGTGCGACACCAACCGCGACGCCTTCGACATCGACTGCTGCGCCCACGTGCGCATTACCAACTGCACCGTCAACTCGCTCAACGACGACGGCATCGTGCTCAAGTGCTCCTACGGACTGGGCCGGCCCAAGGCCACGGAGGACGTGCTGGTGAAGAACTGCACCGTGTCCGGCTATGATCCCGGGACGGTCTATGCCGGGACCTACGGCACCTCCATCACGGCCGCTCCCGACCGCGACGGCCCCACGGGCCGCGTCAAGCTCGGC
Source organism: uncultured Bacteroidales bacterium (assembly GCA_946185205.1). Lineage (GTDB taxonomy): Bacteria > Bacteroidota > Bacteroidia > Bacteroidales > UBA932 > Cryptobacteroides. Next base: position 1,090 of record CAMHIP010000105.1, on the reverse strand, counting down.
ACCGAGAGCAACGGCGGCTTCCGCAACATCCGTATCGAGAACATCACCTTCAAGCGCTGCCGCGGCCTCGCCCTGGAGACGGTGGACGGCGCCCCGATGGAGAACATCCGGGTGAAGCACCTGCGCATGGACGACATCTGGAACAGCCCCATCTACATCCGCATCGGCGAACGCATGCGCGGCCCCAAGGAACTCCCCGCCTCCATCGCCCGCAACATCGAGATCTCCGACGTGGTGGTGACGAACTGCGACACGCGCTATGCGCTGCTGATCGTGGGCCTGCCCGGCAATCCGGTGCGCGACGTGCGCCTGAAGGACATCCACATCCAGTACAAGGGCGGCCTGACCAAGGAGGACGCCCGCCTGCAGCGCGGCGCCAACGCTTTCTTCTTCGGCCGCAACAGCGGCTATCCCGAGCCCTCTGCGCACGGCATCCAGCCGGCCTGGGGCGTCTCCATGCAGCACGCCCGGAACATCCGTTTCAAGAACGTGACGATGGAGCTGATGCAGCCGGACGAGCGCGAGAAGATCTTCCTCGACGACGTCGAAGGCTTCATCTGGGACTAGTCCTTCAGGTTCTTGACGAACGCCGACGGTGAGATGTTGAACTGCTTCTGGAAGCTGGTCGCGAAATACGACGGCGACGAGAAGCCCACCATGTAGGCCACCTCATTGATCCTGTATTTCTGCGAAGACAGCATCTCTGCCGCCTGCTTAAGGCGGCAGAGCCGTATGTACTCGTTGATGTTGAGGCCCGTGTTGGCCTTGACCTTGCGGTACAGGGTGGATTTGCTCGTGCCGATCAGGGTCGTCAGCGTCTCGATGCTCAGGTCCTGCTCCGCCATGTGCTTCATCACGATGTTGTGCAGCTTCTCCATGAACTCCTCGTCCATCTTGCTGGTGTTGACGCTGTTGAAATGCGTCAGCGGGGAGTCGGTGAACTGCTTGTAGGCGATGTCGCGGTTCTTGAACAGGCTGGCGATGTTGGCGCGCAGCAGCTCGATCGGGAAGGGCTTCTCGATGTAGCCGTCGGCGCCCACTTCCAGGGTCTGCAGGCGGGTCTCCATGCCCACGGCCGCGGTCAGCAGCA
>CAMHIP010000104.1 GCA_946185205.1 uncultured Bacteroidales bacterium | reverse complement strand
AGGGCACGATCTACCCGGACATCGTCGAGTCCGGTCCCGTCAAGAGCCACCACAACGTGGGCGGCCTTCCCGAAGACCTGCAGTTCGAGCTCGTGGAGCCGATCAAACTCCTCTTCAAGGACGAGGTCCGCGTAGTCGGCAAGGCGCTCGGCCTGCCCGACAACATGGTTTATCGCCAGCCGTTCCCCGGTCCCGGCCTGGGTGTCCGCTGCACCGGAGCCATCACGCGCGACCGCCTGGAGGCCCTGCGCGAGAGCGATGCCATCCTGCGCGAAGAATTTGCGAAGAACGGCCTGGAAGGCAAGGTGTGGCAGTATTTCACGGTCGTGCCCGACTACAAATCGACGGGCGTCAAGGACGGAAAACGCAGCTGGGACTGGCCGGTCATCATCCGTGCCGTCAATACCCGCGACGCCATGACCGCCACCATCGAGGAGATCCCGTACCCGCTGCTGCACCACATCACGCAGCGCATCGTGACGGAAGTTCCGGGCGTCAACCGCGTGCTGTACGATCTCACGCCGAAGCCCACCGGGACGATTGAATGGGAATAACCTTAAACCTACATACAAATGGCTGAAGTACAAAAGGCAATTTATGATGCCCGGCCGCTCGGCGCGGGCAAGATGACCGTTCTCGGCCTCCAGCACCTTTTCGCGATGTTCGGGGCCACCGTCCTGGTTCCGGTGATCACCGGGCTCTCTGTCTCTGCCACCCTGCTCTTCGCGGGCATCGGTACGCTCCTTTTCCATGTCCTGACGAAATGTAAGGTTCCTGCCTTCCTGGGCTCCTCCTTCGCCTTCCTCGGCGGTTATGCCGCCGTCACGCAGATGGGCGCCGAGAAAGGACTCGACCTCGCAACTTCGCTGCCGTATGCCTGTATCGGCGTGTTCTGCGCCGGACTGATGTATTTCGTGCTGGCGGGGCTGTTTGCCGCTTTCGGCCCCAGGCGCGTCATGCGTTACTTCCCGCCCATCGTCACGGGCCCGATCATCATCGCCATCGGTCTGACGCTCTCCGGCTCCGCCATCCAGAACTGCTCGCAGAACTGGTGGATCGCCCTCGTGGCCGTGTCCATCACCCTCGTCTGCAACATCTGGGGCAAGGGGATGATCAAGATCGTGCCGATCCTGCTCGGCGTGCTCGGCTCCTACATCGTGGCGGCCTGCTTCGGGCAGGTGGACTTCGCCCCGGTCAAGGAGGCGGCCTGGATCGGCTTGCCGTTCAAGTGGGGTGACACGGCCTTCGCCGTGTTCAAGAACCCCGACTGGGGCCTGGTCGTCGCCGCGATCATCGCCATCCTGCCGATCTCGCTCGCCACGATGGTGGAACACATCGGCGACATGTGCGCCATTTCCTCCACCACGGACATCAATTACCTGGCGGATCCGGGTCTGCACCGCACCCTGATGGGCGACGGTCTCGCCACGGCGGTCGCCTCCCTGTTCGGCGCCCCGGCCAATACGACCTACGGCGAGAACACGGGCGTGCTCAACATCACCCGGGTCTTCGATCCGCGCGTGATCCGCATCGCCGCCTGCTTCGCCATCCTGCTGTCGTTCTGCCCGAAATTCTCCGCGCTGATCGGCGCCATGCCGGCCGCTACGATCGGCGGCGTGTCGCTGGTGCTTTACGGTATGATTTCCGCCGTGGGCGTGCGCAACATCGTGGAGAACCAGGTGGATTTCACGCATTCGCGCAACCTCTTCATCGCCGCGCTCATCCTGGTTCTGGCCATCGGCATCAAGTATGGTGCGAACGACGCCATCAGCCTCGGTTTCACCTCGCTCAGCGGCCTGGCCGTCGCGGCCATCGTGGGCATCGTCCTGAATGCGGTCCTTCCGGGAAACGACTACGTCTTTGACGAGGCGTCCAAGGGTGCGTCCTCCGTCAGTTTCGGTCCCCGGCGCAGCGCGCAGAAGCAGACGCTTCAGAAGCCGTGACTTGTGAAAAGGGGTGCCCCAAACGGGCACCCCTTTTCAATGGATGATTAACTGTTACTGCAGGAGCTTCTCGCTGCGGGCGATGAAGTCGGACAGGGCCTTGCCCTTGAGCATGCCGTTGCCCAGCAGGGCCAGATCGACCACCTGGTGCAGCAGCTCGTTGTCTTTGGCAAAGTCGGCCGCAGCGGTGTCCGCGGCTTCTTTCTTGCCGCCCCAGATCTTGGCGATCAGCGGGTTCTCCATGTTGACGATGATGTTGTAGGCCTCGGGCATGGTGCCGTAGAAGTTCATTCCGCCGCCCAGGGCGCTCATTTCGCGGTAGCGGCGCATGAATTCGCTCTGGGTGATCAGCACCGGCGCGGCGTCCTCGCCGAGGTTCTGCGCATCGACCATGTAGTCGTTGCCTTCCGGCAGGACGGCCTTGAAGAGCTCGTCGAGCGTCTTCTTGTCGTCCTCGCTCATTTCGGGCTTGACCTTCTCCTCCTTGGGGATGAGGTTGCCGACGGAGTCGCTGTCCACGCGGGCGAAGCGGGTGTGCTCGATCTTGTTCTCCAGCAGGCCCACGAAATGGCTGTCCAGCTCGCAGTCCATCAGCAGGACGTCGTAGCCCTGGTTCTTGGCGGCTTCGATGAAGCTGTACTGCTCCGCGGGCTTGGTCGCGTAGAGATAGACGACCGTCTTGTCCTTGTCGGTCTGGGCCGGCTCGATGGCGGTGCGGTAGTCCTCCAGGCTGAAGTACTTGCCGTCGGTGTTCTTCAGGAGGGCGAATTTCAGGGCGCGCTCGCAGAACTTCTCGTCGGTGAGCATGCCGTATTCGATGAAGAGCTTGATGTTGTCCCATTTCTGCTCGAACTGGTCGCGCTGCTCCTTGTAGATCTCCTCCAGGCGGTCGGCCACCTTCTTGGTGATGTAGGTGCTGATCTTCTTGACGTTGGCGTCGCTCTGCAGGTAGCTGCGGGAGACGTTGAGCGGGATGTCCGGAGAGTCGATCACGCCGTGCAGCAGGGTCAGGAAGTCCGGCACGATGTTGTCGACGTGCTCGGTCACGAACATCTGGTTGCAGTAGAGCTGGATCTTGTTCTTGTCGATGGCCATGCGCTCCTTGATCTTGGGGAAGTAGAGCACGCCGGTCAGCGTGAAGGGGTAATCGACGTTGAGGTGGATCCAGAACATCGGCTCTTCCTCCATCGGGTAGAGCTCCTTGTAGAATTTGAGGTAGTCCTCGTCCTTCAGTTCGGACGGGGCCTTGGTCCAGATGGGCTCGATGTGGTTGATGACGTTGTCCTCGTCGGTCTCCACGCTCTTGCCGTCCTTCCATTCGGTCTTCTTGCCGAAGACCACCGGGACGGGCATGAACTTGCAGTATTTGCCGAGAAGCTGGCTGATGCGGCCCTTGGCGGCGTATTCTTCGGAATCGTCGTCCAGGTAGAGGGTGATCTCGGTGCCGCGGTCCTCCTTCTTGCCGGCGCCCATTTCATATTCCGGGGAGCCGTCGCAGCTCCAGTGCACGGGCTTGGCGCCTTCCTGCCAGCTGAGGGTGTCGATCTCGACTTTCTTGCTCACCATGAAGGCGGAGTAGAAGCCCAGGCCGAAGTGGCCGATGATGGAGCCGAGCTGGTCCTTGTATTTCTCCAGGAATTCGCCGGCGGAGGAGAAGGCGATCTGGTTGATGTAGCGGTCGACCTCGTCTTCGGTCATGCCGATGCCGCGGTCGATGATCTTAAGGATCTTTTTCTTTTCGTCCAGCACCACGCTGACTTTCAGTTCGCCGAGGTCGCCCTTGAAGTCGCCGCTGGAGGCGAGGGCCTTCATCTTCTGGGTGGCATCCACTGCGTTGGCGACGAGCTCGCGCAGGAAAATTTCGTGGTCGGAATAGAGGAATTGCTTGATCACCGGGAAGATGTTCTCGGTGGTCACGCCGATTTTGCCTTTGAGTGTCTTGGTAGCCATATTTGTGTCTATTAAATTCAACAGGGTCGGCCATTTGCGGCCGACCCTGTTGAATCAAATGCTGTTCCAGTGACAAATTGTCAATTATTTGTACAGGAAACGCTTGATGCTCATTTTCGGCGTCTTCTCGAAGGGCACGAGCACCGGCTCCACCTTGGCGATCTTGCTGTAGGCAGGGAGCAGGCGGTTGGCTCCGGCGAGGATCTTCTCCGGCAGGTCGGAGACGGCCTCGTCGTCAAGCTTGGCGTTCTTGATGCCGTCCTTGTCGAGATAGACCAGGGCGACGATCTTGCCGGCGCGGTCCACGACCACCGATTCCGCCACGAAGGGCTGGTTGTTGACGATGGCCTCGACTTCCTCGGGATAGACATTCTGGCCGTTGGCCGTGAGGATCATGCTCTTGGAGCGGCCTTTGATGAAGATGTTGCCGTCCTTGTCCATGATGCCCAGGTCGCCGGTGCGCAGGAAACCGTCTTCGGTGAAGGCGTTGGCGGAAGCCTCCGGATTCTTGAAGTAGCCGATGGTGATGTTCTCGCCCTTGGCCTGGATCTCGCCCGCGATGTGCTGGGGATCCTCGGAATCGATGCGCACGGTGGCACAGTCCACGGCCTTGCCGCAGGAGCCGGGGACATACTTGGTCCAGTGCTCATAGGCCAGCAGCGGGCAGGCCTCGGTCATGCCGTAGCCGACCAGGTAGGGGAACTTGATCTTCTTGAAGATCTTCTCGACCTCGGGGTTGAGGGCGGCGCCGCCCATGATGAATTCCTGTACGTTGCCGCCGAAGGCCTGCACGAGGCCGTCCTTGACCTTCTTGTAGATGATCTGGTTGACGCCGGGGACCTTGAGGAGGAACTTCACGGCGGGCTTGTCGAGGGTGGGCTTGATCTTGGACTTGTAGATCTTCTCCATCACGAGGGGCACGGTGATGAGCAGGTAGGGCTTGACATCGGCGAAGGCCTTGAGGAGCGTGGCGGGGGTCGGTGCCTTGCCCAGCCAGTAGATGGCGGTGCCGTTGCAGAGCGGATAGATAAACTCGATCACGAGGCCGTACATGTGGGCCATCGGGAGCATCGAGACCATCTTGTCGCCGGCGGGGACGTTGCGCTGGCTGAAATCGACGTTGGCGCTGAAGTTGCGGTAGGTCAGCATGACGCCCTTGGGGTCGCCGGTGGAGCCGGAGGTGTAGTTGATCGTGGAAAGGTTGTCCCAGTTGTCGGTGGGGAAGACGACGTCGCCGGGGCCGTAGCCGTCCGGCCACTTGGCGGCGAACAGTTCGTCCATGCCGGCAAAGGCCGCGGAAATCTGCTCGTCGGCGGCGTAGAGGAGCTTCCAGCTGTCCACGTCCACGACGAACCGGAGGGCGGGCATCTGTTGGATGTCCATCTGCTTCCACTTGTCTTCGTTGGTGAAGAGGGCGATGCTCTCGGAGTGGTTCACGAGGAACTGGGCGCTCTCGGCGGTGAAGTCCGCGAGCAACGGCACGATCACGGTCTCATAGGTGTTGACGGAAAGGTAGGACATGCCCCAGCGGGCGCCGTTGCGGGCCCAGAGGGCGATCTTCTCGCCTTTCTTGATGCCGAGTTTCTCGAAAACGAGGTGGAATTTCTCTATTTGGGTGGCCATCTGGCCATAGGTGAAGGACTCGCCGCCGATGCTGTTGAGGGCGGCCTTGTCCCAGTACTTGCGCGTCGCATTCTGCAGGCGCTCCAGGTAGTGCGGATATTTCTCCATAATTTGGTTTTGTATGTTCAAACAACAGAACAAATGTAACCCCGTCCGGCTGTTTTTGCAACGATACGCGTGCGTATGTGGCGAATTATTCCGATATTTGGGGCGAAACTGTTAAATAAGTGGTAAACCATGGTCCAGAAAAAACCGATTGTCGCGCTGATTTATGACTACGACGGGACGCTCTCGCCCGGCAACATGCAGGAGTTCGGCTTCATCCAGGCCGTCGGCAAGACGGCCGAGGAGTTCTGGCGGATGAGCGACAGCATCGCCATCGGGCAGGATGCCTCCAACGTGCTTTCCTACATGAAACTGATGTTTGACGAGGCCAGGAAGAACGGGATCAAGCTCCGCCGCGAGGACTTCCAGCGTTTCGGCCGGGACATCGAACTCTTCGACGGGGTACGGGAATGGTTTTCGCTCATCAACCGTTATGGCGCGGAACACGGCGTGAAGGTGGAGCATTACATCAACTCCTCCGGCCTCAAGGAGATCATCGAAGGCAGCCCTATCGCCCACGAGTTCAAGCACATTTTCGCCGGGACCTTCATCTACGACGGCAACGGCGAGGCCGAATGGCCGGGCATCTCGGTCGATTACACGACCAAGACACAGTTTCTCTTCAAGATCAGCAAGGGCATCTTCAGCGCCCGCGACAACAAGCAGGTCAACGACTCGATGGCCGAAGACAAGAAGCGCATCCCGTTCTCGCACATGATTTATTTCGGCGACGGCGACACGGACGTGCCCTGCATGAAGATCGTCGGCATGTTCGGCGGCCACTCCATCGCGGTCTTCGACCCGCAGAACGAGCGCAAGAAAGCCACCGCGGCGAAGCTCAAGCGCCAGGGGCGCGTGGCATTCGCCGTGCCGGCGGTCTATACGGCGGATTCCGCCGCCTACCGCGTGGTCACCGCCATCATCGACAAAATCAAAGCCGACTGGGTCCTCAGCCGGCTCTCGAAGTAATCCGCCACGTT
>CAMHIP010000103.1 GCA_946185205.1 uncultured Bacteroidales bacterium | reverse complement strand
GCGCACTGGTAGGCGATGTTGGAATAGACGTAGCGGTCCAGCAGGACGGTGCCGCCCTCGCGCAGGCGGGACCGGATCTGCGGGGCCGCATCGTGCCGGTCTTCGGCGAAGAGCAGGGCGACCAGCTGCGGATGGACGCTGTCGATCGAGCCGAAGCCGCCGCGCAGGAACTTGCCGATCAGCCCGCCATAGACGGGGGCGTCGTATCGCGGGAAATGGATGTATTCGAGCGAGGGGCAGACTCCGGCAAGGTATTCTCGGAACATTCGGACCTGGGTGGACTTGCCGGCGCCGTCCAGGCCTTCAATTACAATCAGCATATCTTGACAAAGATAAAGAAAAATTCTCTATTTTTGCTCCATGACTCACATCATGGCCATCGTCAACCTGACGCCCGATTCTTTCCATGCCCCGAGCCGCGTGGCGGCGGAGCAGGCGGGCGCCCGCATCCGGACGCTGTGCGCGCAGGGGGCGGACATCATCGACCTGGGCGCCGTCTCGACGCGCCCGGGAGCCGCGGAAGTGCCCCTGGAGGAGGAATGGCGGCGGCTGGCGCCCGTGCTGCGTGCCTGGGACGCGCCCGCGCTGCTGTCGGTCGATACCACCCGCGCGGAAATCGTCCGGCGGGTCTATGATTGCGTCGGGCCCTTCCTGGTCAACGACATTTCGGCGGGGGAGGACGATCCGGACATGCTCGCGACCGTGGGGCGGCTGGGGCTGCCTTTCGTGGCGATGCACAAGCGCGGCGGCCCCCGGACGATGGATGCCCTGTGCGACTACCCGGAGGGGGTGGTGCCTGCGCTGGTGGCCTATTTCTCGGATTTCGCCCGCCGGGCGGAGGAGCACGGCATTGCCGAATGGGTGCTCGACCCGGGGCTGGGTTTCGCCAAGACGGCGGAGCAGAACTGGGAGATCCTGGAGAAGCTGGACTGGCTGCGCGGCTTCGACCGCCCGATCCTGATCGGGGCGGCGGACAAGCGCTTCACGGGCGGGGACACCGAAAAAGCAAACCGCCTCGCGCTGGCGCACGGGGCGGATATACTCAGGGTCCACGATGTCGCGGCTGCGCGCCGGACTATTCTTCAAACAGCGGCTTGACCGGGTCGGAATTGCCTGCGGCGTGCTCCTGCGGGATGCGCCGGAAGGCGTTGATGATCAGGGCGACCATCAGCAGACAGGCGGCGAAGACGATCCAGTAGCGGCCGCCGGGCAGCACCTCCAGGAAGGACTCGGCGTCCTGCAGGGCATCGATGTTGGACATCACCAGCGAGAAGGTGTTGTTGGCGAAGTGCATCAGCATCGTGAGCTTCAGCGATCCCGTCTTGTAATAGACAAAGCCGAACAGGCAGCCGAGCAGGAAAGCCGGCACGGCCTGCCAGGGGTTGAGGTGGATGAAGGCGAAGAACAGCGCCGACACCACGATGGCCCACACGGGCTTCACTCCGTTGCCCAGCAGCCCGCGCAGCACCATGCCGCGGCAGAGCCACTCTTCGAAGAACGGGGCAAAGATGCTGACCATCAGGAAATTGAGCCAGATGGCGTCGCCGCCTTCCGTCAGTCCCTTGAGGGCCTCTTCCAGCCACTCCGGCATCTCGGGCATCGCCGAGAGGATGGCGTCCGAGCAGAAAGCCAGCCCCAGCGTGCCCAGCACCGCGAACAGTGCGCAGAGCGGCCCGCCCACCGGGCTGAAATGGTTGCTGTCCAGCCGCAGGCCGTCGCGGGTCATGCTGTTGTTGCGGCTCTGGATGCTGGCGTAGAGCATCGCCGGGATGAACATCAGCGGATAGGAGACCAGCATGGCATACTGCGTGCCGGACTCCTGCCCGAAGGCGGCGACCAGCGGGAGCGTCACGATGTTGCCCAGCAGGGCGCCGAGCAGCAGCCAGGCCAGCAGGGCGAACATGCCGCCCACCCCGGGGACGTACCAGGTGAACTTCTCGTAAAAGCCGTAGTTCTTGGGCTTATTGCGCTGTGCCATAGGTGTTTACTGATAAAGCGGAGAGGGATAGACCCCTTCGCGGGCCAGCTCGGCGAACTTGGCGACCACGGCGGGACGGTCCTCTTTGTAGGTGACGCCGAACCAGTGGGACGGGGTGGAGAGGACGTCGCATTTCGCGCTGCCGTCCTTGATCATGCAGTCGATGGCGTAGGGGATGTAGAACTCCTTCTTGAGCTCCTGGCTGTTCTGCTCCAGGAAGGTCTCGAAGATGGCGCCGCTCTTGGTGAAATAGTCGGGCGTGAAGCCCCACATGTTCATGGAGCAGAGGTCCTTGCCGCGCAGGTCGACGTGCGCTCCGCTGACGGAATTGTCGCCGCGCACCACGCCGTCGGCGTCTTTCTGGATGTTGAGGTGCTCCACGACGTCGGTCAGGTGCTGCTCCGCGTCGTAGTGGCAGATGCCGCGGGACACGCCGCCGGACTCGCTCAGCGTATGGTCCAGCTCGAAGCCGACGATGGCATAGACGCCTTCGCTGCCTTCGTGCGCCCGGCACCAGTCGCCCGCGATGCGGAAGGACTCCTTGCCGTAGTAGTCGTCACCGTTGATCACCACGAACGGTTCCTTGATCACGTCGGCGGCCATCAGGACGGCGTGGGCGGTGCCCCAGGGCTTCTGGCGCTCGGGATTGAGCGGGAGGAAGCGGGCGGGGATCTTGTCCAGTTCCTGGGTCACGAAGGTGAACTCGAGCGGCGAGCCGTCGGTGCATTTGACGTGGCTGTACTTGCGGGCGACGGTCTCCTTGAACTGCTCGAGGAAATACTCCCGCACGATATAGACCACGCGGCCGAAGCCGGCCTGCACGGCGTCATAAATGGAATAATCGATGATGGTTTCGCCATGGGGGCCGAGGCCGTCCATCTGCTTGAGTCCGCCATAGCGGCTGCCCATGCCGGCGGCCAGAACGAGAAGGGTAGGTTTCATATTGTATATTCAGATTTAGATTCTTCCGCAAAAATAACTATTTTTGTGCAAAATTCATGGCAAAGTACACCAAAGATATCTGGAACCGGGACAAGGACGGCAGCAAGAAGGAGCAGCGGTCCTTCCTGCGCTATGCCATCGTGGCCACGGCACTTTTCCTGCTTTTCATGTTCCTGAAGAAGGACAGCATCGTGAACTGGGTGCAGGCGGGCGTCACGCTGCGCCGCCAGCGCCGGCAGATTGAGCTGTACCGGCGGGAGAACGAAGAGCTGGACCGCCGGATCCGGATGATGACGGGCAACCGCGACACGCTGGAGCGCTATGCGCGCGAGCAGTTCTTCTTCGCGGAGCCCGGAGACGACGTGTATATTATCGAATGACAATCAGTTCCTGTTCGATCCTCAGCGTCCGGCCCGTCCCCTCGAAGGTCTTGCCCCCGATGGTGACGGTCCCGCGCGGCGCGTCTTTGTAGCGGCGCAGCAGGGCGGTCAGCTTGTCGAAGGTCGGGCCGCTGAGGGCGGCGTCCTCCACCAGGCGCCAGAGGGCGTATTCCCAGTGCTCGAGCGCGAGCACGGCGGGGATGCGGACGGCGCCGTCCTCCGTGGTGAGCCCGTCCCGCACGGAGCGGAACCAGGCGTCGGCGATATCGTCCGTCTGCGCGATGCGGCGCATGTCGCCGGCCAGGGTGCGGACGAAGGAGGGGTTGATCCGGGCAAAAACCGGGAAGACCTCGTTGCGGATGCGGTTGCGCCTGGGGGTATTGTCGGCGTTGGTGCTGTCTTCGCGCCAGGCGCAGCCGTGCGCCTGCATCCAGGCGCGGATCTCTTCGCGGGTGACGTCCAGCAGGGGGCGCACGATCCCGTCGTGGTCGCCCATGCCGCGCAGACCGCGGGTCCCGGTGCCGCGCAACAGGTTGAGAATCATCGTCTCCGCGTTGTCGTCGGCGTTGTGCGCCACGGCCACGGCGTCGAATCCCTGTTCGCGCAGCAGCTCCGCGAACCAGGCGTAGCGCAGCTCGCGCGCGGCCATCTCGATGCTGATGCCGCGGGTCCGGGCGAGGGCTTGCGTGTCGAAACGGCGCACCAGGCAGGGCCAGCCGCGCGCCGCGCACCAGGCGCGTACGAAGGCCTCGTCGCCGTCGGACTCCGCGCCGCGCAGCGCGAAATTGCAGTGCGCGACGGCAAACCGGGCTCCGGGGAACAACTCCGGGGCCCGGTTGGCCAGGTACATCGAATCGATGCCCCCGCTGACGGCGAGCAGGATCCGCATGACGCGATTATTTCTTGCCGATGGTGTAGGTGAAGTTGAAGGAGAAGAACTCCTTGAACTGCACGCGCTGCCGGGGATCGCCGCCGTTCTTGTCGGCGATCAGCACGATCGGGTCGTAGATCAGCCAGGTGTCGAGGGCGAGCTTGATGTACTTGCCCACCTTGAAGCCGAGCTTGTTGTCCCAGTTGACGCGGTTCCACACGAACGGATGGTTGAGGTAGTCCGTGAAGAGGATCAGCTGCGTCTCGTAGGTGATGATGTCGTTGATCGAGGTCGTGAGGTTGGCCTTCAGCTGGGCACCGAGCTGGAAGAGCTGGCTGTGGTAGCTGGCGCCGTCCGTCGGATCGAGCGTGGCGTCGATCAGCTTCATACCGTAGCCCTTGCGGAGTTCCGGGATGTTGCAGAAGGTGAAACCGCCCGTGACGGGGGAGAGGTTGAGGCTGAACCAGGGCGCCGGGTCCCACGCCATACCGAGACCGAAGGTCATGTAGCCGGGGGAGAAGAAGCCGGACTTGAGCTTGCCGCTCCACTTGCCGTTGTCATCCTGCTTGTAGGAATCGTAGCTGTCGGAGAACTGGGACTTGACCGTGAGGTCGGCGGTGTATTTCCATTTGCTCTCCTCGGAGGTCTTGTAGCCGAAGCGGCTCTCGAACTGGAGCAGGTCGGCGCTCTTCTGGATGAGGTTCTCCTTGTCGGCGGACCACAGGAAGCCGTACATCATCTGCAGGCGGTTGGTCCAGGTGGCGAGGTCGCGGGCGTAGTTGGCGTTGGCGTCGATGCCGAGGCGCAGCGTGGCGCTGTTGTAGCCGCCGGACGCCCAGCTCCAGAGGGCCGTCTGGTTGAAACCGAAATCGAAGATGGCGTATTTCTTCCAGTAACTGGGCTTCTCCACGACTTCCTCGGTCTTGGGGGCCTCGGAGAAGGCGGCGGCCGCTTCGGCGGTGGCCTTGAGGACGGCGTCGTCCTGGGCGCGGACGCAGAAGGCAGCCGCGGTCAGGGCAGCGGTCAGGACGATCAATTTCTTGTTCATAGGTGGCTCTATTTTAGACGGTTAATACGAAATGGCGAAGACGACGCGGCGGTGCGAGGGCTTGCCGGAGAAGATGTCGCGGCCCTCCTCTTCGCAGACGTAGCTGTCGATGGGGATGCAGCGGATCGTGGCCTTGGTGGCGTCCTTGATGGCCTGTTCCGTCTCCACGGTGCCGTCCCAGTGGCAGAGCAGGAACTTGCCGGTCTGGATCTTGGTCTTGAATTCTTCCCAGTCGTCGCATTTCTCGACATGGGCGTCGCGGAAGGCGAGGGCCTTGTCGTAGATGTTCTGCTGGATGGCGTCCAGCAGCCCGGAGATGTGCTGCTCGATGCCTTCGAGGGCCATGGTCTCCTTGGTCAGCGTGTCGCGGCGCGCCACCTCCACGGTGCCGGCGGCGAGGTCGCGCGCACCCATGGCGAGGCGCACGGGCACGCCCTTGAGCTCCCATTCGGCGAACTTGAAGCCCGGACGGACGGTGTCGCGGTCGTCGATGCGGACGCTGTGCCCGAGGGCTTCCAGCCCCTGCTTGATGGCGGCCATCTTGTCCAGCACGGCGTTGCGCTCCTCCTCCGTCTTGTAGATGGGGACCATGACGACCTGGATGGGGGCGAGCTTCGGAGGCAGGACGAGGCCGTTGTCGTCGCCGTGGGCCATGATCAGCGCGCCCATCAGGCGGGTGCTGACGCCCCAGGAAGTGGCCCAGACGTATTCCTGCTTGCCTTCCTTGTTGGTGAACTGCACGTCGAAGGACTTGGCGAAATTCTGTCCGAGGAAGTGGGACGTGCCGGCCTGCAGGGCCTTGCCGTCCTGCATCATGGCCTCGATGGTGAGGGTGTCCAGGGCGCCGGCGAAACGCTCGTTCGGGCTCTTGTGGCCGACGATGACCGGCAGGGCCATCACGTTGCGGGCGAAATCGGCATAGACCTGCACCATCTCGAAGGCCTTGGCCTCGGCTTCCTCCGCCGTGGCGTGGGCCGTGTGGCCTTCCTGCCAGAGGAATTCCGCGGTACGCAGGAACAGACGCGTGCGCATCTCCCAGCGGACCACGTTGCACCACTGGTTGCACAGGATGGGGAGGTCGCGCCAGGACGTGATCCAGTTCTTGTAGGTGCTCCAGATGATGGTCTCGGAGGTCGGACGGACGATCAGTTCCTCCTCGAGCTTCGCGTCCGGATCGACCACCACGCCGCCCCCGTCGGGGTCGTTCATCAGGCGGTGGTGCGTGACCACGGCGCACTCCTTGGCGAATCCCGCCACGTGCTCGGCCTCGCGGCTGAAGAAGGATTTGGGGATGAACAGCGGGAAATAGGCGTTCTGCACGCCGGTGCGCTTGAACATGGCGTCCAGCGTGCCCTGCATCTTCTCCCAGATGGCGTAGCCGTAGGGTTTGATGACCATGCAGCCGCG
>CAMHIP010000102.1 GCA_946185205.1 uncultured Bacteroidales bacterium | reverse complement strand
GGCAGGCCCATGCGTTTCGCGAAGAGCGCGGCGCACAGGTTGCCGAAATTGCCGCTCGGCACGCACACGACCAGCTGCCGGGCCAGGCCGAGCCGCTTCATCTGCGCGTAGCCGTGGAAATAGTAGAACGACTGCGGCAGCAGGCGGGCGACATTGATGCTGTTGGCGGAGGTCAGGCGCAGGCGTGCACCCAGCTCCGCGTCCATGAAGGCGCTCTTGACCAGGGCCTGGCAGTCGTCGAAACTGCCGTCCACCTCCAGGGCGGTGATGTTCTGCCCGAGGGTGGTGAACTGGCATTCCTGGATGGGGCTGACCTGCCCCTTGGGGTAGAGGACGTGCACCTGCACGCCGGGCACGCCCAGGAAGCCGTTGGCCACGGCGCTGCCCGTGTCGCCGGACGTGGCCACGAGCACGTGGATGGTGCGGCTGTCGGAGGCGCTGCGCGTGAAATGTCCCAGCAGGCGCGCCATGAACCGAGCGCCGACGTCCTTGAAGGCGAGCGTGGGCCCGTGGAAGAGTTCCAGGGCGCCGATGCTGCGCGTCACGGGGACGACGGGGCAGTCGAACGAGAGGGTTTCTTCCACGATGCGGTGCAGCTCCGCCTGGGGGATGTCCTCGCCGAAGAGGGCGTCCGCCACGGTGCAGGCGATCTCGTGGAAGGTCATGGTCTGGATGTTGTCGAAGAAGCTCTCCGGCAGGACGGGGATGCGCTCCGGCATGTAGAGCCCCCGGTCTTCGGCGAGACCGCGGACCACCGCCTGTTCGAGCGTGGCCAGGGGGGCTTTCCCGTTGGTGCTGTAGTACATCATAGGCCGTTATGCGATGAGTCGGGCGCCCTTGTTGGACACCTTGACGACATAGGTTTCCGAGAGGATGCCCTGCTGGGCGAAATGGCGCTCCATGATGGCGCCTACGCGCTGGGCGATGTCGCTGCGGTTCGCCAGCGCGAACACGGACGGGCCGGAACCGCTGATGTTCATCGCCAGCGCCCCGGCGCCGAGCAGTTTGGCGCGGAGTTCGTCGAAGCCCGGGATGAAGTGCTTGCGGTAGGGTTCCGCCACGGCGTCGCGCATGGCGCGGCCGACCAGCTCGATGTTGCCGGTGCACAGGCCGGCCACCAGGCCGCCCACGTTGCCCCATTGCGTGATGGCGGTGTGCATCGGGATCTCGCGGGGGAGGATGCTGCGCGCCTCTTTCGTCGAGACGGTCAGGTGGGGATGGATGACGGGGCAGTAGAGGTTGCCAGGGACCGGCAGTTTGATGATGTCCAGCGGCTCATAGCCGCGGATCAGGGTGATGCCGCCCATGACCGCCGGCGCGGCGTTGTCGGCGTGGTAGCCGCCGCTCGCGAGGTTTTCGCCTTCCATCGCGCACACGACCACGTCCTCCTCGGACAGGGGAGCGCCGAAGAGCTCGTTGATGCCGAAGGCGGCCGCGGCGCTGGAGGCGGCGCTGGAGCCGATCCCGGAGCCGGGATAGATCTTCTTGAGGATGCGCACCTGCACCCGTCCCGTATGGCCCGTGAGGGCGAAGAACTTGCGGATTACGGGGGTGATCACGTTGTCCTCGGCGTCCTGCGGCAGGGGGACGTCGGTGTCGTTGGCGATGCTGATGCCGGAGCCCTCCTCGTCAAGGGTCATTTCCAGCACATCCCCGACTTCGTCGAGGGCCATGCCCATGATGTCGAATCCGCAGCCCAGGTTGGCGATCGAGGCGGGGGCGAATACTTTGATCTTCTTCATATCCGGCTAGATGTTGGCAATGCTCATGATATCTGCGAATACGCCGGCCGCGGTCACGTCGGCGCCGGCCCCGTAGCCCTGGATGAGCATCGGGTGGCGGTTGTAGCGTTCGGTGGTCAGCAGGACGATGTTGTTGGAGCCGTCCAGCACATAGAAGGAATGCTGTCTCTCGACGGCGCGCAGGCTGACGGAGTACTTGCCGTCCTCCATCTTGGCCACGAACCTCCACCGCTTGCCCTCGGCTTCCAGCCGGCGGCGGCGCTCTTCGAAGTCGGCGTCGAGACTGGGGAGCTTGGCCCAGAACTCTTCTTCCGTGCAGTCGAAGAACTCCTTGGGGATGAACAGGTTGGCCTCAACATCCTCCTGGTTTACTTCATATCCCGCCTCGCGAGAGAGGATGACCAGTTTGCGGATGACGTCCGTGCCGGACAGGTCGATGCGCGGGTCGGGCTCGGAGAAGCCCTGCTCCTTGGCCATGCGGACCGTCTCACTGAAGGGAATGTCGGCCGAGAGGGTGTTGAAGATGAAGTTGAGGGTGCCGCTCAGCACGGCCTCCAGCTTGCAGATGCGGTCGCCGGAGTTGCACAGGTCGTTGATGGTGTTGATGATCGGCAGGCCGGCGCCCACGTTGGTCTCGAAGAGCCACTTGACGCCGCGCTTGCGGGCCAGGTCCTTGAGGCGCCGGTAGTTGGCGTAGTCGGAGGAGGCGGCGATCTTGTTGGCGGCGACCACGGAGATGCCGTGGTCGAAGAAGTCGGCGTACATCGAGGCGACGGCCGGGCTGGCGGTGCAATCGACGAACACGGAGTTGAAGATGTTCATGCCGATGATCTCCTCCTTGAGCCGCTGCGGATCGGTGGGGATGCCGTCCTGCTGCAGGATTTCCTGCCAGCGGGAGAGATCGATGCCGCTGCGGTCGAAGACGGCGCGGGTGCTGCGCGCGATGCCCACGATGTTGATCTTGAGCCCGCGGCTGCGCATGAGCGTGTCGCGCTGCCGGGCGATCTGGGCGATCAGGCGGCCGCCCACGGTGCCGATGCCGCAGAGGAAGAGGTTGAGTTCCTGATACTCGGACAGGAAGAAACTGTCGTGGATGACGTTGAGCGATTTGCGCAGCTGGCGCCGCTCCACGATGAAGGAAATGTTGGACTCGGCGGCGCCCTGTGCGAGGGCAATCACGCTGATGCCGTTGCGGCCCAGGGTGGTGAAGAGTTTGCCGGCGATGCCGGCGTGCTGCTTCATGTTCTCGCCGATCACGGCCACGGCGGCCAGTTCGTCGCGGATTTCCACCGGGTTGATGGCGCCGCTCGCGATTTCGCGCGCGAACGCTTCGGACAGGACCGTGTGGGCCCGGGCGGCGTCGGAGCGGCTCACGCCGATGGAAATGCCGGTCTCGGAAGCCGACTGGCTCACGAGGAAGGCGCTGATCTGCTCTTGCGCAAGGGCGGTGAAGATGCGGCTGTCCACGCCCACGATGCCCACCATCGACGTACCGGAAAGGGTGATCAGGGCGATGTCGTCAATGGACGAAATGCCCTTGATGGCGGTGGCCCCGGGAGCGACATTTTTCTTGACAATCGTCCCCTTTGCTTTCAAATTGAAAGTATTCTTGATCAGGATTGGAATTCCTTTCGCGCAGACGGGGTAGAGCGTGGGCGGATAAATGACCTTCGCGCCGAAGTTGCAGAGCTCCATCGCTTCTTCGTAAGTCATCTCGTCGATGACGTAGGAAGTCTTGATGATGCGCGGATCGGCCGTCATGAAGCCGTCCACGTCGGTCCAGATCTCCAGCAGCTCGGCATCGAGTGCGGCCGCCAGCAAGCTGGCCGTATAGTCGGAGCCGCCGCGGCCCAGCGTGGTGATCTCGCCGGTGGCGGCGTCGGAGGCGATGAACCCCGGCACGACGGCCGTGGCCCCGGCCTGGCTCCATCCCTGGAAAGTCTTCTGTATCAAATCGAAAGTAAGCCCCTGATCGACCTCGTCGCGCTGTCCGTGCCGCCGCGTCCTGATGAAATCGACGGCGTCGTAGCGCAGGGCGCAGGGGAGGGTGGCGGCCACGATTCGGGAGGACATGCGCTCGCCGAAACTCATCACTTCGCTGGCGGTCTTGGGCGGGAGGACGTGCAGGAGGAAAATGCCCTCGCAGATGCGCTCCAGCTGGTCCAGCAGGCCGTCCAGGTCCGCCTCTACGGCCGCGCGCCTCTCTGCCGGCACAACCGCCTCGCAGACAGCGCGGTGCCGCCCGCGCAACTGCGCGATTTCTTCGCGGAACGACACGTCTCCCTGCTCCGCGAGCCGGGACGCACGGATCAGCTGGTCCGTGACGCCGCCCAGGGCGGAGACGACGACGATGGAGGGTTCCGGGCGGGAACTGACGATTTCTTTTACTCTGAGGATGCTCTCCGGTGTGCCCACCGAAGAACCGCCGAATTTCAGGATTTTCATGACTAACTAACGCGTTTCTTCCACCAAAGTAAAGCATTTTTAAGATTTTTTCAAAATATTTTTCACCTTTCCTTGCTTTTTCGGCAAATTTTCCCGAGATTCGTGACCGGTAAAGGGGTGTTGTCCCCACATGTTAGTTATGAATTATCGCAGTAGTGTAACCTTCGAAGGCCGCAGGATGGCCGGGGCCCGTGCGCTTTGGATGGCGAACGGGATGAAGCGGAGCCAGTTCGGCAAGCCGGTCATCGCCATCGCCAACTCCTTCACCCAGTTCGTGCCCGGACACACCCACCTCCACGAGGCGGGCCAGATCGTCAAGGCCGAGATCGAGAAGCTCGGCTGCTTCGCCGCCGAATTCAACACCATCGCAGTGGATGACGGCATCGCCATGGGCCACGACGGGATGCTGTATTCGCTCCCGTCCCGCGACATCATCGCAGACAGCGTAGAATATATGGTCAATGCGCACAAGGCGGACGCCCTGGTGTGCATCAGCAACTGCGACAAGATCACCCCGGGGATGCTGATCGCCGCGATGCGGCTCAACATCCCGACCATCTTCGTGTCCGGCGGCCCGATGGAGGCCGGCACGCTGGGGGAGGACAAGCTGGACCTGATCGACGCGATGGTCCGCTCGGCCGACCCGTCGGTGAGCGACGCCGACGTGGCGGCGATCGAGGCGCATGCCTGCCCCACCTGCGGCAGCTGTTCCGGCATGTTCACGGCCAACTCGATGAACTGCCTGTCCGAGGCCATCGGACTCGCGCTGCCCGGCAACGGGACGATCCTCGCCACGCACGCGATGCGCACGGAGCTTTTCCGCAAGGCGGCGCGACGGATCGTGGAGAATACCTATAAGTATTATCAGGACGGAGACGACTCCGTGCTGCCCCGCAGCATCGCCTCGCGCGGGGCTTTCCTCAATGCCATGACGCTCGACATCGCGATGGGCGGCTCGACCAACACGGTCCTGCACCTGCTGGCCGTGGCGGCGGAAGCCGGCGCCGATTTCCGGATGGCCGACATCGACGCGCTCTCGCGCAAGGTGCCCTGCATCTGCAAGGTGGCGCCCAACACCGCGAAATACCACATCCAGGACGTGGGCCGTGCGGGCGGCGTGGTCGCGATCATGGCCGAACTGGCCGCCGCCGGCCTGGTGGACACCTCGCTGCGGCGCGTGGACGGCCTGACCCTCGCCGAGGAGATCGACCGCTGGTGCATCCTCTCGCCGAACTGCACGGAAGAGGCGCGCAAGACCTTCCGGGTGGCGCCCTGCGGCCGTTTCAATATCGAGCTCGGCTCGCAGAAAATGTACTACGACGGCTTCGACTCCGACCGTGCCTCCGGCTGCATCCGCGACGTGGCGCACGCCTACACGCGGGACGGCGGCCTGGCCGTGCTTTTCGGCAATATCGCGCTCGACGGCTGCATCGTCAAGACCGCCGGCGTCGATGAAAGCATCTTCCATTTCGAGGGCCCGGCCCGCGTGTTCGACTCCCAGGAAGCCGCCTGCGAGGGCATCCTCGGCGGCAAGGTGGGCAGCGGCGACGTGGTCGTGATCACCTACGAAGGCCCCAAGGGCGGCCCCGGCATGCAGGAGATGCTCTATCCGACTTCGTATATCAAATCGATGCATCTGGGCAAGGAGTGCGCCCTGCTGACGGACGGCCGTTTCAGCGGCGGCACTTCCGGCCTGAGCATCGGTCACATATCGCCCGAGGCGGCTTCCGGCGGCAACATCGCCCTGGTCCGCAACGGCGACATCATCACCATCGACATCCCTTCCCGCAGCATCAGCGTGCGGCTTTCCGACGAGGAACTCGCGGCACGCCGCCGCGAAGAGGAGGCCCGCGGCCGCAAGGCCTTCACGCCGCCGTTCCGGCAGCGGACGGTCTCCAAGAGCCTGAAAGCCTACGCCGCCATGGTGAGCAGCGCGGACAAGGGAGCCATCCGGATCATAGAAGACTAAGCGTATGGGACAGCGACTGACAGGGGCGGAGATTCTGCTGGAATCCCTTATCGCCGAGGGCGTGGATACCGTCTTCGGCTACCCGGGCGGGTCCATCATCACCGTCT
The DNA here is from genome assembly GCA_946185205.1 of uncultured Bacteroidales bacterium. GTDB lineage: Bacteria > Bacteroidota > Bacteroidia > Bacteroidales > UBA932 > Cryptobacteroides. The sequence goes on along the minus strand of CAMHIP010000102.1, from coordinate 482 downwards.
ATGACAAGATGTACGGCTACTCCGACCGGCTGAAACACATCCTGGTCCGCCACGAGCAGGGAGCCATCCACGCCGCCCAGGGCTATGCCCGTGCGACGGGCCGGCCCGGCGTGGTGATCGTGACTTCGGGCCCCGGCGCCACCAACGTGATCACCGGCGTGGCCGACGCGATGGTGGATTCCACCCCGGTCATCGTGATCGCGGGACAGGTGGGCAACGCCATGCTGGGCACGGACGCCTTCCAGGAGACCGACGTGGTGGGCATGACCGGCCCGATCGACAAGTGGACCTTCCAGATCCGCAAGCCCGAGGACGTGGCGCCTGCGGTGGCGAAGGCCTTCCATATCGCCTCTACGGGCCGCCCCGGCCCTGTGGTGCTCGACTTCACGCGCGACGCCCAGGTGGGCGTGGGCTGGTTCGAGTACCAGAAATGTACGCACATCCGCAGCTACGCCCTGCCGGCGCCCGCCGACGAGGCGGCC
>CAMHIP010000101.1 GCA_946185205.1 uncultured Bacteroidales bacterium | reverse complement strand
TTCCCGCAGGCCGACGAGGTGCTCGCCACGGCCGTGCGCGGCATCGTGGAGATCATCAAGAAGCCCGGCTACATCAACGTGGACTTCAAGGACGTCGAGACGATGATGAAGAACAGCGGCATGGCCCTGATGGGCTGCGGCGTGGGCAACGGCAAGAACCGTATCGAAGACGCCGTCCGCGCCGCGTTCGAATCCCCGCTCCTCAACGACTTCGACCTCAAGACCGCCAAGAAGGTCCTCGTCAACATCACCTGCGGCCACAACGAGCAGGGCCTGACGATGGACGACCTGAGCGAGATCAACAAGAAGATCGACGAATACACCGGCCGGGCCAACAACTTCAAGCGCGGCCTCATCTGGGACGACGACCCCGAGATCGGGGACACCATCCGCATCACGTCCATCGTGACCGGACTGCGTTTCTCCGACGTGATCGGCCCCGCCCGCGACATGGGCAACTACATCATGATCGGCCGGGATTTCGTTTACAACAAGGCGGCCGTCGCCCGCGGGGAGGGCATTTCCCTCTTCGAGGATGCCGGCTCCCAGCAGATCGGTTTCAACAACAAGAGCAACGTACGCACCTTCAAGTTCGATCCGGACCAGAAGCCGGCCCTCATCGTGTCCCGCAACGAGTCCCGCGCCGAACTGGAGAACATACCTGCCATCCGGAGGACCCAGATATGAGCAAGACCCGAGTAAGATTCGCCCCGTCCCCGACCGGGCCCCTGCATATGGGCGGCGTCCGCACCGCCCTGTACAACTACCTCTATGCCAAGCAGCATGGCGGAGACTTCATCCTCCGCATCGAGGACACCGACTCCGGCCGTTTCGTGCCCGGCGCGGAAGAGTACATCATCGAAGCCCTGCGCTGGTGCGGCATCTGCCCCGATGAGGGTGTGGATGCGGAAGGCCATGTGGTGGAAATGCCCTCGGAGGACCACCCACACGCGCCGTACCGCCAGAGCCAGCGCCGGACCATCTACCGTGAATACGCCGAACAGCTCGTCGCTTCCGGCCACGCCTACTACGCCTTCGACACTTCCGCGGAGCTGGAAAAGGTCCGCGCCGAGGCCGAATCCCGCGGCGAGACCTTCATCTACAACCACCTCACCCGCGGGGCCCTGCGCAACTCGCTGACCCTCCCCGAAGAGGAGGTGCAGCGCCTGCTGGCGGAACGCACCGACTGGACCGTCCGCTTCCTGATGCCCGAAGGGCGCATCGTGGAGATGGACGACCTGATCCGCGGACACATCAGCGTCGATACCGCCACGCTGGACGACAAGGTCCTCTGGAAGCGGGCGGACGAACTCCCGACCTACCACCTCGCCAACATCGTGGACGACCACCTGATGGAGATCACCGAGGTGATCCGCGGCGAGGAATGGCTGCCTTCCCTGCCCCTGCATTATCTTTTGTACGAAGCTTTCGGCTGGCAGGACAGCCAGCCGCGTTTCGCGCACCTGCCTCTGCTGCTCAAGCCCGTCGGCAACGGCAAACTCTCCAAGCGCGACGGCGACAAGATGGGCTTCCCCGTGTTCCCGCTGCGCTGGACCTCCCCCACGACGGGCGAGACCTCCCGCGGTTACCGCGAGGACGGCTATTTCCCCGACGCCTTCGTCAACCTGCTCGCCATGCTGGGCTGGAATCCGGGCACTGAGCAGGAGATCTTCTCCCTGCCCGAGCTCGTCGATGCCTTCTCGCTCGACAAGGTCGGCAAGAGCGGCGCGAAGTTCAACCCGGAGAAGGCGAAATGGTTCAACCGCGAATACCTGCGCATGCGTCCCGACGAGGAGCTGACCGCCCTGTTCCTCCCCATCCTGGAGGAGAAAGGCATCCGCGCCAACCCGAACAAAGTGCAGGAGGTGGTCTCCCTGATCAAGGAGCGCGCCACGTTCGTGCAGGACTTCTGGACCATCGCCTCCTACCTCTTCATCGCCCCTTCGGAGTTTGAGAAATATGGCGTCAAGGCCGGTGCGGCCAGCGAGAAGCCGGCGGATCCGGCCCGTCCCGTGGATCCGCGCGCCAAGGTCTATGACGACGCGGCCACGGCCCCGTTCCTGGCCAAGGACGTGGACAAGTTCTACAAACCCGAGATCTACGACGCGGCGCTCGAGGCCCTGCAGCAGGCCGAGCCCGAGGCGCTCGAGGACTACATCCGCGAACACGGCATGCCGATGGGCAAGGTGATGAACTGCATCCGCCTGGCGCTCAGCGGCGCCTCCAGCGGCCTGGGCATCGCCGACATCCTCCGCTTCATCGGCAAGGAAGAAGGCCTCCGCCGCATGCGCTACATGAAAGAGCGGCTGGGATAGGGCTTTCCCCGGCATTCGCCGACTGGCCCCTGGCGACGACAAAATCCGGTTCCCGGGGGCGCTGGAGGCTCGATTTGCCCCCGGCGGCGGCCCGATGATCCCAGCTGTCTCTGATCAGTCCAGCATCCCCAGCACCTCTTCCAGCGAGACGGCGTCTTCGATCCCGAAGCCGCCGTTTCGGGTGCGGCGCAGGGAGCTCAGGAAGGCGCCGCTGCCGAGGGCTTCGCCCAGGTCGCGCGCCAGGGCGCGGATGTAGGTGCCTTTGCTGCAGGCGACGCGGACCATCGCGGTGGGCAGTGCCCGGCCCGAGACGTCCGCCACGCGGATGCGGCCCCGGCCGTCGTCCGCAAAGTCCTGCACGACCCGGTCGTGCCAGGACAACAGTTCCAGATCATAGATGTTGATCCGGCTGGACTGCAGGACGTCGCCGGGATCGAAGGCGCGGCCCTCGCGCTGCGCTTCCCGCAGCAGGCGCCGCGCCGTCTCATAGGCGCGCACGCCATCCACGGACTTGGCGCTGAACAGCGGCGCGACCTGGTCCTGCTCCCCGACAAAGCCGGGCAGGACCGCACGGAGCGCCGCTTCGGACACGCCGTCCAGCGGGCATTCGCGGTCGATGTCCTTCTCCAGGTCATACGAGGGCGTGGTGGCGCCGAAGGTGACGCCGGCGACATACTCCTTGGGCGAGCGCTGCAGTTCCTCCGCCCGCCGGGTGGCCGGTCCGATGCAGACCAGCAGGATGCCGGTCGCGAGGGGATCGAGCGTCCCGGCGTGGCCGACTTTGAGATTCTTCTTGCCGAAATGCCGGATCGCGGCGAACTTCACCTTGCGGATCACGTCCGCGGAAGTCCAGCGATACGGCTTGTCGATGGGGAGGACGATCCCTTCCGGATAGTCCTCGATGCTATGGCTGAACGATCTTGTCAATTCTCCGCTGGTGCCGTCCGCCGGCAAATTCCGCCGTGAGCCAGGCGCGCACCATCAGCACCGCACTGCGGTAGGAGACAAAGCGCGCGGGCAGCACGAGCACGTTGGCATTGTTGTGTTCCTTGACGAGCCGCGCGACCTCCGTGTTCCAGGCGAGTCCGGCGCGGATGCCGCGGTGGTGGTTGAGCGCGAGCGCCATCCCGTTGCCGGTGCCGCACAGGGCGATCCCGGCATCCACCTCACCGGCCTCCACGGCGTCGGCAAGCGGATGGGCGAAATCCGGATAGTCACAGCTCTGCGTGCTGTCCGTTCCGAAATTGACGACTTCATATCCCTTGCCCAGCAGATAGGAAATCAGCCGGGCCTTGTAGTCCACGCCCGTGTGGTCGCTGCAGATTCCGATTTTTTTCATGAGAACAAAGATAGTCGGTTTTCGGACGTCCTCCTTCAAAAAATGTATCTTTCTCTTTAATTTTTTCTTTTCCGTGAAAAGTATTACCTTTGAAGTTGGACTCAATCTAACCATCCACATGAAACGAAACCAAATTCTACTAACCATCCTGGGGGCCCTTGCGCTTCTGACCGCTGTCTCCTGCTCGCAGCAGGCAGGCGAGTTCGACTACCTCTACAAGGACCTGCCTTTCAACATGGAGAAGGTCTCCCGCCCCGTCATTCCCGACTACACCGTGGAGCTGACCGACTTCGGCGCCGTCGGCGACGGCGTCACGCTGAACACGGACGCTTTCGCGGCCGCGATGCAGCACCTTTCCGGCAAGGGCGGCGGCCACCTCAACGTCCCCGCCGGCCTCTGGCTGACCGGACCGATCGAAATCCTGAGCAACTGCGACCTGCACCTGACGGACAATGCCGTGATCATCTTCGACCCCGACCGCGACCTCTACCCCGTCATCAGCACCGTCTTCGAAGGGCTTGACACCCGCCGCTGCGAGTCTCCCCTGCACGCCGAGAACGCCAAGAACATCTCCGTCACCGGCCGAGGCGTCATCGACGGCAACGGCGACGCCTGGCGCATGGTCAAGAAGAGCAAGATGGCCGAAGGCGAATGGGCCCGCCTGCTCGCTTCGGGCGGCGTCCTGAGCGAGGACGGCAAGACCTGGTATCCCGACGAGGGCTTCCTCAAAGCCACGAAGATGAGCAACATGAACGTCCCCAAGGGCGATCTCACCGAGGCGCAGTGGGCGGAGATCAAGAGTTTCCTGCGCCCCAACCTGGTCCAGTTCCGGGGCTGCGAGAACGTCCTGCTCGAAGGCGTCACCTTCCAGAATTCCCCCTGCTGGAACGTCCACCCGCTGATGTGCAAGAACCTCATCGTCAACCGGGTCAACATCCGCAACCCCTGGTACTCGCAGAACGGCGACGCGATCGACGTGGACAGCTGCGAGAACGTCCTGATCGTCAATTCCACCTTCGACGCCGGCGATGACGGCATCTGCATCAAGTCCGGCAAGGACGCCGACGGACGCAGGCGCGCCCGCCCGTGCAAGAACCTCATCGTTGACAACTGCACCGTCTTCCACGGCCACGGCGGCTTCACGGTCGGCTCCGAAATGAGCGGCGGCGTGGAGAACATCAAAGTGTCCAACTGCCGCTTCCTCGGCACCGACGTGGGCCTGCGCTTCAAGAGCACCCGCGGCCGCGGCGGCGTGGTGAAGAACATCCACATCGACAACATCTACATGAAGGACATCCTCGCCGAGGGCGTGCTCTTCGACCTCTTCTACGGCGGCAAGTCGGCCGTGGACGCCGCTGCCGATGGCAGCCCCATCGTGGACGAGCCGGCGAAGCCCGTGGACGAGACCACCCCGGAGTTCCGCGACATCTACATCCGGAACGTTTTCTGCAACGGCGCCGCCCGCGCCATGTTCTTCAACGGCCTGCCGGAGATGCCCGTGACCAACATCAACATTACCGACTGCACGGTCACGGCCGACACGGGCATCGACCTGCGCAACTCCCAGGACATCACCTTCAAGAACGTCAAGTGCTTCCCGAAGAGCGGCGATGCCGTCAGCACCTGGAAAGTCAAGAATTTCACCAACGAATAGCATCATGAAAAAGATATTTGCAGCATGCCTGGCCCTCGCAGCGATCGTCTCCTGCGGCAAGCAGTCCGAGCCGCTTTCCGAGCAGATGGTCCACTCGCAGATGTCCCGCTGCGGGGACGCCACCTACCTCGACTACACCGACGGCCGGCTCAAATGGAACTATACCCCCGGCCTGGAGCTCCGCTCCTACCTGGACGTTTATGAAGCCTACGGCGACCAGGCCATCTACGATTTCGTCTATAAATGGTACGACGGCATCGTGAACGAAGACGGCACCATCCAGGGCTACTCCGTGGACAAGTACAGCACGGACCTCATCTGCCCGGGCAAGTCCCTCTTCTATTTCTATGACAAGACCGGCAACGAGAAGTACCGCAAGGCCATCGAACTGGTCAAGTCCCAGATCGACGGCCAGCCGCGCACGAAGGCCGGCGCCTTCTGGCACAAGCAGGTCTATCCCAACCAGGTCTGGCTGGACGGCGTCTATATGGCCGAACCCTTCTACGTGGAATACGCCTCCCGCTATATGGAAGGCGAGGAGCGCCTGGAGGCCTACCGGGACATCGTCAACGAGTTCGTGGTGGCCCACGACAAATGCTACGACCCGGCCACCAAGCTGCTGCGCCACGCCTGGGACGAGTCCGAGAGCATGTTCTGGTGCGATCCCGCCACGCACGGCCAGTCGTTCCACTGCTGGGGACGCGCCCTCGGCTGGTACTGCATGGCCCTGGTCGATGTGCTGGACTGGCTGCCGGAGGATTTCGACGGACGGCAGACCCTGATCGACATCCTGCGCGAAGTGTGCACGGAGCTGCCGAAGTGGGCGGATGAGAAGAGCGGTGTCTGGTACCAGGTCCTGGACCAGCCCGGCCGCGAAGGCAACTACCTCGAATCCACCTGCTCCGCGATGTTCAGCTTCACTTATCTCAAGGGCATCCGCATGGGATATCTCGACGCGGAACTGCTGCCGTATGCCAAGAAGCTCTACGAGGACGTCGTGCGGGAATTCATCTCCACGGACGACCAGGGCCGCATCAGCATCGAGAAATGCTGCTCCGTGGGCGGTCTGGGCGGCTCCTCCAACCGCATGGGCGACTTCGCCTACTACCTCAGCGAGCCCATCCGCCCCAACGACTCCAAGGGCGTCGGCCCCTTCATCTGGGCCTCCCTGGAGATGGAAAAACTGAAAAAATGATTATCTTTACAAATTATAACAATTAACCTTATGGCACAAAATCCTTTCTCCCTCGAAGGTAAGAACGCCTGGATCACCGGCGCGTCTTACGGTATCGGTTTCAACATCGCCAAGGCGTTCGTCGGCGCCGGCATCAAGAACATCATCTTCAACGACATCAACGAGGCGGCCCTCGAGCGCGGCCTCAACAACTACAAGGAGGCGGGCATCACCAATGTCAAGGGCTATGTCTGCGACGTGACCAAGGAAGATGACGTCAAGGCCCTCGTGGAGAAGATCCACGCCGAAGTGGGCCAGATCGACATCCTCGTCAACAACGCCGGCATCATCAAGCGCATCCCGATGCACGAGATGAAGCGCGC
>CAMHIP010000100.1 GCA_946185205.1 uncultured Bacteroidales bacterium | reverse complement strand
GGACGACGATGTCGGCGCCGTGCTCCAGCGGACGGATGAGGATGGGGGCGAAGGTATTATCGACGATGAAGACGATGTGGTGCCGGTGGGCCACCGCGGCGATGCCTTCAAAGTCGGCGACGTCGGAGTTGGGGTTGCCGAAGGTCTCGGCGTAGATGACCTTGGTGTTGGGCCGGATGGCGGCTTCAAGGGCTTCCAGGTCGTTGATTTTCAGGATGGTATTCGTAATCCCCTGCGTGGCGAGCGTGTGGGTGATGAGGTTGTAGGACCCGCCGTAGAGGTTGTCCGCGGCGATGATGTGGTCGCCGTTCTGCAGGACGTTCTGCAGGGCGTAGGTGATGGCTGCGGCGCCGGAGGCCACCGCAAGGCCCGCCACGCCTCCTTCCAGCGCGGCCACGCGCTCTTCGAAGACGGCCTGGGTGGAGTTGGTCAGGCGGCCGTAGATGTTGCCGGGGTCGCGGAGGCCGAAACGGTCGGCGGCGTGCCGGCTGTTGTGGAAGACGTAGGAGGTCGTCTGGTAAATGGGGACGGCGCGGGCGTCCGATGCGGGATCCGGGGTCTCCTGGCCGACGTGAAGGGCCAGGGTTTCAACGTGTAATTTCTGGGTGCTCATCGTATTATTTTTTTATTTGTTGTATCTGTTTGCCGGAAATTTTTTCCGGACAGGTTTGCCGGAGCGGAAGTCCCGTTTCGGAGCCGTTTTCCCGGGCAGGGTCGGACGAGCGGAGCGAGTCCGATTGGCGGAGAAACGGGACTTCCGCTCCGGCCGACCGCATTCGGTTTATGGCAATCAACTGATGCAAAGGTCGGGGAAATAGAAATTTCTTCCAAAGTTTTTTGAAATTTTGGAAAATAACCCTATTTTTACGCAGTAATTTAATTATATTCTCTGCCCCGCGGGCAAACGACCGGGAGCGGCAGAATAAAAATCTTCAGCTGTCTATGAGCGGACTGGACGCCACCGATATCGCCATCCTGCGGATCCTCCAGGAGGATGCCGCCCTGACCAACAAAGAAGTCGCCGCGCGCGTGCACCTGTCGCCCACGCCCGTGTTCGAGCGCATCAAGCGCCTGCGCGAACAGGGTTATATCAAGGGCTACGTGGCGGTGCTGGACGCGGAGAAGCTGAACTGCGCCTTCGTCGCCTTCTGCTACATCAAGATGAAGCAGCACACCTACGAGAATGCCCGGCGCCTGATGGACGCCGTGCAGACCATGGACGAGATCGGGGAATGCTACAATATATCAGGCGATTACGATTTTCTCCTGAAGGTCTATGTGTCCAGCATGAAGGAGTACCAGCAGTTCGTGCTGCGGATCCTGGGCGAGCTCGACTGCATCGGCGGCCTCAACAGCTCCTTCGTCATGGGCGAAGTCAAGAACACCCACGCCGTCCCGGTGCGCTAAATCCCGGCGCCGTCGGCGAAGAGGGGCTGTTCGACGGCGCGGGTCTGGAGGATGCGGGAGCGGGGCGGGACGTCGTGCGTAAGCCAGACGTTGCCGCCGACGACCGTGTCGTGGCCGATCGTGACGCGGCCAAGGATGGTCGTGTTGGCATAGACCGTGACGTTGTCCTCTAGGATGGGATGGCGCGGCTCATCGACGGGCCGCCCGTCCGGATCGTACTTGAAATTCTTGGCACCGAGCGTAACGCCCTGATAGAGCATCACATGATCCCCGATGACGGTGGTCGCGCCGATTACCACGCCCGTGCCGTGGTCGATGGCGAAATACTCGCCGATCCGCGCCGCGGGGTGGATGTCGATGCCCGTCGTGGAATGCGCCATCTCCGTGAGCAGGCGCGGAGCCACGGGGACCTCCAGCCGCAGCAGTTCGTGGGCCGTGCGGTAATGCAGCATCACCTTGATGCAGGGATAGCAGAGCACGATCTCCGTACGGTCCACCACCGCCGGATCGTTGTCGGCGATGGCCTCCACGTCCGTGTGCAGCAGGCGGGCGATCTCCGGGATGCGCTCCATGAAGGCGTCGGCGCGCTTGTCGCCGGCGATCTTGCGGAGCACGCTCCGGATGGACATCAGGTCGAGGGCACGGTCTTCCTGCCCGAGGTATTCGGGAAAGACGCTCCGGCGCATCAGCGTCATCAGCTCTTTCAGCAATTCTTCCATGGTAGCCGAGATTATAATCCTTCGAAATCAATACGATAAATCCGCGAGGTGGTGTCGTCACCCACCCAGATGCAGCCGTGCGCGTGATCGACATACACGCCTTCGCCGTTGTCGATGAAAGGCATGGGCCAGGAGGCCAGCAACGCACCTTCCGGCGTACAGAGATGCAGCACGCGCCGCTCGCTGTCAGCCATCCAGAGCACGTCGCGGACCGGATCGTAGCACAGGTCGGCGATCTCCGAGGTGAAACCCGGCTCCGTGCACCCGCGCACGCCGTCTTTCACGCCGAAGCGCATCAGCCGGACGGGCTTCCACTGGTTGCCGACCAGCAGGGTGCCGTCTCCGAGCCAGGTGATGCCTTCCAGGCCGTCGTTGGTGCCGAAGCCCACGTCCCGGATCACACCCAGCAGCTCGGACTTGTCATGATCCGGCGCGGCCAGGCGGCGGACTTCCTGTTTCCGTTCGACAATATAATAAACATCTCCGGTGGCGGGATCGAGGGTCACGCCCTCGCAGTCCAGGGACGCCTCGGTGTAGAACGGAGTCGTCGTCCCGTCCCAGCCGACGTGGTAGATCCCATTCTCGTCCGAGGCGGCCAGCAGGCCGTCACCCGCGGGCGCCGCGCACAGGCCGGACACCTCCGGGCAGGAACTCTGGATATAGCTGACACCCAGCATCTTCGGCCGGTAGGAGCCCGCCACCACGTTGAACACGATCCGCCGGTAGGCGGGCAAGGTGAAGGGACCGTCGTCGTGGACCTCGCAGACGAGGTCGAAACGGCGCCCCGCCGCATCGGCCGGAATGGTGACGGTCGGACGGGCCGTCTCCGCACCCTCCAGCGCAGGCTGCGCCCATTCTTGATACGGGAAATCCTGGAACCACCAGCTGAAACGCAGGCCGTCCCCGTCGGGATCATAGGAGCGCGACGCATCCAGCTTCACGGTCTCGCCCGGCTGCACCGTCATGGTCAGGGGCGCGAGACCGGCGTCGCGGCCGAGCAGCACCACGGGATTGCGGTTGCCGCCGCCCTCCGCAGCCCACTGCATCCGGGCCGCGAAATCGCGGAATTCGTCCGGGTAGAACTGCTTCTCGTAGCGGTCGGAGAGCTCTTTGTACGGCGAACGCCAGTTGGTCCAGGCACGGGTCCGCATGTCCGGAGAACGTCCCAGGAAATGCATGCCGCCCCAGCCCGCCTGCGTGGGATCGTCGGGGTCGTTCAGGCCGCTGGGCATCACGTGCAGGAAACTGGGCGTATCGCCTTCGACGCCCCACAGGAAATGCGGATATACGCCGCCCAGTGCGCCGTGGCCCTGGATCTGCGCGGCATAGTCCTCCCAGCCGGCCTTGCCGAGGGCGTTCTGGTTGAGCCAGGCGCTCTCGTCCCAGACCAGCATCAGCCGGTCGGAGAAGTCGCGCCGCAGCCACTGATGCGAGCTGTAGGCGCGGTCCATCCGCATCCCATATACCATATCCTGGTCGGTGATCGTGTAGAGGCGGAACTTCTGCAGGAAACGGTCCAGCTCCTCCGGCGAACGCGTCTGCTGCACCTTCCAGACCGCCTGGGCGAAGGTGTTGCCGCCGCCCCAGACGCACACCCAGATGGGACGTTCGTCGGGTTCATCCGCCAGGCGGATGATCAGTTCGCTGCCCGCGGTGTCGTTGTCCGGTCCGATCACGCCGATGCCGGCGCGCGGACTGCCATAGACGGCCCGGCTGCGCAGGTAGTCCGCGCTGGGCCAGTAGCCCAGCCGCTGCGTCCCCTGCTCCTCCGCCTCCGGCAGGAATTCCTTCTGCGCGGAGCGCTTCATCAGGTTCGGGACATCCTCCCCGTAAGCGTCGATGACGCGGTCCAGATACGCCTTCCACTCCGGCGGATAGGGGTCGCAGTTCCAGCCGATGGTGGTGATCAGCGCCTCGATCTCGAAGCGGTCGGCATAGGCCAGCAGGCGCACGGCCGACTCGTTGTCGTCGGGCTCCACCTCGGCGGGGCCGATGTCGGTCAGCACGACGATGCGCGGCTTGAGGGGCGCATTCTCCTGCGCACGGCAGCAGCCGGGCAGGCAGGAAAGCGCGGCCGCGCAGAGAAAGATGGGATACAACAGTCTGTTCATACGAACGAAGATAGTGTTTTTTTTCATATCTTTACGGCAAGAAGTAGTGTTTTGCCCCATGAAGCCGTTTCCTTCGCTTGAGATCGTGCCCCCGTTGAAGGGCATCACCAAAGCCGAACTCCTGGAGAGCATCCGCCCGTTCATGGATTTCGGTCCGCGGTATATCAATGTCACCTGCCACCGCGACGAATACGAGTTCCGGCCCGGGCCGGACGGCAGCTACACGCGGCACCTGCTGCGCAAGCGCATCAGCCAGACCGCGGTCTGCGCCGCCGTCCAGGCCGCCTTCCCGGAGGTCGAGGTGGTCCCGCACCTGATCTGCGGCGGGGCCAGCGCGGAGCAGATCGAGTCGCAGCTGCAGGACTTCAAGTTCATGGGCATCCGCAACATCCTGGTCCTGCGGGGCGACGCCGTCCCGGGCGAAAAGCGTTTCACGCCCGAGCGGGACGGCTACGCGCACGCCGACGAGCTGGTGGCGGCCATCCGCCGTTTCGAGGCGGCCCAGGCCGGCGGCGAACGCCTGTTCACGCTCGGCGTGGGCGGCTATCCGGAGAAGCATTTCGAATCCCCCAACCTCGACACGGACATCCGCTTCCTCAAGCAGAAGGTGGATGCCGGCGCGGACCAGATCATCACCCAGATGTTCTACGACAACGCCGTCTTCTACCGCTTTGTCGAACGCTGCCGCGCGGCGGGCATCACCGTCCCCATCGTCCCCGGCATCAAGCCGCTCTCTTCGGCCCGGCAGGTCGACCTGCTCCCGGAGAGTTTCTCCATCGACATCCCGCTGGCGCTCACCGCGGAGATCGCCGCCCACCCCGAAGACGCCTACCGGATCGGGCAGGAATGGAGCCTCATGCAGTGCCGCGACCTGCTCGCGCACGGCGTGGAGGAGATCCACTTCTACACGATGGGGCGCAGCGACAACGTCATCAACGTCCTCCGCGACTGCTTCTGATGGACACGCTCGCACAGGCACTTCGCAGCAGGATCCTGATCCTGGACGGGGCGATGGGCACGATGCTCCAGCGCCGCGGCCTGTCGGGCAACAACGAGACCTTCAACCTCTCGCATCCCGACATCGTCCGGGACATCCACCGCGCCTACATCGACGCCGGCGCGGATATCATCGAAACCAACACCTTCAGCGCCAACCGCATCTCGCAGGCGGAATACGGCTGCGCCGGGCAGGCGCAGGAGCTGGCCCGCGCGGGCGCCCGGCTGGCCCGGGAAGCGGCCGACGGCGCAGGCAGGCAGGTCTGGGTGGCCGGTTCGCTGGGCCCTACGGGCAAATCCCTCACCCTCGCGCAGGATCTCTCCGACCCCTGTTTCCGGCCCGTCAGCTTTGACGAGATGGCCGCGGCCTACGCCGAACAGCTCCGCGGCCTGCTGGAAGGCGGCGTGGATGCGCTGCTGCTGGAGACCTGTTTCGATGCGCTCAATGCCAAGGCCGCCCTCTATGCGATCAGCGGCATCCCGGAAGCGGCGGCGCTCCCGCTGCTGATCTCCGTGTCCGTCAGCGACCGCAGCGGCCGCACCCTGACCGGACAGACGCTGGAGGCCTTTTTCCGCTCGGTCCGGCACGCCCGGCCGCTCTGTTTCGGGCTCAACTGTTCGCTGGGCGCCGAGGACCTGGCCCCGCTCGTGGCGGACGTGGCCTCCTGGGCCGACTGCGCCGTGAGCTGCTACCCCAACGCCGGCCTGCCCAACGAGATGGGACAGTACGACGAGGCGCCGGAGCAGACGGCCGCCGCCATCGGACGCCTGGCGCAGGCCGGGCTGGTCAACCTCGTCGGCGGCTGCTGCGGCACCACGCCGGAGCACATCCGCGCCATCGCGGCCGCCGTGTACGGTCTGCCGCCGCGGCCCGTTCCGGAGCCGGACCGGCGGCTCTCCGTCAGCGGCCTGGAGTCCGTGACCGTCGATGTCCGGCAGAACCGTTTCACCAACATCGGCGAACGCACCAACGTGGCCGGTTCGCGCAAATTCGCCCGGCTCATCGCGGCCGGCGACTACGACACGGCCCTGCAGGTCGCCGCCGGGCAGATCGAGGGCGGCGCCTCCGTCATCGACGTCAACATGGACGACGCCATGCTGGACGGCACCGCCGAGATGGAGAAGTTCCTGCGCCACATCGCCGGCGAACCCGCCGTCGCGAAAGCCGCCCTGATGATCGACTCGTCCCACTGGGAGACCCTGCTCGCCGGGCTCAAGAACGCCCAGGGGCGCTGCATCGTCAACTCCATTTCCCTCAAGGAAGGCGAAAGCGCCTTTCTGGACAAGGCGCGGGAAATCCGCCGCCTGGGTGCCGCCGTGGTCGTGATGGCCTTCGACGAGGAGGGGCAGGCCACGGACTACGGGCGCAAGATCGCCATCTGCGGGCGTGCCTACCGGCTGCTCACGGAGCAGGCGGGATTCGACCCCTGGGAAATCATCTTCGACGTCAACGTCCTGTCGGTCGGCACCGGCATCCCCGAGCATGCCCGCTACGGGGTCGATTTCATCGAAGCCGTCCGCTGGATCAAGCGGGAGCTGCCGGGGGCGCTGACTTCCGGCGGCATCTCCAACCTCTCCTTCGCCTTCCGCGGCAACCAGCCCGTCCGCGAGGCGATGCACTCCGTCTTCCTCTACCACGCCATTGCCGCCGGGCTGGACATGGGCATCGTCAACCCCGGGATGCTCCAGATCTATGACGAGATCGAACCGTCCCTGCTGCGCGCCGTCGAGGACGTGATCCTGGACCGGGATCCGCAGGCGACCGAGCGCTTGATTGCGCTGGCACAGGAGATT
>CAMHIP010000099.1 GCA_946185205.1 uncultured Bacteroidales bacterium | reverse complement strand
CCCGGGAAATAGATGTCCGTCTGGGTGAACGTCGTTTTGGGGCGCGCCTCGTAGGCCTCCCGCTCAGAGTCCCGCACGACCATCGAGGTCACGTCGAACTTGTCTTTCGGACGGCGCTCCGGGGTCCATCTGAAGCCGCGCAGCTTCTGGTCGGCCGTGGCCAGCTGTGCCACGGGGTAGGCGTCGCTCTTGGGGCTGTCGAAGTTGAAGACGTGATCCACGTTGCCTTCGCCGTCGAAGGTCGCCATCATCATCTTGGACTCCGTCCGGTTGGCCGTGGCGATGACGCCGTTCTCTTCGAGATAGAGCAGTGCGGTGACGCCGCCCAGCGCGTCGAAACGGCGCAGCGAGGTGGAGTCGGAGAAGTAGGCGATGACGTCGGTGCTCTTGATCTGGTCGAAGTAGCCGCCCGGTTCTTCAGTATGGATGAAGGCGTTGGACAGGAGGTTGGCCCGCTCCATCTTGTTGCCACGGATCAGCACGAAGAGGCTGTCGGAGTTGTACTGGCGGTTGCCCTCGTTCCAGACCACCGGGTCTTTGTAGAGGCGGGCGATGGAGTCGAGGTCGCTGTAGCGCAGCGAATCGCAGCGCACCTGCATGTCCTTGCGGAAGATGCGCACGTCGCCGAAGGACAGCAGGAAGCCGACCTTGGTGGTGTCGCGGGGGACGGCGAATGACGAGGAGTCACGCACGGCGAATGACGAGGAGTCACGGGCGGCGATGGACACGGTGTCAGCGGGAGCGTCCGGGCCGTTCTTTGCCGGCTTGACCGGCGCTTCTCCCGGCTTTGCCGGCGCGTTCCCCGCCAGTTGTGCCCCGCGCTGCCTGGCGGCCTGCTGGCCCTGCAGCAGCGGATCGTTGCGCTCGGCTTCCTCGCGCGCCTGCCGCGCCTGTTCCGCCGCGCGGCGGCGGTATTCCGCAATCGGATCGCCGAGCATCTCTTCCAGGCGCGAGGCGGCCTGCGTCACTTCCTCCTCGGGAATGTCGCAGCGCGGCACCGTCCAATAGACGAAACGGCTGGCGCCCAGGTAGGTCGTGTCGGGATGCGCCCCTTCGCCGTCCCACAGCGCCGCGGAAGCCCGCTGGTCCAGCGTCACATGCGAGAGCGAATCCACATAGTGCAGGCGGTCGCCCATCGCCGCCACCTTGCGGCTCTGGTCCTGTACCTGCACGCTGCCCAGCATCAGCAGGTCGTTGGGGGTGCGGTAGTAATAGAGGCTGTCGCTCCAGGACTCCTGCGTCTCGCCCAGGCCGTGGACCCGCTGCCGGAAGAAGAACGTGTCGTCGCGGCGCTTGTACCAGCCGCTGCCCGCGGAGAGCATATTGCCGTCTTTCCAGAAATCGATGTCCGAGCGGAAATCCGCCTGTTCGGTATTGGAATCGTAGTCGAGCAGCGCCGTCCGCACGAACACGGAATCCGTGAACATGTTGACGTTGCCGGAGAAGGTGAAGAGACTGCGGGCGTTGGAATAGGTCCCCTCGTCGCTCTCGATGATCTGCCCGTCGGCGCTCATCATCGAGGCGCCGCCGCGGAAGACCGCCAGACTGTCCTGCGTGTTGTAGTCCAGCACGCGCGTGCGCAGGATGTTGTCCTGCCGGTTGCGCAGCTCGACCACCGCTCCGCGGAACTGGGCCAGGTTCTCATCGATCAGGTAGTCCAGTTTCCCGCTGGTCAGCACGGATTCGCCCTGAAGCAGCTGGACGTTGCCGAAGCAGTTGATGATCTTGTCCTCCACGTGCCAGAGGGCCGTGTCGCAGGAGAGATAGGTGCCGTTGTGCAGGAAAGTGGGTTCTATGGCCTTGCGCGCCATCTTTCCATCCGCCTCCACCTGCTCGAGATAACGGGCGTTGAGCAGGCGTACCAGGGAATCCGCCTGCCCGGACGGGGTCTGGGCAGACAGCGACAGGGCGGAGAAAAGCAGCGCCGCACAGAGGATCAATCGTCTTTTCTGACTTTGCGGGACCATCCTTGCCGGGAGAACTCACAGTCCCCGAATAGGGGATCGATGATGATATAGCTGGTATCTATCTTGTCATCCAGGAACTTGCCGATGGCCTCCACGGTCTTCTGGTTCCGCACCAGGCCGAGCAATTCGGTATAGTCCGACTCGAAGGTGGCGGTGTGGGCCGGGACGATCTTGTCCAGGCGGACGATCTTATAGACGAGGTTGCCGTCGCGGCCTTCGTTGTCCAGCGAAGCGATCGGCTCGGAGATCTCACCGGGCTGCAGGTCCTGCACGGCGGCGTAGTCCTGCGGCTTGAGCTGGTCGATCTCGAAGTAGGCGGAGCCGGTGTTGGGATCGGCCATCTGGCCGCCGTTGGTGCGCGTGGCCGGGTCTTCGGAGAAGAAGCGGGCGGCCGCCTCGAAGGTGATCGTGCTGTCGATGATGGCCGTGCGGAGGCTGTCCAGCCGGTGGAACGCCTTCTCCTGATCGGCCATCGTGTAGCTGGGCTTGATCAGGATGTGGCGGGCGTTGAACATGTCACCCTTCTTTTCCAGGACTTCGATGATGTGGAAGCCGTCCGGCGTCTCCACGATCTGGGAGATGGTGCCGGGCTTGAGGGCCATGGCCGCATCCGAGAAGGCCGGCCAGAAGATGGACTTCGAGGCCATGCCCAGTTCGCCGCCCTTGCGGGCGCTGCCCGGGTCTTCGGAATACAGGCGGGCCAGCGTGGCGAAGCGCTCGCCGCCGATGATGCGTTCGCGGATCGCCAGGAGCCGCTCCTTGACCGCCAGGGCGGCAGCCTCCCGGTCGGGATAGACGCAGATCTGGCTCATCTGGTATTTGATCGGCACGACGGGCAGCGAAGCCACGTCCGCCGTGTCCAGGAACTGCTTGACGTCGTACGGGGTCAGTTCGGGGATCTTGCCGGCGATCTCCTGCTGCTCCTGCTGGGCGAGGGTCTGCTCCTCGATCTGCGTGCGCCATTCCTGGCGGAGCTTGTAGAGCGGCTTGCCGAGGTACTTGACCAGTTCGTCCTCGCCGCCGGCCCGGGTCAGCATTTCGGCCACGTACTGCTCCAGCTGGGAGTTGGCCTGGTCCTGGTTGACGGTCAGGGAATCGATGCGGGCCTGCGCCACGAAGAGCTTGGACTGCATCATGTTCTCGAGGATCTGGCAACGGTCGGCGGGCATGCCCTGGGCACGCATGGCCTGCACCTGGGCCTCGATGTCCGACAGACTGATCATTTCGTTGCCCACGATGGCAACGGATTTATCCACGACGCCGCGGTATTTCTGGGCCTGGGCGGACAGCACCGTCAGGCCGGACAGGGCCACTGCGGCCGCCAGTTTCAGCAACTTATTCTTCATTCTCGTAAATTACAAATTGTTTGCTTTCGAGCGCGTTCTCAAGCAAGTCCCGTTCCAAACTGTTCATCAGGTCGTGTTTTCTCGCGCTGATCAGGATATCCCGGATCCTGCCAGCACAGTACTCGATCGGGGCGGGGCCCTTGCGGACGATGTCGAGCACGAAGGCCACCATCACGTCCGCCCGGTCTTCCGGATCGTATTTGATCATGTCTCCCTTCAGGTAAGAGAGCATCTGGTTGTGGTCCAGGCCGAAATACTTCGCCAGGTCGCCCGCGTCCATCCAGGTGTCCGAGCTGTCGAAGTAGCGCAGGGCCGTGGATTTGGCCAGGGAGTCCGCCCGCTGCAGGTCGTCATATTCCAGCGAGGTCATCATCTTGAGGATGGCGTCCTTGTTGGGAGAGTCGTTCATCACGTCCACGAAACGGACCTTGAGCACGGGGCGCTTGAGCTCGAAATCGGCCACGTGCGCCTCGTAGTACTCCCGGATCTGCCCTTCAGTGACGAGCGTATCCAGGCGGTCGTTGATGTAGCGCTGCTCGTAGCGGTATTTCAGCAGGGAGCGGCGGAAGTCCTCCAGGTCGGCGCTCACGTCCAGCTCGCCCTTGGAGAGTTCCTTCTCCGCCACGTCGAGGAAGAGCAGGTCCATCGCCCAGGTGTTGATGTACTGTCCGGCCAGCCGGAGGCTGTCCTCCGCCGGGATCAGATCGGGGATAAACCGCTCCAGTTCAGACTTGTACAGCACATTCTTGCCGACCTTGGCCACGACCTGGTCGTCGTGCACCAGGGAGGAGATCGCGTTGCAGGAACACAGCAGCGCGGGCAGGAAGAGACATATCAGGAGTTTCCGCATAACTTGCAAAAATAGCTATTTTTTCGGAGATTCCCCTCTCTCCGGCCGGAATGCGCTCAAAGCGCCCCGTTCTCCGCCGCCAGCGCCTCCATAATCCCGTCCATGGCCGGCACCAGCAGGAACGACGGAGCCGGGCAGTTGTTGACGAGCAGCGAGAAGACGATGGTGTGCTTCGGGTCGCCGTCCGCGGAGAGGATGTAGCCGCTGAAGCAGCGCACGCCGTTCATCGAGCCGGTCTTCATGTGGAAACGGGCGCGGTCCTCCGGCGCCGCTTTGGGGAAACGGTCTTCCAGCGTACCTTTCTCTCCCGGCACGGGGAGCGAATCGAAAAACGGCTGCCACACGGGCAGGGTCATCATTTTCCGCAGGAAGCGGACGAAGAATGCGGGCGAGACGTAGTTCTTGCGCGACAGGCCGCTGCCGTCCCATTGCTGGCAGGCGCCGTCCGTGCGCAGGCCCATCCGCCGCATCAGCGTCTCCGCGGCCTTCTGGCAGTCGTCCTGCCGGGCCGTCAGGCCTTCCCGCATGGCGAGCGTCTTCAGCAGCGTCTCGGCGTAGAAGTTGTCGCTGTCCCGGTTGGTGTCGCTCACGATGAGCGCGAGCGTCGGGGAGAGGGCGCCGCCGAGCAGGGTCAGCGAATCCGCCGGCATGGCCTTCGTGAGCGGCGCGCCCGGCGTCAGGTCGGTGCGCACCTCCCCTTTCAGGGTGATGTCGCCGTAGCCGCCCTTCACTTCTATTCCGCTGGCCTGCAGGTGGTTGCGGAAATAATAAGCGCAGGTGTAGGAGGCGAAGGCGTTGGAGCACTCGAGGGTGTAGCCGCGCCGGTCGATCGGGAAGGAGCCGGCGATCTGCCCCACGGGGGCGAGGACGCTGTTGATGTAGTAGAGCGAGTTGGACGAGCGCGCCGCACCGGTCACGGCGTCGTTGGCGTAGCGCATCCAGGGCGTCTCGGGATACTGCACCCGGTAGGAGGGCGCCATCCCGGCCCGGCCGGGCGTGATATAGATGTTCTGCGCGTTTTCGAAGAAATTGAGCCCCGTCGGCCCGGCGCCGTAGTTGCAGCCCAGGTCGTCAAGGGTCCAGCCCAGGTTCTGCGGCGTGGCTTCCGCGAAATGCCGCGGATCGCCCAGGATGCGTCCTTCGATGCAGCGGATGCCTGCGGCCGTGAGCAGTTCCGTCCAGGAGGTGAGCGTCTTGCCCAGTCCGTCCGCATGCTCCGAGCGGGCCCCGGTCGTGGGGTCTCCCCCGCCCAGGATGTAGAGGTCGCCCTTGAGCACGCCATCCTCGAGGGTGCCGGAATAGGCCAGTTTCGTCTCGAAACGGTAGTCCGCTCCGAGCGTGTGCAGCGCCATGCCCGTAGTCAGGAGCTTGACGTTGGAAGCGGGGACCATCCGGGTGCGGAAATTGACCGCGGCGAGGGTGTCGCCGTCCGCCCGGACGGCCAGCACGCCCACCAGGGCGGAGCGCAACGGCTCCCGGGCGCAGATCTCTTCGATGGTCTTCTGCGCCTGCGTCCTGGGAATACCAGCAGTCGCGCTCCCGCTGGCAAGCAGAAGCGCGACCGTTATCAGGATGTGTGGATGCCTCATTTGACCGCTTCCTTCACGGCGGCGCTGAGCTTCTCGTAAAGGGCGTCTGTCCGGGTGAGGACCTCCTTGCGGAGCTCGTTGTAGTAGCTCTTCTTGGAGCCTTCGATCTTGGCGTTCACCTTGTCGCGGAGCTCGTTGTAGAGGTCGATGGCTTCTTCCATCAGCTCGCTGACGTTGCCGTCAGTGACCTTGGGGTTGACGCAGGCGACCACGGAGCAATCCTCCACGAAGGCGCTCAGCACATACTCGATGTCTTTCTTGATGTCACGAAGATTCATAACTTTCTTTCTGATTAGAATTCAACATGCAAAGATAAGTATTTTTCTGCAAATATCCAGTTTGTGCGCGTATCGCGGTCGAGCCGGGCATGACGAGGGAAGGGACGCTACAGCGTCGTGACCATTTCTTCGATGGATTTGCGCTGGGAGTGACGCTCCGTGGGGGCGCCGCCGTCCTTGGTCGGATGACCGATGGCCAGGAGGCCGTAGAGGCCGTGCTCCCGCATCTCCGGGAAGGCCTCCCGCAACTTGCCGGGATCAAAGTCCCAGATCCACATGTTGGCCAGGCCGGCGTCCGTCGCCGTCAGCATCAGGTGCGTGAGGACGATGGCGGCGTCGGTCTTGCCGGCGTTGACCCCGTCGCTCTCCCGGGTCCAGGCCTCTTCGTTGCGGCAGCCGACGACCAGCACGACCGGAGCGTCGTAGCAGGGATGCACTTTCCGCAGGCGGGCCAGTGCCTCCTCGCTCTTGATCACCCAGATACGGGTCGGCTGGAGGTTCTTGGCGGACGGGGCCAGGCGGCCGGCCTCCAGGATCATTTCCAGCTTGGCCTCCGAGACGTGCGCGTGGCTGAACGAATGACAGGAATAACGGCTCGCAAGGATGCGCATGAAGGCGTCGGAGCCATATTTGTACTTGGTCATCTGCTGCTGGACATCGGCGAAGGCAGCACGGTCCATCACCTTGGAAACATCGTTGAACCGATTAAGAAACTTCTTCATATCTCTCTTACATTTAATTGATTGACAAGGTTACTTCTGCCCCCGGATCTTGCCGGAGGCCCACTCGATGAAATACTTCATATTGGGTCCGTCGGTGTGGCCGCCGTCATGCTGACGCCAGGCCAGTTCGCCGTCCAGCAGGCCCGTTAGCACCGGCGGCATGGGCACGGCGCGGTAGTCGTTGCCGACGCCGAGGTCCCGTGCGCCGAGCAGCTTGAACACCTCACCGGCGGCCACGGTCGCCTGCCAGCTGCCGTACTGGTCCAGCCACAGGGCGTCGCCCTGCTCGG
>CAMHIP010000098.1 GCA_946185205.1 uncultured Bacteroidales bacterium | reverse complement strand
AACATCGGCCTGTCCTACAACATGCGCATCAGCCGTCCGGGCATCAGCTACCTCAACCCCTACGTGGATGTTTCCGACCCGACGGCCCGCACCTACGGCAACGGCGACCTGGAGGTCGAGCGCGGCCACAACATCAGCCTCGTCTATAACCTCTACAGCCCCAAGTGGATCGTCAACCTGACCCTCCGCGAACAGCTGGTCGCGAACGGCATCTCCTCCTACAGCTTCTACGATGCCGACAACCTGCTCAACACCACCTACGGCAACATCGTCCGCACCGGCATCACCGGCCTGAACGCCTTCGTCAACTGGAACGCCGGCCCCAAGACCCGCATCTTCCTCAACGGCGGCCTGAACTACACCGACCTGTCGAGCGCCGTGCTGGACCAGCACAACAGCGGTCTGAGCTACAACGCCATGCTGGGCTTCCAGCAGACCCTGCCCGCCGACTTCCGCCTGAGCGCCAACGTCGTGGCGATGGGCCGCAACTACTCCCTGCAGGGCTGGAGCACCGGCATGAGCATGGGCATGATCGGCCTGACCAAGACCTTCTTCGACGAGCGCCTCGGCATCAGCGTCAACTACACGATGCCGCTGACCGGCTGCAAGGGCATGGAGATGCGCAGCTATACCTCCGGCAGGGATTTCCGCTCCGAGAGCGTCAACGTGATCCCGATGCAGAACCTCAACATCAGCATCAGCTGGAGCTTCGGCAAGCAGGGCAACATCCGCGTCAAGAGCGCCCGCAAGACCATCCAGAACGACGACCAGCTCAATGCCGAAAGCACGACCGAAAGTCTCGGCACCAGCCTGATGGGCGGCGGAAGCGGCATGGGTATGGGAATGTAGCGAAAGATTTGCTATCTTTGTTGTGACCTGAAACCCCGTCCCGATGGAACGTAATCGCAACAGATTGATCCTCAACCTCGCGCAGGCCTTCGTATGGGCCTGCGTGCTGGTGCTTCCCGCCTTTGTCAACTGGCTGGTGTCCGGCGAGAAAGCCAACGCCGCCATGATCTTCCGGGGGTCCCTTTCCATGATGCTTCCGCTGCTGGTCATCTATGCGGCCAACTACCTGCTGCTGGTGCCCCAGCTCCTTTTCAAGAAGAAACTGGGCTGGTTCATCGGGGTCAATTTCCTCCTGCTCCTGCTGCTGAATTTCCGGATCCTGATGCCGGCGCCGGTGACCGACATCCCGGAAGGGGTGCGCGAGCAGTTCCAGCTCCACCTGCGCGACATCTGGGCCTTCCGGCTGGTCTCCTTCCTGTCCTCCGCCTTCTTCCAGGTCCTGTTCGTGTTCCTGGCGATCGGCATCCGCTACATCCTGCGTTCCAACGACATCCAGATGCAGCTGCAGGAGGAGCGGCGCAAGACCTCCGAGGCCGAGCTCACCTGGCTCAAGCACCAGCTGAACCCGCATTTCCTCTTCAATACGCTCAACAACATCTCCTCCCTGACGCAGATCGATCCCGACAGGGCGCAGGAGAGCATCGGCCAGCTCAGCGACACGCTGCGCTACGCCCTCTACGACACCGACACGGACAAGGTCCCGCTCTCGGGCGAAGTGGCGTTCATGGACAACTACATCCGCCTGATGCAGCTCCGCTGCAACGAACTGACGGAGGTCACGACCGACTGGGAGCTCCCGGCGGGCGATGTCCGCATCGCGCCCCTGCTCTTCATCTCTCCGATCGAGAATGCCTTCAAGCACGGGGTCAACGCCCGGATGGCCTCGTTCGTGCACGTCCGGCTCCGCGCAGAGGGGAAGGACCTGGTGTTCGGTTGCGAGAACTCGACCTTCACCCGGACCGGCGAAGACCACATCGGTTCCGGCATCGGCGTGGAGAACCTCAAGCGCCGCCTGGAACTGATCTATCCGGACTCCTATACCTATGAGCAGACCGAAACGGACGGGGTCTATTCCGTCCGGATCGTCCTTAAAAACCTGATCGGATGAAAGTGCTGCACTGCATGGTCGTCGATGACGAGCCGCTGGCCGTCAAGATGCTGGAGAACTTCATCTCCAAGACCTCCTTCCTGGTCCTGGACGCTTCTTTCACGGATCCGGTCGCCGCGCTGGAGGCCATCCGCGGGCGGCGTCCGGAGCTGGTGTTCCTGGATATCCAGATGCCTGACCTGAACGGGATGGAACTGTCCCGGATGGTCCCGGAAGGCACCCGTGTCGTCTTCACGACCGCCTTCAAGGACTACGCCTTCGACAGCTACGAAGTGTCCGCCCTGGACTTCTTGCTCAAGCCCATCCGCTACCAGAAGTTCCTGGAGGCGGCCGAGAAGGCGCGGCAGTGGTTTTCCCTGGTGGAGGGCGCTGCGGAGCCCTCACCCGGAGCGCCGCAGCAGCAGGATTCCATCTTCGTCAAGAGCGACGGGCAGCTGCGCAAGGTGGCCTTTTCGGATATCCGCTACGTGGAAGGGATGAAGGACTATGTCCTGCTGCACCTCTGTTCCGAGAAGCGGCCGCTCGTGACGCACATCACGATGAAGGCCGTGGAGGAGCTGCTGCCGGACAATTTCATGCGCGTACACCGCTCCTATATCGTGGCCCTGGACAAGATCGACTCCGTCAGCGGCACCAACGACATTTCCATCGGCGACGCCTTCATCCATGTGTCCGACGCCTACCGAGCTTCCTTCGAGCAATACCTATCGCAGCGGATGCTGCGATAGGTATTGCCGCCCGGTTGCACATTATTTGCCCCTGGCAGGCGATCGGGCCTGGCTGCTAGGCCTGGAAGGTCCGCTGGACGGATTCCTTGTATTTCCGGGAGACGGGGAGCTGCGTTCCGCAGACGGTGACGGTGTCGGGGGCGGAGAGGGTGGCCAATCCGGTGTTGACCAGATAGGAACGGTGGATGCGGAGGAAGTCTTCTGCCAGCAGGTTTTCCCATTGGCCGATGCCGGTCTTGTTGCGGTAGGCTTCCCCGTCCGTCGTGACGACGCGCACCTCGGTGTCGTTGGATTCGACATAAGCGATGCCGGAGCGTTTCAGGGTGATGCTCTTCCGCTCGGAGAAGAAGGTGATGGATTGGTCCTGCGCGCGGAATCGTCCGGCAAGCCACCGTGTCCAGAAATAGTCCCCAATGGCAAGTGCGGTGAGGATAAGACCCAGGAAAGCGGGATTGATCAGCATCGGCGGGACATCCTTCGGCTCATGGGAGACGTTTGGAGAGAGGGACTGCCAGACGACGAAGTGAAGTACGATGATCAGCAGGACCACGGTGACCAGCACGGCCAGCGAAAGGCAGACCTTGTCCATCGTCTTCCGGGCCTTGGGCATCCAGAATTCCAGTGCGAGCGCGCAGGGGCAGAAGATGAGGCCGATGAGGACAGCCTGGCCCAGGGTGTAGTCCAGACTCGTGAGGATGACAGCCAGCAGAATGACGGCGGCCAGCCAGTAGGCTATGCGCATAAGGGTCTTCATCGTTGGACAAAAATAACAAAATCCGGCGGTATCGGCAAGGCGCACAGCCCTGCAGTGGGTTTTGACAGGGTGATGATGGGATTTGACCTTGCATTATTCGTGCGTACGAATCACCTTTGCAACAAACCTCAAAAACCCATAAGCATGAAAGAAGAAACAATGTATGTCGTGGATTCTCTGGGTGTGACGCACCAGGAAACCATCGAGCGGGCCAGCATCTCGCTGCCCGAGTTTTTCGTTATGGGCGGCCTGGGCTGGATGATCGTCATCTCCCTGTTCCTGATCGCCCTGCTCATCGCCGCCTGGAAGGCGCCCCGCTGGGTGCGGGAAATCGGCATTGGCGCGCTGGTTTTTGCCATCTTTGGTTCGCTGATGGGCCTGATCCAGATCCTGGACGTCGTCCAGACGGTCGGGGCTGTCAGCCAGCCTGTCCTCTGTGGCGGCCTCAAGGTGATGCTGATCCCCACCTTCTATGGCCTCATCGTCTATTTCATCTCCCTTGCCCTCCGCATTATCCAGAAACCGAGGATCTAATCCCGGTAAAGCATCAAAATGACCGGCGGTTGCCGGGGGCTGAATAGAGCGATTCTGCCCCTGGCAGCACGGTTTTTGGCGTGCCAAGGGCGAAATGGGGTGTTTCTTGCATTTTCCGCCGGAAACACATATATTTGTGTGTAATAAATCTGTATTGACGATGAAGATACGAGTCAACAGGACCGTCGTCGAGATCTTCGACGGAGCCAAATCGCAGCACGCCGTGCTGCGCTATCTCGCACACCGGCGCCTGCCCAAATCCCTGCTCACGAGCGGCCGCATCTATGACGCCTACGGGCACGAAATCGGCCTGGACGCCCCTCTTCGTGAAGGACAAACCATCAAATTCAAGAAATAATGAAAAAACTGTTGCTGACCCTTGCCGCCGCCTGCCTGCTGGCTTCAGCGGCCTTTGCGGAGAAGAAGGAGGTCCACATCCTCTCCGCCAACGACATGCACGCCAAGATCGAGAACTTCCCGCAGCTTGCCGCAATTGCCGACAGTCTGCGCGCGCTCTATCCGTCCCTGCTGATCATCTCCGCAGGCGACAACCGCACCGGCGAGCCCCTCAACGACCTGTATGAGATTCCGGCCTACCCGATGGTCGTCCTGATGAACATGGTCGGCTTCGACGCCACCACCATGGGCAATCACGAGTTCGATTCCGGCGCCAGGGGCCTCGGCGAACTGATGCACATGTCCACGTTCAGCTACATCTGCGCCAACCTGATGCCGGCTCCCGAGCTGGGCGTCCTGCCCCGTCCCACGCAGATCTTTGACGTTGACGGCGTGCGCGTCGGATTCATCGGTGCCGTCCAGATCAATGAACGCCAGACCCCGGATACCCACCCGGACAATGTCGTGGGCCTGTCCTTCACCCCGGTCCTCGAGACCATCGAGAAGTACAGCTCGATCCGCGAGGAATGCGACGCCGTGGTCCTGCTCACCCACATCGGCTATGATGACGACGTGGCGCTCTCCGCGGAAGTCCCCTGGGCCGACCTCATCATCGGCGGCCACTCCCACACCCAGCTGGCCGGCGGAGAGATGCACAACGGCGTCCTGATTACCCAGAACACCAACCGCCTGCAGCGCGTCACCCACATCACCCTGACCGTCGAGGACGGCCGCGTGATTGACAAAAAGGCCGAGAACATCGAAGTCGAGACCTATCCCAAGAAGAACAAGGTCGTCGCGGAGATGGTCCGCTACTTCAGCGACAATCCCGAATTCCAGCGCGTGCTCGCCACGCTCACGGCCCCGATGACCAGCTACGAGCAGCTCGGCTGCATGATGACCGACGCCTGGCGTGTGGAGACGGGCTCCGACATTGCCTTCACCAACACCGGCGGCGTCCGCTACGACCAGCTCCCCGCGGGTCCGTTCACGGTCAGCGACGTGCTGCGCCTCGACCCGTTCGGCAACGACACCATCCAGCTGGAGCTCACCGGACAGGAGCTCAAGGACATGCTGATTGCCACGACCTACAACGACACCTACGGTTTCCCGAAGGTCAGCGGCATCATCTGCAACGTCATCTTCGACAAGAAGCACCCGGAGAAGATCAAGGAACTCAAGATCACCAACCCCGACGGCTCCAAGTTCGACCTGAAGAAGACCTACAAGGTGGTGACCAACAGCTACACGGCCTCCATCGCGGATTCCCCGCGCAAGGACCAGGGCCGCGCGCTGAACCGCACCACCGCCTCCATCATCCAGGAGTACCTGGAGCACCAGGGCACGATCGACTACACGGGCGTGGAGCGCACGTTCCAGAGCGTCTCGAAGAAATAACGGAGAGATAGAAAAGAAGGAGCCCCGCAGCGTTGCGGGGCTCCTCTTTTTTACCGGTCCGGGACCTGCTTTACCAGTTCAGGATCTTCTTGAAGTCGTAGGCCTCCGGATCGGGGACATACGCCTTCGCGGCCTCATAGTCTGCCGGGGTGATGTAGTGGCAGATGTGGCTGTAGTAGTTCTGCGCGATGCCGCCTTCGATCTCGACGCGGCGCGGCGGAATCTTGCCCTCCTCGTTCTGCAGGTCGTGCAGGTAGAGCGGCTTGGCGGTGCCATAGGCGTCCACATACACCATGCAGCCGGTCTCGCCCTTCTTGAAGAGCTCGAACACGCCCATGGCCAGCTCGGAGCAGTAGGTCAGGTCGTAGCCGATCGGATCCTGGCAGCGGACATCGTAGCCGATCTCCACCGGGCGGGTCTTGGCCTTGAAGCCGATCTTCTTCATCTCCTTCTCCAGCAGCTCGTTGAACAGGACGGCCTTGCTGATCTTGCCGAGCTCGGGATGGCCGTGCTCGTCGTAGGTCATGCTCACGCCGGCGGCCTTGATATCCTCAGGAGCCAGGTCGTGGAACACGCCTTCCGCCACCACGACGGTGCCGTAGCCGATGCCGAGGATGCGGCGCTTGATGATGGTGGACAGGGTGAGCTTGATGATCTTGTCGATGCTGATCTCCGTCTTGTTGAACATCTCCGGGATGATGGTCATCGGGGCGTGCGTGGCCTCGCCGATGCCCAGGGCCAGGTGGCCGGCGCTGCGGCCCATGGCGCTGATGAGCAGCCAGTTGCCGGAAGTGCGGGCATCCTCGTACACGGTGCGGGCGATGTGCGCTCCCTCGTCCTTGGCGGAGTTGAAACCGAAGGTCGGGGCGTTGTCCGGCAGCGGGAGGTCGTTGTCGATCGTCTTGGGGACGTGGATGTTGGCGATGGGGTATTTCTTGTTCTCGAGGAACTTCGCGATGCGGTTGGCCGTGGAGGCGGTGTCGTCGCCACCGACCGTCACCAGGAGCTTGATGTTGTTGTCGGTGAACAGGGAGAGGTTGAAATTCTTCTCGAAATCCTCGTCCGTGGGCTTGAAACGGCTCATCTGCAGGTAGGAACCGCCGCGGTTGAAGTAGGCGTCCGCCTTGAAGAAGTCGAGGTCCTCGGTGCGCGGAGTCTTGCTGAAGAGGCCGCTGTAACCGCCGTGGAGGCCGATGACACGATAACCGCCGGCCAGGAAGGTCTTGGCCACGGAGCAGACGACGGTGTTCATGCCCGGAGCCGGGCCGCCGCCGCAAAGGATGATGAT
>CAMHIP010000097.1 GCA_946185205.1 uncultured Bacteroidales bacterium | reverse complement strand
CGATCACCTTGATCCCGTCCGGGGTCTTCATCAGGCCGCCGTAGAGCACGCCGGAAAGCGGGCAGCCCTCCGCGCACATCGCCCTGGCGGCCGCCTCGAGGATCTGCGTCTGCGCAAAGGCGCGGTCCTCTTCGGTGATGAACGGCAGGCCCGTGTAGGCGCCCATACCGCCGGTGTTCGGCCCCCTGTCGCCGTCGAAGGCGCGCTTGTGGTCCTGCGAAAGCGGCATCGGATAGACGCGCTCCCCATCGACGAAGGCCATGAAGGAGAATTCCGGTCCGGTGAGGAAGTCCTCCACCACCACGCGGCCCTTGCCGAACGCCCCGTCCAGCAGCATGCTGCGCAGGGCGGCCTCGGCCTCCTCCGGCTTGGCGGCAATCACGACGCCCTTGCCGGCAGCCAGGCCGTCATATTTCAGCACGGCCGGGAAGGGCCGGGCGTTCACATAGTCCAGGGCCTCCTGGAAATCATCGAAACTGCGGTAGCCCGCCGTGGGGATCCCGTATTTTTCCATCAGGATCTTGGCGAACTCCTTGCTGCTCTCGATGCGCGTTGCGGCCTGGGTGTGGCCGAAAATCCGCAGCCCGGCGGCGCGGAAGGCATCCACGATGCCGACCGAGAGCGCCGCCTCGGGGCCCACGACCGTGAGATCGACGGCCTCTTTCTGCGCGAAGGCGAGCAGGCCCTGCACGTCGGTGTCCTTGAGGGGGACGCACTCCGCCTGTGCGGCGATGCCGGCATTGCCGGGCGCGCAATAAATCTTCGCGACCTGCGGGGAGCGGCTGAGCGCATCCACGATCGCATGGCAGCGTCCGCCGCCGCCCACCACGAGCACTTTCTTGTCTTTTGCCATATCCTAATGCTTGAAATGTCTGATTCCGGTGAAGAGCATCGTGATGCCGAGCTCGTCCGCCTTGGCGATGGATTCCTCGTCGCGGATGCTGCCGCCCGGCTGGACGATGGCGCTCACGCCGTAGCGGGCCGCCAGTTCCACGGTGTCGCCGAAAGGCAGGAAACCGTCGGAGGCCAGGATCAGCCCCTCGGTGAATCCGGCCGCCTTCGCCTGCTCCAGGGCGATCTCGGCGGAGCCGACGCGGTTGGTCTGGCCGGCGCCCACCCCGACCGTGTGGCCGTCGCGGACCACGGCGATGGCGTTGGACTTGACGTGCTTGACGATGCGCCAGCCGAAATTGAGGTCGGCCATCTGCGCGGCCGTGGGCTTCGCCTTCGTCACGCACATCTGCTCCGTCACCTGCTCCACGGCGGTGTCGAGCTGCTGGGCGAGCATTCCGCCGACGACGCCGACATACTGCATCGGCGCCTGCGCCACGGGGGCCATCGGCACCTCCAGCACGCGGAGGTTCTTCTTGGCGGAAAGGATTTCCAGCGCCTCCGGCGTGAAGGACGGAGCGATCACGATCTCCAGAAAGATGGGCTTCATCCCGAGCGCCACCTCGGCGGTCAGTTCGCGGTTCACGCCCACGATGCCGCCGTAGATGCTGACCTTGTCGGCCTCATAGGCGGCCTGCCAGGCCTCTTCCAGGGTCTCCCCCACGGCCGCGCCGCAGGGATTCATGTGCTTGAGCGCCACGCAGAACGGCTTGTCGGAGAAATCGCGCAGCACGTTCAGGGCCGCATTGGCGTCCTGGATGTTGTTGTAGGACAGCTCCTTGCCCTGGATCTGACGGGCAAAGGCGAGCGAATACGGCTCCGGTTGCAGGGCCGCATAGAACTTCGCGGCCTGATGGGGGTTCTCGCCGTAGCGCAGGGGCTGCTTGAGGTCGTACTCCAGGAAGAGTTTCTCGTTCAGGCCCGCCTGGGCGCGCATCCAGCCGGCGATGCACATATCGTATTCGGCCGTATGGGTATAGGCCTTGGCGGAGAGCTTGAGGCGGGTGGCGTCGGAGGTCTTGCCCCCGGCGCGGATCTCCTCCAGCACGGTGTCATAGTCGGCCGGATCGCAGACGATGGTCACGTCGCGCCAGTTCTTGGCGGCGCTGCGCACCATCGACGGACCGCCGATGTCGATATTCTCGATCGCGTCCTCCATGCTCACGCCTTCCTTCGCGATGGTCTGGCGGAAAGGATACAGGTTCACGCACACCAGGTCGATGGTCCCGATCCCCTGCTCCGCGAGGGTCTGCATGTGGGCGGGCAGGTCGCGGCGGGCCAGGATCCCTCCGTGCACCTTGGGGTGCAGGGTCTTGACGCGGCCGTCCAGGATCTCCGGGAAACCCGTCACCTCGCTGATGCCGACCGTCTTCACGCCCTGCTCCTCCAGGAGGCGTTGTGTGCCGCCCGTGGCGATAATGGTCCATCCCAATGCCTGCAGGCCCTGCACGAAAGGCACGAGCCCGGTCTTGTCGCTGACGCTGACTAACGCTCTCATATCTGTTTCAATAATTTATCTATGGTTTCAACGTATAATGCATGTTCGATTTTCTGTCCGATCCGGTGCACTTCCTCCGGGTCGGAGCCGTCGTATTCGAAGGCCCGCTGGGCGATGATCCTGCCACCGTCCAGGTCGGCGTTCACCCAATGGATGGAGATGCCGTACACCTTCACGCCGTACGCCACCGCCTGCTCCACGGCATGCGCGCCCTTGAAGGCGGGCAGCAGGGACGGGTGGATGTTGATGATGCGCCCGCCGTAGGCCTCCAGCAGCACGTCCGAGACGATGCGCATGTAGCCCGCCAGGCACACGAGGTCGATCCCCAGGGCGTCCATCCGGCGGATGATCTCCCGCTCGAACGCCGCCTTGCCGCCGAACTCCTTCGGAGAAGCGACGAAGGCGGGAATCCCGAAACGCTCCGCGCGCGCCACGACGGCGGCGCCGGGCACGTCGCAGACCATCAGGGCCACTTCGGCGTCCAGCCGCCCGTCGGCGCAGGCCTGCGCGATGGCCTCGAAATTGGTCCCGGACCCGCTGGCGAATACTGCTAAGCGCTTTTTCATTGCAGGATGATATTGACACCGGGGGTATCGGTCACCCGGCCGATGATGGTGGCCTTCTCGCCGTGGGACGCCAGGATGTCGATGGCGGCCTGCGCCTCGGAGGGATGCAGCACCAGCACCATGCCGATGCCCATGTTGAAGATGTTGAACATCTCGCGGTGCGGCACGCCGCCCCATTTCTCCAGCACGCGGAAGACCGGCAGGATCTCCCAGCTGCCTTCGCGGATCTCCAGCCCCTGCCCGTCG
The DNA here is from genome assembly GCA_946185205.1 of uncultured Bacteroidales bacterium. Lineage (GTDB taxonomy): Bacteria > Bacteroidota > Bacteroidia > Bacteroidales > UBA932 > Cryptobacteroides. Next base: position 4,312 of record CAMHIP010000097.1, on the reverse strand, counting down.
CTCAGGACGCGGGGGATGTTCTCGTCGAAGCCGCCGCCGGTGATATGGGCCACGCCGTGCACGTCGCAATGGCGGATGACGTCCAGCACCTGCTGCACATAGATGCGGGTCGGGGTCAGCAGGACCTCGCCGAGCGTGCGGCCGCCGAACTCGGGCACGGCCTCGCCGTAGGTATGGCCGCCGTCGCCGACGATCTTGCGCACCAGCGAGAAGCCGTTGGAATGCACGCCGCTGGAGGCGATGCCCACCAGCACGTCACCCACTTTCACCTTGGAGCCGTCGATGAGCTTGCTCTTCTCCACCACGCCCGTCGTGAAACCGGCGATGTCGTATTCGTCGCCTTCATACATGCCCGGCATCTCGGCGGTCTCGCCGCCCACCAGGGCGCAGCCGGCCTGCCGGCAGCCCTCGGCGACGCCTGCCACGATGGCCTCTACCTTCGCGGGAACATTGTGCCCCAGGGCCACGTAGTCCAGGAAGAAAAGCGGCTCGGCGCCCTGCGCCAGCACGTCGTTGACGCACATCGCCACGGCGTCGATGCCGATGGTGTCGTGCTTGTCCATCGCAAACGCGATCTTGAGCTTGGTGCCCACGCCGTCGGTGCCGCTCACCAGGACCGGCTCCTTGTAGCCCAGGGAGGCGAGGTCGAACATCCCGCCGAAGGAACCGATGCCGCCCATCGAGCCCGGGCGGGCGGTGGAGGCGACGTGCTGCTTGATGCGGCGGACCACTTCGTAGCCCGCTTCCAGGTTGACACCTGCGTTTTCGTAAGATTGTGCCATATCTGTGTTTATTCGTTTTCTACCTTCTCGTCATACAGCAGGGTCGGGTATTCGCCCGTGAAGCAGGCCTGGCAGGGATCCGCGCAGCCGAAACAGGAATCCCGCGTGGATTCCGGGCTCAGGTAGCCCAGCGAGTCGGCCCCGATGGCCTGCCGCGCCTCCTCCAGCGTCCGGTGCGAGCACAGGAGCTCCTCCGGCGTGGAGGTATCCACCCCGTAGTGGCAGGTGAAGCGCATCATCGGACTGGCGATGCGCACGTGCACCTCCGTCGCGCCGGCTTCGCGCAGCAGCTTGACGATCTTGAGCGAAGTGGTGCCGCGGACGATGGAGTCATCCACCAGCACGATGCGCTTGCCCTGCACGATGCTCCGGACCGGGGAAAGCTTCATCTTCACGCCCAGTTCGCGCAGCGACTGCACGGGCTGGATGAAGGTGCGGCCCACGTATTTGTGTTTCACCAGGCCCATCTCATAGGGGATGCCGCTCTCCTCGGCGTAGCCCATCGCGGCGCTGAGGCTGGATTCGGGCACGCCCACCACCATGTCGGCCTCGACCGGGCACTCCCGGTACAGGCGGCGTCCGGCCTCCTTGCGGTAGGCGTGGACGTTGCAGCCGTCGATGTCGCTGTCGGGCCGGGCGAAATAGATATATTCCATCGCGCACATCCGGTGCCGGTTGAACTGCGAATAGAGCGTGCTCCGAATCCCGTGGTGGTCCAGGCTCACGATTTCTCCCGGCGTCACGTCCCGCACGAACTCGGCCCCCATAATCTCGAAGGCGCAGGATTCGCTGCTCACGGCATAGCCGCCGTCCGGCATCTTGCCGATGCAGAGGGGCTTGATGCCGTATTTGTCACGGCAGGCGTAGATGCGGTTGCGCGTCATGATCACGAAGGTGAAGCCGCCCTCGATCATGTTCAGGGCATTCTTGATCCGGACGATGCGGTCTTCCTTGCCCCCCTTCTTGATCAGGTGCGCCAGCAGTTCGCTGTCCGTATTGGTCTGGAAGATGGAACCGTGCCGCTCCAGGTACTCGGACACCTGGCGGGCGTTCACCAGATTGCCTTCGCCGGCGATAGCGAAGTCTCCGGTATGGTGCCGGAAATACAGCGGCTCCACGTTGTTCAGCCCGCCCTTGGAGGCGTTGGCATACTTGACGCTGCCGATGCCCATGCTGCCGGGCAGGTGATTCAGTTCCCCGTTGGTAAAAATCTCGCTCAGCAGGCCCTGGCCCCGGTACTGATGGGGCTCTCCCTGCTCATCGAAGGTGATGATGCCGCCGCCTTCCTGGCCCCGGTGCTGGAGGTTGTGAAGGCCGTAGTAGATATAGGTCGAGGCGCGCTGGACGCCATATACAGCAAGGACTCCCATACTATGATTCTGTTACTTCTTTCAGGCGGTTCAACACATTGCGGTAATTCTCCACGACGCGGCTCAGGTCCAGGCGGAAGCGGTCTTTGTCCATCCGCTCGCCCGTGGCCTCGTCCCACAGCCGGCAGGTATCCGGGCTGATCTCGTCGGAGATGATGATGGTGCCGGTGTCGGAAGCCCGGCCGAACTCGATCTTCATATCGACCAGCTCGATGCCGGCCTTGTGGAAGAGCGGCTTGAGCAGGTCGTTGACCCGGCGGGCCACGTTGTACATCCAGTCCAGCTCCTGGTAGGTGGCCAGGCCCAGCGCCACGGCGTGGTCGCGGTTGATGAACGGATCTTCCAGCTCGTCATTGTTGTAGCGCAGGTCAACGATGGTGTTGGGATGGCGGAATCCGTCCTCGACGCCCAGGCGGGCGGCCAGGGATCCGGCTATGCGGTTGTGCACCATCACCTGCAGGGGGATGATCTCGATCTTGCGGCAGAGCTGCTCCTGCGGCCCCAGCTGCTCGATGAAATGGGTCTCCACCCCGTTCTTGTTCAGATAGTCCAGCAGGATGGCCGAGATCTGGTTGTCCAGCGCGCCCTTCCCCTTGAAGCGGGCCCGCTTGACGTTGTTGTAGGCCACCGTCACGTCCTTGTAATGGAAGATCACCTGGTCGGGGTGGTCCGTGGCGAACACCTGTTTCTCGTTTCCCTCGAAGATTAACGGTCCTTTTGTCATAACTACTAACTGTCGTGTTTATCGGTTTTTCTTGAAATATCGCACGGCGTTCTCGAAGAGCGGCTGGTAGAGCTCCTCTTCGATATTCTTGAACACATTGGGCTCCCAGCGCTCCGAGTGGCCCATCTTGCCGAGGATCTGGCCGTCCGGGCTGATGATGCCCTCGATGGCGTAGCAGGAGCCGTTGGGGTTGGCGGGGGCTTCCATGGTGACCTCCTCGGAGAAGGGATCCACGTACTGGAAAGCCACCTGCCCGCGGGCGAAGAGCTCCTTCGCCAGCTCTTCGGAGACGACGAAACGGCCTTCGCCGTGGCTGACGGCGATCGTGTGCAGGTCGCCAATCTGCATGCCCGCGAGCCAGGGCGAGCGGGTCGTGGCCACGCGCGTGGTGGCCATCTGCGAGATGTGGCGGTTGATGTCGTTGCGGAAGAGGGTCGGCGACTCGCGGGTGACGCATCCCAGGCGGCCGTAGGGCAGCAGGCCGCTCTTGACGAGCGCCTGGAAACCGTTGCAGATGCCGAGGATCAGGCCGCCGCGGTCCAGCAGGGCATGGACCGAAGCCGCCACACGCTTGTTGTTGAGCACGTTGGCGATGAACTTGCCGCTGCCGTCCGGCTCGTCGCCGGCGGAGAAACCGCCTGCGAGCATCAGCACCTGGCAGCGGTCGATGGCGGCGCCCATCGCGTCGATGGAGCGGAGCACGTCCTCGCCCGTGAGGTTCCGGAACACGCCGAATTCCACCTCGGCGCCGGCCTTGCGGAAGGCCTTGGCGGTGTCGTAGTCGCAGTTGGTGCCCGGGAAGACAGGGATGTACACGAGCGGCTTGTCAACGGCAGGGCCCTTCCACCGCGGCGCTTCATATTTTCCTTGCGGCTTGATGCCGTTCAGCATTGTCTTGTGGCTCGCCTCGACCTTCGCCGGATACACCTTGGCGTATCTGCCGGCATTGGCTTCCATCAGGCGGTCGATGCTGATGCGTTCGCCGTTTATTTTCAGCAGGCCGTCTTCGCCGTCGGTCACCTCGCCGAGCAGGACCACCTGCGGGAAATCGAGCGGGCCCTCGCTCTCCACGAGGACGGAGCCGTAGCCGAGGTCGAAGAGCGTGCGCTCGTCCGCCTGGATGTTGATTCCGAACAAGTTGCCGAAGGCCATTTTCGCGAGGCCTTCCGCCACGCCGCCGCGGCCCAGGGCCCAGGCGGAGACGATGTTGCCCGCGGCGATCTGCGCGTGGACGTAGTCCCAGTTTTCCTTGAGCTGCGCAGTGTCGGGCATCCGGTTGGGCAGCGGGGTATGCCGGATCAGATAAAGTTTGTTGCCTTCCCACTTGAGTTCCGGGGAGATCACCCGGCCGGCATCGACCGTCGTGACGCCGAAGGCGATCAGGGTGGGCGGCACGCTGATGTGCTCGAAGGTGCCGCTCATCGAGTCCTTGCCGC
>CAMHIP010000096.1 GCA_946185205.1 uncultured Bacteroidales bacterium | reverse complement strand
CGCGTGCAGAAGGAGCGCTTCCTGGACGAGGACGAGTTCGACCGCGTCAAGGACAGCTTCGTGCTGGACGCCCGCCGCATGGCGCTGGCCAAGGAGAAGATGGCGGTACTGCACCCGCTGCCGCGCGTCAACGAGATCCTGACCGAGGTCGATGACGATCCGCGGGCGGCGTATTTCCGCCAGGTGGAGAACGGGAAACTCGTCCGTATGGCGCTGATCATCAGCTTGATGGAGTGGAAGAACGATCCGGCTCACGCCATGCCAGAGCACGAGGCGCCTATCCTCAACCCGGCGCTGCACTGCACCAACAGCAAGTGTATCTGCAATAACGAGCATCACCAGCCGCGCTTCCGGCTTGCAGAGAACGGAGTCTATCGCTGTTGGTATTGCGATAGCAAGGTCCGATAGTCGGACCTTGCTGTCGCGGTGCGATGGCCAATCCTACGGGCGGACGGAAATTGTTTTTCGGACAGGTTTGCCGAAAAACCAATTTCCGCTCTGCCCTTCGTAATGTCCCGCGCGCTCCATCTCCGGCGGGTTCGCAGTTGCCGGGGGCGGAACGACCTTCCAGCGCCCCTGGCGAGCAAGAAATCCGGTCGCCAGGGGCGGAACGACCCTCCAGCGCCCCCGGCATCACGCAGTGGAGGCGGCCGCGGGGAAGGTGTTTTGCGGATGTTGTTGATTCCCTGTTGTTTACAAAATGAACCCCATCCAAAAGGAAGGGGTTCATTTTGTAAATGATTGTCGTGTAGTCAGTTGCGAAAAACGGTGTGACGGCGGAGCAGGAGCAGCGGGAGCGCAATGGCGAGGATCGCGAGGGGCAGGAGAGCGGCCGGCCACAGCGGAAGGGCCGCGGCCTTGTCCCCGAGGGGAACGGCAGGGACGGACAGCAGACCCCGGAGGCCTTCCCACCAGCCGGTCAGCCAGTCCGGTTGCAGCAGCGCAACGGCCGTTACGCCGCCGCCAAGCAACAGACCGGCAGCGAAGACTGCATACAGGATCCGGCGCGAGCGGCGGATCTCGCTGTCACGGAACTGCCGGATTTGCTCTGCAGCAACCAGTTTCGCATTCAGTTCCAGCCGGAACGATGTTGCATCTCCGGGCAGGGGCGCCGCGGTGCGGAAGAATGCTTTTATCTCGTTTTCCATTTCTCCAGATATGCTTTGATGTGCCGGCGGCCGCGGGTCAGGTAGGCCCGGACGCTGCCGGCAGGGATTTCCAGGATGGATGCGATCTCTTTGACCGGCCGGTCCTCCATGTAGAAGAGCAGGAGCGCCGCCCGCTCCTTGTCCGGCAGCTGCCGGAGGGCCTGGTAGAGGGCTTCGTGGCGGAAGCCGCCGTCCGACAGATCGGGGGCCGGCAGCGTCTCCTCCGAGAAGGTGTCCAGCGGCTCCGTCCGGATCTTCCGGGCGCGGAGCCGGTCGATAAAACAATGATAGGCAATGCGGAAGACCCAGGTCCTGAAGCTTGAGGCGCCGCGGAAAGTCCCGCTGGCCACATAGGCGCTCACAAGCGCCTCCTGCGCCAGGTCATCCGCTGAAGCAGCGTCCCCCTCACACAGCACAAGCAGGAACCGCCGCAGCGGCTCCTGCACATCCGGGACCAGACCTATGAATTCTTCCCGTGTCAAAACCCTGCCCTATTCCGACGCTGACAATTCTTTCGCATACACCTTTCTCCCCACGAAATACACGATGAAGAAAGCGATGCCGACTGCCAGCAATATGCCGCTGATGCTGAGCAAGAACAATGACACGCCAGGTTCCTCTTTGAATTGACCCGCCTGCCACAGCACCGAAAAGGACACGGCTCCGGTAATCAGTCCGGTCAGGGCCGTAACACAGGCGGCCGTCAGCCAGCCCATCAGTTTGTCTTTGGCCGTCTTGTTCGAGGCCGGCCGGAACAGGTCCGGATTGATCTCCGCCCCGTTGTCCAGCGCTTTCAGCATGATCTCGGCCTTCCGGTCCACCTCATGCTGCCGCGAGCGCAGCACCAGCCATACGATCAGCACCGGCAACACCACGACGATGCAGATCGGTATCAGCGCATCGATAAAGTGATTGGCCCACGCACTTGAAATCAATAAAAACATCATACTAAATACCTATTAAATTCAACTTCAGTTTCTCTCTGTCCGGAACCAGATTTCACCTATTAGACGGAAATCCCGTCCCAAAGGCTACAACAAAAACAATTTTTTTCCAGCCTGCACTGAGAATCAACAAATTACAAATCAACCTTCGGCTAAAACGCCGAAAGTTAATTCATAATTCCCTGATAATCAACAGCGGATTGCAAAGCCGCAGCGGAGGGTGCGGCAGAGCGCAGAAGGTCAGGCGGAAGCGCCGTGATCCTGGTTCATCTGCTCCGCATCCCTGGCGTGGTGGGCCAGGTAGAACTCCTTGCTCTTCACGGCCATGAAGATAAAGACCCCGCAGAAGAGGGCGAACAGGCCGCCGGTGATTTCGGCCGTCCGTGACAGCATCAGCGGGAAGTCGAACAGCGTGTGGAGGATGACCGGGCAGATCAGGGCCAGGGCGAGGTTCCATCTGACCTTGGCGGGGTCGCCGAAATAGGCCCGCGAGACGAAGTAGCCCATCGTGACGGCGAAGAAGAAATGCGCGGGGATGGACAGGAAGGCGCGCAGGGTGCCTACGGCGGCCCAGTCGTCCAGGTTGTCGAACAGGTAGAAGATATTCTCCAGGGCGGCGAAGCCCAGCCCCAGGCTGGCGGCATAGACGATTCCGTCCACCCATTCGTCGAAATCCGGATTCCGGCGCAGGAACAGCAGCAGGAGCGCCAGTTTCGCAAGTTCTTCCGGCAATGCGGCCCCGAAGAATGCTTCCAGCAGATGCCCGCCCACCGTCGCGGGCTCTTCCGAATAGAATCCGAACAGGAGCAGCAGGGAATTCAGGAAGATCGCCAGCAGGGCGGAGGCGACGCCCAGCAGGAACGCCCGCACGATCTGTTTCGCGGGCTCTTTGCGCAGGTCATCCTTCCTGTAGATGAAATACAGGAGGGCAAGGGCCGGCAGGACGGCGGAGAGCAGGACGATCAGCACGGAGGAATCAATTTAGTGTCCGTTAGAACTGGAAGTAGATGAACGCCTGGAGGTCTGCCGTAATGAACTGATAGACGATGAAAACCACCGCGACGACGGCAAGCGCCATCACGGGCAGCGGGAGCAGCGCGAAGTTGATGCGGTACCAGCGCTTCCAGCGCACCGGCAGCCAGTGGATCACCATGCCGGCGATGACCAGCGCGAAGACCTTCCAGTAGGTCGCGCAGATCTCGGGGATGAGGGACCAGTCCCAGGCGGAGCCGATCTGCTCCACCATCCGCTGCGCCGTCTGCCAGGCCACTTCGTTGGCCGTGGCCGGGTCCAGGTTGCTGCCGCTGCGGAAGAAGAGCCGCGTGAAGGTGATGAAGGTGAAGGTCTGCACCACGCCCCAGATGTATCCCAGCTGCTTGCAGCCCTTTCCGCCCGCCAGGTGATAGATGAAACGCACCAGCGTGCCCAGCCAGACGATCAGCGCCCAGACAAAGAGGAGGTTCCAGACAGGCGCCCCGACGGCGAAATGCAGCACGCCGAGCAGCAGCGTCAGCGCGGTCACCAGGCCGAAGCGCCAGCCCCATTTCATGTCCTTCCAGAACTGATACACCACCAGGCCGATGCCGTTGAGCCCGCCCCAGATGATGAAATTCCACGAAGCGCCGTGCCACAGGCCGCCCAGCAGCATGGTGATGAAGCGGTTGATGTTCGCGAAGATCTTCTTGCGCCGATCCGGATTGAAATACGCCACGGTCCCCAGCACGGCCGCGATGGCCACGAAGATCAGCGACACCACCCAGCTGCCCGACAGGATGGCCGCGATCACGGCGAAGAGGACGATCCAGAAATAGGTCCCGAAGGTGGCGTTGCGGTTGCCGCCCAGCGGGATGTAGAGGTAGTTGCGCAGCCAGGTGCTGAGCGACATGTGCCAGCGCCGCCAGAAATCCTGCGGGTTGGGCGCCTTGTAGGGCGAGTTGAAGTTCTGCGGGAGGTAGAATCCCATCAGCATGGCCACGCCGATGGCGATGTCCGTGTAGCCGGAGAAGTCGGCATAGACCTGCAGGGAGTAGCCGAACAGGGCCGCCAGGTTCTCGAAGCCGGTGAACAGCTGGGGGTTCTCAAACACGCGGTCGATGAAATTGACGGCGATGTAGTCGCTCAGGATCAGCTTCTTGGCGAGGCCGTTGAGGATCCAGAACACGGCGATGCCGAACTGCCTGCGTCCCAGGAAGAAGGGTTTGTAGAGCTGCGGGATGAACTCGTGCGCCCGCACGATCGGTCCCGCCACCAGCTGCGGGAAGAAGCTGACATAGAAGCCGAAATCCAGGATGTTGTCAACCGGCTTCACCTGCCCGCGATAGACATCCACCGTGTAGCTGATCACCTGGAAGGTGAAGAAGGAGATGCCCACGGGCAGCACGATGCTGTCCACGCTGAAGCGCCCGTCCCCGGCGAGGGCGTTGCCCAGCACGCCGAACACGTTGACGACCTTCATCTCCAGCCCCGTCAGCGAGTGGACGAAGTCCGCAAAGAAGTAGGAATACTTGAAATAGAACAGGATCAGCAGGTCGATGCACACGCTCAGCACCAGCCAGGCCTTTTTGCGGCCGGGTTTCTCCGAGCCGGCAATCCGCCGGGCGATGAAGAAGTCCGAGCAGGTCACGAAGATCAGGATCAGCACCGACAGGCCGCTGGTCTTGAAGTAGAAGAACAGGCTGACAAAGAACAGGAAGGCGTTACGCAGCAGCCGCCTGTCGCCGATGAGTGCAAAGACCGCATATACCAGGGCGAAGAACGCCCAGAAATAGAACTGCGTAAAGAGCAGCGGCGAGTTGGGGTCGAACCCGAACAGGCGCTGCGCGAAACCCATGATACCGCTCCAGTCCATCTATCTGTTTTGTTTATCCGCCATCAGCGCCTCCACGAAGAGGTCGCCGAGCAGGGAGTATCCGACATCCGTAAAGTGCAGCCGGTCGTACTTCACCAGACCGGCGTCCCGCCATTTCTCGACCGAGTGGGCCCCGCCCATGACGGCGTAGAGGTCCCAGACCCCGGCGCCATATTCCTCCGCCAGCTCCATCATGGCCCGGCGGACGGTCTCGGTGTTGGTATTGTAGGTCATCCCGCGCCGCACATAGCGATAGCTGTCGTTGTTGGTCACGAAGATGAAGGCGCAGTCCGGACTCACCCGCCGCACCATGGCGATCAGGCGCCGGTAGTTCTCCTTGAACTTCTCCGGCTTGAAATCCTTGGCGCTCACGGCCGAATCGTTGATGCCCACGGCCAGGATCGCCAGGTCCGGGCGGACCAGCCGGAGGTCGCGTTCCAGGTCTTCGCAGCGGTCCAGCCAGGACGGGAGCGCCGCCCCGTTGACGCCGGAGGCGAAATAATTGACGCCCGCCCGCCAGCTGACGGGCTGCAGGCCGTTGAGCGTAAACTCCTCTCCTGCAGGAATATGGAAGCGGATGACCACGCTGTCCGTCGGCGCGGGCAGGTCGAAGAGGTAGCTCTGCGTCTCCGCCTCGAAATCGAAGCGCAGCGTGTCCGCCAGGCAGATGATATAGGGATAGGCGCGGGGCGACGAGCCGTAGCCCAGCACCCGCACGCTCTCGAAGGTCCAGCGGTCGGAGCCGTCCGGGTTGAGGCGGCAGCCCACCGAAGCGTCCGGACTCGAGGTCCGGGCCCCGTAGCCCGTGATCCCGTAGCGCGGACGGCGCTCCTCGGACGACTTCGTCAGGATGGGCGCCACCCACTCCCCCGTGGTCGTCATGCGGTAACTCTGGTCGGAATTGGTGCCCGCCAGCCGGTGCGGGAACAGGAAGCCGCGGTCGCCGCGGACCGTCAGCGAATCCAGCCCGTTCATAATCCGGTTGGGGAAGACGGCGGCCTGCACGTGGGAGCCGCCGATGTGCCAGACGTTCACGTTGCCCATGCCCGTCTCGACCAGCATGTCCAGCTTGGCATAGAAACCGTCCTGCGCCGCCCGGGAGCCCGGGAACAGCAGTACGGAAGCCTCCGGATGCACGCAGTCCGGGAGCTCCTGCGCCGCGGCTCCGAATGCCCACAGGAAAAACAGCAATCCGCCGAAGAGTTTACCGCCCATGCTCCTTTCTCCAGCGATAATATTCGTAATACAACATCAGGGATTCGCTGAACAGTTCGCCGATTTTCTGCGCGCCCGCCAGCGTGAAATGCACATAGTCGGATCCCGCGAGGGCCGGCTTCGACTGCACCCACTTGACCATCGAATTCGCTCCGCCCATCACGCCGTAGATATCCCAGTAAGCGGCGCCGCAGTCGTTCGCAGCCGTCCGGAGGGAGTCCACGACGGCCGGCAGCTTCGGATAGGTCTGGCGCTTGCCGTCCACCACCGTGGCCATGTCGGAGGGACCCATGAAGATGATCCGGGCGTTCGGCGCCTGCTTCTGCAGGAAACGGATCTGCTTGCGGATCGACTCCGTGTAGGTGGCGATTCCCTTGTCCGTCTTGAGATAAGGCATGCTGTTGCCGCCGTACTGCAGGAGGATCAGCCGGACGTTCTCCTCGCGGTAGTAGGTGCGGAGCTGCTCCTCGTCCATCGTGGTGAAGATGGTGCCGGAGCATCCGCGCATCGGGACATTGTCCATCCGCACGCCCGTCTTGCTGTCCAGCAGGATGCCGTAGAGGTCGCCGAATCCGGACACGGTCAGGGAAGCGCGCGCGGAACTGTCGGGGAGGTCGAAACGCACGAAGGAGAGACTCTCGCCGGGTTCGACCACCTTCTTCACCCCCTGGTTCGTCACGGAGAGCTGGCTGCGCAGATTGCCGGCCACCAGGGTCATCCGCTCGAACGTGCTCGGCTCCTTCTTTTTGCCCCCGACCGGATAGAAGGAGAAGGTGGCCAGGCTGATGGTATCCAGGCGGGTAAAATCGGCGAAGGGGCCGTACTTGCGGATCCCCGCCCGATGGCCGGCGTCCCCGTAGTTATAGAAACGGGACAGCTCCGCGGAACTGCTTCCGCCCACGCGCGGCGTACCGCGCCGGCGCGCCGGCATCATGCCCGGGCCGCTGCCTCCGAACCGCTTCTGGAGGCTCTCACGGATGGTTCCGGTGATACGGTCCTCTTCAATCTGGGAATCGCCGTAGTGGACGATGCGCAGCGGGGTCGTCTTCGCCCGGTCCAGTGCCGCGAACAGAGGATCGAAGAAACGGATGTCGCCCTCAGGCAGGTAGAAACGGGACGGATCCTCCCGGAAGAAGGCCTGGTACTGGTCTTTCTCCGCGGCCAGGATCGCCTGCCTGCGCTGCTCGAGGAGTTCTTCCGGAGAAGGGCCGGAATCCGGCTCCGCCGCCGACAGGACTTCGCTGAGCCGCGGGAAACGCAGTCCCAGCAGCCCGTTTTCGGGGAATACGGCGCACAGGACCGCCAGGAGGGCGATCACGCCGAAGACGAACAGGACGATCTGATATCTTTTCATGCTTCTTCTTTCCAAACTTTGAGGTATTCCTGCAGGGCCCACATCTCGTCGCGGTAGTGGGCGGCCTGCG